>JBGCDP010000344.1:0-26842 GCA_045105475.1 Anaerolineae bacterium
GCGGCCGGATTTTCTGTTTCAAAGACCAATTCCCCATTCTGAGCCACAACCGTTTCAGGTGACAACACCGTGATCAGACCGGTCCGGGTCAACACGTGGGTCAATCCACCGTTGGTCGCTTCAAGCGTCACCGTATATGTCCCGGGCTGACTATAAATGTGGGTCACAGTTAGATTGGTCGTTGTATCTGTTTCGCCATCCCCAAAGTCCCACAGATAGCTGGTCCCGTTCAACGATTGATTGCTAAAGGTCACCGTAAGTGGCGCACCACCGATGACAGGGGCGGCCGTAAAGTCAGCCTGAGGCACTTCTTCAGGTGCAATTGTGATCGTCTGTTCAATCGCTTGAGTCCGATTCCCAACGCTGTCGTAGGTGTAGGTATAGGTTTGTAGCGTTTCAGTGATATTGGCATATGCCATCTGGGTCAGCTGATTGGCATCATCATAGCCAAAGGTCCCAACGATGTCGTTTGGCAGGCTCATGTTGGTCAGACGGCTGTTGGCGTCATAATTATAAGCCGTCTGACCAGCGCTCCAGTCGTCAACCTGAATCAAACGATCCACAGCGTCGTAGCTGTAGCTGACTGTTTCACCGGTTGGGTACGTTAGGCTGGTCCGGTTCCCCACTGGGTCATACCCATACCCAACGACCTGGCTTTGCGGATCGGTGACACTTGTCAGTCGATAGAGATCGTCGTAAACATACTGCGTCACCCCTGTTGGGTCGGTCATCGAAAGTCGATTACCTACTGCATCATAGGCGAAGGTTACCAACTCATCCGGCCGCTGGATCTGGGTCAAGCGGTCGAGCGCATCATACTGATACGTCATGAGTTGACCATTGGCGTCAGTCATCTCGTCTAAATTGCCAACCGAGTCATAACCGTAGTTAAACGCATTTCCGAGAGGGTCTGTGGCGGCCTCTAAACGATTCAGCGCGTCGTATCCAAAGGTGAACGTATTCCCCAATGGGTTGGTCATTGCGGTCAGGTTACCAACAGCGTCATAGCTAAACTGGCTCTGAACGTTAGTCTGGTGGTCGGCCGTTGGTGACGGCAGATAGTTTTCAGTAACGCTGGCCAAACGGCTCAGCGGATCATACGCATAGCGGGTAACAATCCCATTTCCGTCGGTCATCTCAAGCGGATTGCCGACCGGGTCATAGCTGTAGCTCGTCGCACGATTTAGCGGATCGATGACTGTTTCCAAGCGGCCGACATCGTCGTAGCTAAATTGGGTTGTGTACCCCAATGGATCAATCGTCGATGTGTTTTGCCCAGCCAAATCATACACATACTGTGTCACTTCATTCAAAGCTGACGTGGTCCGTTCCAAACGATTAAGCGGGTCATAGCCCAACGTGCTCCGATGGCCGTTTGCATCAGTGATGGCAGTTACATTTCCAACTGGATCATATTCGTACTGGATAACGCCGTTTAGCGCGTCGGTTACACGGGTAGGCTGATTCAATGCATCATATTGAAACGCTGTCATGTTCCCCAACGGGTCGATCTGAGCCAGCACATTGCCAATAGGGTCATACTGGTATTCGATTGTGTTATTTAATGGATCGGTGATCAAAGTCGGCCGATTGAGCCGGTCATACTGATAGCCGGTCACCCGATCTAGAGCATCAGTGACACTAGTCAGGTTCCCAATCGGGTCATAAGCATACTCAGTCACTTCCCCCAACGGATTGATCGTCTGAACCAATCGATCTAAATCATCATAGATGTTTGTTGTCGAGCGACCCAACGCATCGGTTAAACCAACTTGGTTCCCCGCTTCATCATAGTCAAGCAAAAGTGTGCCTGAAATCGCATCGGTAATAGCGATGGGGCGGCCCAAGGCATCATAATCAAAGCTGGTTGAAAAGCCGCGTGCATCGATGATTTCAGTTTGATTCCCAACGTCATCGTACCGGAACTCAGTCGTATTCCCTTCAGGGTCAGTTAATGTTTCCGGCCGGTTCAGCCCATCGTAGCCGTAGCTAATCGCCCGCCCCAACGGATCAGTAATCGTTAGCGGATTGCCGTTTCGATCATACGTGTAGCTGGTCACAGCGCTCAACGGGTCGATGGCTTGTGTTAAGCGATTAAGCTCATCGTATACAAAGTTTGTACGATGTGTATTCGCATCGGTCATCGACAGCTGATTCCCAACAGGGTCATAAGTGTAGGTCACCGTTCGGCCGAGCGGAGCTTGCACTTGTGTCAACCGATTCAGCTGATCATAAACAAAGTTGATATTGCGTAGTAGTGGGTCGGTTTGACGAGTCTGGTTGCCCACTTTGTCATACCTAAACGCTGTCACTTGGTTCAATGGGTCGATGATATTTTCAACACGATCCAGCGGATCGTAGTTATAGACAGTCACTTGCCCAGCAGGATTAACCGTCCCCACTAAATTACCGCTCAAGCTGTAGGTCATCACACTTGTTTGGCCGAGCGGATCGATGACAGTCGTTAAACGATTTAATCCGTCATAGCCAAACGTTGTGGCTCGGCCGAGGGTATCGGTCAGAACCGTTTGGTTACCAACCGCATCGTATTTGTAGTTCACCGTTTCATCGAGCGGATTGGTGATAGCGGTCGCCCGATTCAAAGCATCGTAACCATAGGTGCTTGTTTCATCGTCAGCATCGGTCACGCTCGTCATGTTCCCAACAAGGTCATAGCCAAATCGAGTCGTTTGATCTAAAGGATTAGTCGCGGCCGTTAAGCGATTAAAAGCATCGTAGGTATAGGTTTGTGTGTTATTCTCAAAGTCTGTTTCTGAGGTTAAATTGCCCACCTTGTTATACACATAGCTCATCGTGCTGTTTCGCGGATCACGAACTTGAACCACACGGTCTAACTGGTCGTAGGTATAGACGGGTGTGTGATTATTTGGATCGGTAAAACGCTCCAACTTGCCGACAGCGTCATAGTTGTAGATGACAGTTCCACCCAGCGGATCGGTCATCCGCACCTGCTGGTTCAAGCTGTCATAGTCATAGGTGGTTGTGCGCCCCTCTTCATCGGTACGGCTGAGCATGTTGCCGTTGGCATCATAGGTGTAGCCAATGGTGTCACCAACTGGATTAATCATCGTTATTAAACGATCTAAGTCATCATGCTCAAAACTAGTTAGGCGTCCTTCGCTATCGATAACGGATGTCACAATTCCCTTATTGTCATACCCATATTGAATCGTCCCACTGATTGGGTTCACCACTTCAATCGTTCGATTCAGGTCATCAACCTCGACAGTCGTTTCACGTCCCAACGGATCTATGATCTGTCTGACATTTCCAACGAGATCAAAGCTGTATCGAGTCCGGCCGTTTAGCGGGTCAATCGCTTCGGTTAGACGGTGTAGCGGGTCGTAAACGTATTCCCAGCTATTTCCATTCGGGTCGGTGAGTCCGGTCCGCTGGCCGATCGCGTCATAGTCTATAACCGTCGTCCCTGAAATCGGATTGGTCGTCGTCACAACGCGATTTAGTGCGTCATACTCATAATCGGTAACTCGCCCCAGCTCATCGGTCATGGCGATCATATTTCCGGCCGGGTCATACGCATAACCGATGTCATCTAGCAGTGCATTGGTTTGAGTCGTTAAGCGTCCGGCTAAATCGTAAACGTAGGCCACACTGCGGTTTAAATCGTCAACGATGCTTACTAAGTTGCCTTCAGGGTCATAGTCGGCCGTCATTTGACTGCCATCCGCGTAGGTTGTAATCACCCGATTCCCCACATACTGATACGTCGTCGTGTTTCCGTTCGGGTCCGTTTCGCTTAAGACATTCCCTTCACTATCATAGGTAAACGTCATCGTCCCATCTAATGGATCGATGACCGTTTCCACCCGATTCAACGCGTCATAATCAAACGTTCGCGTATTGCCGTTTTGATCCGTCTCTGTTTTCAAATTCCCGATCCCGTCGTACGTCATGCTGATGGTATTCCCGAGCGCATCGGTCACCAAAACCTGTTCATTGCGGCCGTTGTAACCGTAAGTCGTCGTCCGCCCCAGTGCATCGGTCATGCTCGTCATGTTGCCACGGCTGTCGTATGCATAGGTCGTTGTCGCATTTAGCGGTGCTCTTAATTCGAGCAGGTTGTTCTCAGCGTCATAAACGAACTCTGTTGTCTCACCTAAGCCATTTGTTGTTGAAATGACGCGCCCGGCCGCGTCATAAGCGATGCGCGTTTGCTGACCCAGCGCATCGGTAATCGCAATGTTGTTGCCGTAAGCATCATAGCTGTAATCAGTCACGTTGCTGTTCGCATCTTCGGCCGTCAAAATCTCGCCGTGCAAGCCATGGGTGTAAACTGTCTCATTCCCCAACGGATCGATAATACGCTCTGCATTTAAACCGCTAGCATCATATTCAATCGTTGTGGTTGCATTTCGTTTGTCCTTAATCGATGTGATCTCTTTCTGTTCGTTGTAGGTCACATCCATGGTGAAGCCAAGACTGTCAATGATCTGGGAAACATTGCAATTACAGTCGGTCCAATCATAAGCCGTCTGCTGGCCGTTTCGATCAACGACCTCAACTAAATTGTAATCTTCGTCATATTCGTAGGTTGATATCTGCCCCAGGGCATCTTCACGAGAAACAAGCGCACCGATTTCATTATAAGTTTCGATGACAGGATTAAGTCGTGGGTCGATTATCGTTGTTTGGGTCGTCCCGCTAATTGTGCCTGGAGCATAAATAAACGATGTCCGTTTGCCTAAAGCATCCTCTTGCCACGTCACCCGGCCGCTTTCGTCATAGTTATTATCAACAATGATATTGCCATCAGGGTCAAAAATTGTGTCAAGCAAGCCAACCTGGCCGTCAACGGGTGCAGTGTAGCTATAGACGGTTGTAAACCCACGGAAGTCTGTTGCGCTTGTCATGTAGCCGTCGGTGTAGCTATAGGTCGCTGTGCGCCCTAGCGGATCGGTCATAGATTGAACCAGCCAATCATCCCCATTTTGAACATATTCAAAGGTCACTTCACGGCCGCCCGGTTCAATCACTTTGGTCAAATAACCGTGGGTTGGCTCATATTCAAACGTGGTTGAGTTGCCGTGTGCGTCGATCATTTCAGTCAGCACCGCATCCGGCCGGGCCGTTGCATCGCCAAAAATAATCGTATCAAACTTGTAGACCGACTGGTCACAGTCTTGGGTCACCACATAGCTGCCCAACGTCTCAGTGATTTGTGCTCGTACACCAGGCAAAGGCACAATCTCCGCATTTTCATCAACGGCGAAATAGACGCGCGAACCGTGCGGCAGGCGGGCCGATAGCAGGTTAGACTGCAGCAGATTGCCATTCGTATCGCGGCTGATAAACGGCCGATATTCGACCGACATATGGTAATTGTGCGTCCATCCCGGACCAAACGGACCCGGATCATCCTGCGTTAGCGCATTATAGGATCGCTCGAATTTCAGCGGATGATCACCCCATGCTGGGATCATCAAATCTTTTTCGGTTAGGGTAAAGTTGCCGGAGAATGTGTTGACCGGGTCGCCTTCAAAAGTTTGATGCTGACTCGTAAAACATTCTTCTTTCGCCAAAGTCTGTTGCTCCCCATAGTACAGATAATTGGTGTCATAGAAATGCACATCTGGGTTACAGTATATGAGCGGCGGTAGCTCAACCCCGCGATAGTTGCGGTGCGTACAGTCAACCGATGCTCCTGCCATCGCCCCATCTTCAGACGCCACTACTTTGATCTTCATCTCGATCGTTCGGCCGGGTGGTATTGTCACAAAACTAGCGCCGCTATCAGTCACGCTCCCTTTAGCGGCCGACATCAGTCCGGCCGGGTCGCTATCGGTTGAGGGTGCCCCAATCCCAACATTGGTGATGACAAAATCAACCGGCAACCCTTCGGTTGAAATGATTTTCGGCTGAGGTGTCGTAATTTGTAGATCACGAGCTGCGCCATAGCCTACGTTGCTGATATAGGCGATCCACTCAAACTCTTGCCCGGCCAGTACGTATGTTGGCAGATAATAATCGAGCATGATGAGCGGCTGCGGCCGAACAAAAATTTCGGCCGGAACGGTGTCAAGCGTGTAGTTTTCAATCGTGCTGCCGACGTTAACCGAGTAAGCAATGCTGGCTTGGACGTAAAACGGGACCCCATTTTCATCCTCAATTCCAGTTGCATCTGGAATAAGCGTCCAACTAAACTCAGTTTCTTCATTACCAGCCACATCGCCAATACGGGTGGGTGGTTTGGGCGTCATGACAAAGCTGGCCAACGAGCTTTGGCGCCAAGTGTCAGGGATATTGCTGGCGATATCTGGCTCTGGTAGCTGGTCTGGCAGATTGGGCACAAAAGGTGATGATGTGCTGACAGTCTGGGTGTAGGTTCGAATCGAAACCGTTTCACCTAGCTCATCTTCCCGATCAGAAATTGAAATATTAACTGTCACATCTTCGATTGGAACGGGGAAACTATTTGCTAGCGATAGTCGGGCATCAAACGCCTCACGTTCCAGCGCAAATCCTTGTGACAGTTCAAGGATCGTTCGATTAATAGGTTCCGGCTCGGGACCAGGTTTCGGCACCGAGACAATTCGAGGAGGTCGGCCGACATAGACCGCTTTTAAGCGAGTGGGTGACACACGCCGCCATACCGGTTTGGGTTGATCACAATCTTTACAGCCGATTTTCAAAGTAAAGGTGTCATTGATAAAGCTCGTCGTCCCCTCAACAACGGTTGCACTGCCAAATACCTCAGCCACCCCGGCAAAATATTGCTCTTGAGGGGACAAACTATTTCCAGGGATATTGCTATCTCGTACAGTCAGCGGCGTTACAAAACGAGTCTCAACCTCTAGCCCAAGGTCGGTCCGTTCCGCTTCAATGCCGATAACGGTCGTAATCCCATTAGTAGACGTGATCACGATATAGTCTTGATAAATCCCGTTCGGCAGCCATTCAGGTGCATCAATGTCCAATGTAAACGTTACATCTGTTCCGACTTCGATCAGATCAAATTTGGTTTCGCTGATGTCCATCCAGGTCAACACCTGCGGCGGTGTGAGCGTCACATTTTGCAGATTGGGTGGATCAAGGTTCAGGTTGCTCTCTTCTGGATAACCCCGATGCGCAATTTTCAATGGCACACTGGCTGGTAGACCTAGCGGCACGCTGGCGATTGGCTGATCCACGTCATACCATCCGTTTGGCAAATAGCTTTGGTAGTCAGCGAACACACGCAGGAAAACGGTCCCCGACGCATTTGAGCAAGTCGCTTGGTTAAGCACGGCTTCAAGCTGCAGTTCATAATCCTGATTGGGAGCAATCGAACCGATCTCTAAAATGTCCCCTTCTGCAACGGAATCCCCACTGATTGGATCGGTTAAAGTAGCTGAAATATCACCAACCTCGCCCAGATAGCCTAACCCGATTCGTACATTGGTAAATTCAACTGGGAAAAAGTTATGGATCGTAACAGTCTCCATGATTGTGCCTGCATCTTGCTGACAAATGCGGACCTCTCGTGGGGATGCACTTAAAATCGGCGGTGATTTCGGCCGGTAATCAAGCGTCAAGGTGCTCGTATACACATCTACAATGGTGGTAGGTTCAACCACCCATGTCGCTTCAACTGGGGGAAAGTCGATCTCAAAGCGTTTATATGAGTCTGAGAAAAAGGTGACGTCAACCGCTTCATTCACAACCTGGCTGCCTTGCCAATCCACAGCCACCTGATAGCTGTCTAACGGAATCTGCTGGAAACAGGCCATCCCGTTAATCGCATCAGTATAGGCTTCACGCTGAAACGGCAGTTCGGTTGAACTACGCTCGGTTAAAGTAGCCCGCACTCCTTTTAGCGTCGTTTGCAGAGGTTTGAGATAAACGTCGATGCAATAATCAACCAACGTCCCATTATCAACTTCTACATTGACAGGAATCTGCTGCGGGTCGAGCTGATCGGCCGAAATCGTTAGATTATCAGAGTAGACATCATCCGGTTTACCTTCAGGCACAGAGGTGTTAAACGTAATCGTATACGCCTCGCCGGGGGCAAGGTTCACAGTTCCGGTTGTCACCCGGCCGATATAGGCAAAATCAACATCAGTCTGCGGCGCTTGAATCTGAATATTCGTCAGATGACTAACCCCTTTATTTTCTAATACAACCGTTTGAGCTTGATCATCTTCGGCCGCTGTGAAAATATTTAACTCATTCGGTGAAATAGACAGATTGGCGATTCCACTCAACGTATAAGCTTGAAGTAGACTTTCGCTCTCTTCAGATAAGAATAGGCTGTTCGCTGCAAGATTTTGATAATCGGTCGCGGTAGCGGATACAACATAGCCCTTCCCTGTTTCTAAGTTTGCAAAAGTTACTCGGCCATTTGCATCTGTAAAATCACGAACTGTGACTGTTTCAATAATAGGATCACCAATCGTGTAAATCGTGCGTGTCGATACCATTGTCACAAATGCTTCTGACAATGGATCGCCTAAATCACTATCTAATTCCACAACCAAATCCCTAAAAGGTGGCTGCACATAAGCACGAATCAAAACTGTGTTAGGCAATAAGTTATCTCCCACAATAGAAAGGTCACTGTTGTAAAAACCGGTTGAAACACCTGTCCCGGGGTTGGCTTCAATAGCGAATGTGACAGAACCACCGAAAGCTGGAATAGTGCCAAAGTTCTTAACAGGCAGTGTCAGCCACGGAAAAGCACCATCTAAATTGACGCGTGCGTTTTCTAGTGCGGCCGTTCCATTGTTGGTTAAAGTAACCGTGAGTGTACTGCTGCCATTAGGAAGAACCTGAATGCTATTGTTAGATAGTGTCGAACTGAGCTGAGGCGCTTCTTGTAAAATAAGCAGGGTGCGCTGACTGGTATTATTTTCTGGAAATACATCAACAGACGACGTAGAAGCGGTGGCCTGGACAGCAACCGACGTGTCAACGGCTGAATCGATTGATAGCGTTGAGCTAATGACCAACATATCGGCCGCAGGCTGAGGCGCTAGCTGACTTAAATCCCACACATAAACCCCGGCCGTAGGATTAGTAACCCCACTTTCAAGACTTAGGACAGAACCGACTAATTCAGTTGGTAAGGTCACAGTGACAACTGTATCTTCGGCCGGGAGGAAACCGATGTTGCGGACAGAAATCGTGTGAACAATCGGTAACCCTCGGGCCATTTGTCCACGACCGCTCACCACGACATCCAGCTCTGCACCTACAAAACTTAGTGGTTCAACAATCGGAATAAGCTCACCTAAAACAGAAGCTTGAAAATCGACAATATTGGGGTTAAGTGATGATGCATTAAAAACGATTTGACCATCAGAATTGGTTGCCACCGTTTCTGTCATAATGGCAACTGCTGGGTCTGTAGCGGAAAGCGTAACAGACACAACATCGCTGATGACATTATCAAATTCGTCTCGAATTGTGGCTTGCAGACGGCCGCTTGCGACCCCATCCGCCCCGATTTTATTTGGTCCAAGGACTTCCAGTATTGATTGAGCCGCCGAAGGCACATTGGCGACAAATGTAGTTTGAGCATAATCCAGCACCTGCACAAATCCACTCCAAGCAACGATGGTTTTAGACTCAGCTTTTGTCGAAAGCACTGTTCCGGTGATGACTCCGTTACTATCTGTGCGGCCCAAAGCATAAAACCGATCATTAGGCAAAACGGTAGCACCTACACTGTTAAATACCGAATTATCCATGCCGGAAACTGTTATAGAAACTGGCTGATTTACAGCGGGCATTCCATATTGATCTTTAAGTGTCACCGTGACTGTAGCCACCGATCCATCTATGAGAGTAGTTGCCGACCCAACTTCGGCCGTTGAAAAAACGGGATCAACCAATCCCAAGTAAACGGTCCCATCGAAACTTAGATAGGCGTCATTGATAGTACTCCCTGTATTCGCAGAGATCGTTCCTTGATAATTTGATAGTTCAGCTAGGACAGCAACTCGGCCGCCAGCACCTGTGGCACCTGGCCACCCATTTCTAATACTGTTGGCACTACCACCGTCAGCCGAAATTTCCCCTGAACCTTCTAGCAAAGGGGTAACGATATAGACCGATCCACCAGTTCCCCCGCCACCGCTTGGAATACTTGGGCTCCAGCCTCTTTGTCCGCCCGTCCCACTAGCAGTTATTTGACCGTCATTAACAAATAGTTCGTCTACCGTGACGAAGATCGCCCCACCCCCATGCCCGCCAAATGTGCAGAAGCCGCCAATACAAGCAAAGCTACCGCCGCTGCCTAAGGCCGTAGGGGTATATGGAATTCCGTATCTTTTGTCGGAAGCGTATCCGGCACCTCCATGAGATGAGCCTAAGCGAGCTGTAGCGAGCCCTGGGCCGGTGTCTCGTTGATACCCTTTACCAGTTAGATTAATTTCGCCGCCCGCTTCAATGGTCACAACGCGTGCCTCAAACGCGACCATACCACCCGTTTGCCCGTCCCAAGTTGGAGCGGTCAGGCTAGCACCATCTGCAATCGTCACTGTGTCGTAGTGGGGCACCTTTTGCACCACGATTTTATCGGTACCTGCGTAGCTATTTTGCACAGGCGCAACAAGGATTAGGGTATTTCCAACAGTACTGCTGACAGTTGCCGTTTCAAACGTGCCAACTTGAACTCCATCCATCGTCAGCAATAGAACCTCATTACCAGTAGAAAAGCCGCTTGAATCAGCCAAAGTAATAGCAGATGACCCGCTTATCACACTGTCGGCTTCAGGCAAAAAGCTGCTCGACGCGTTTGGATCGATAAAATTTGAAGTAGTGACATTTAAAACCCCATAGGCGGCTGTGAAGGTTGACGTCATAACACTTACTGGGTTTTCGGCCGTCACCACGATGTCATAAATACCAAAATCAGGAAAGGTAAAGTCAGCCAGCAACCCCGTTGTGGTGGTAACAGGTGGCGTTCCATCACCCATATCCCATGTGTAGGTCACGGAATCGCCCTGATCAATCGTCGCTTCAAAGGAAACCGCTTCATTGCTAGGGATTAAGCTTTTTCCGTTAAGATCAAGCCCAACAATCGGCCGGATAGGAGGCAAGTCAATGACCAGCGTGCGGGTAAGCCGATTGTTGGCAACATCAACAAGACCGGCCGTTATTGTATAAACGGCTGATTCCGCATAAACATGGCTTACCGTTGATTCAGTTCCGCTAATCTCAGGCGAGCCATCCCCCCAATTCCAAATATAGCTAAACGTTTCGGTCAGATTGTTGGTCGCAGTGATCATGACCGAGCGTTCTCCGCGTTCATACGGCCCATCGCTAATAATTGAAAATTCAGTGGCGACTGCCGGTAATTTAAACGACTCGGCCGCAGCCGTACCCAATGGCCCAAAAAAGTTTAAATACAGGCTAAAGAGCAAGATTGAGGCAAATCCCAAACTTGTAAAAACCGGAGCAATATGACTAACTAAAATTTTACAGTTCGATGCAACGTGAGATGTTTTATTTTGAGTAGATTGTTTCATGATTGGCCTCCCCTATTTCAAAACCCAAGTTTGGGTTCCGGTAAACACGATAATCGAACCGCTAGAACTGTCATCCGTGGCATAAACCGCCACGGCCGGGCGTGTGGTCATCACTGCAGGTCCGTCGGCAAAACTCTCCCACATACCAGCGTTAAACGACCAAGCTAAGCTTGCATAGCTTTCGCTTGCGCTAGCGGTGCCTCCCATCACCACAAACCGATCTCGGTCTGGCCAAAAGACGGCCGTGTGTTTCTGCCTCCCGCCAGGATCACCGTTACCCGTTATGATCCAGTTCAGCGACTCCAATTCAAGGTGCGCAATCTCATTGGATAAAGTCCCATCGGCCAGTCGCCCCCCATACAAAATCAACTCACCGCTGTTGATCGCCAACGTATGTTCCGTTCGGGCAGATGGACTATTTATCGGCGACAGTTCAACCCATTCAGAACCATCAAATGCCCATAGATCAGCCAATGCGATCCCCAATTCGTTTCCGCCGTGGATCAACATTCGGCCGTTCGCGTCGTCCCACGCCGCCGCATGCCCTGTCCGAACAGGCGGGCTAACGGCAGGTGACACTTGCAACCATGTCCCACCCACATATTCCCAGGTTTCATTCAGCTCATTGTCCAATTCATCACTGCCGCCAAACAAGAAGGTTTTATTGTGCAAGCTGTTGTAAATCAGAGTCATCCCATAACGAGCATTCGGTACGGCCGTCGTCGCAATTTGACTCCAGCTTGTTCCGTCAAACTCCCAAGTCTCTTGGCTGTAGGGCCAAGTTCGGCCGCCACCATAAAGGATTGTCACCCCCCGTGTGCTGTCATGCGCCAATGCATATCCATCTGTCACGTCAGGCTGTCCAGCTGTCACAACCTGCGTCCAAACAGGATCAGCAGGCAGTGGTGTTGGCGTTGGCAAAAGAGTTGGAGTCAAAGTAGGTGTCTCGGTAGGCAAAAGTGTTGCTGTCGGGACTAAGATAGGCGTTTCAGTTGGTACAACCGTAGGTATCAAAGTCGGAGTAGCCGTTGGTAGTAGAGTTGCGGTTGCAGTAACAATCGGTGTTTCAGTCGGTAAAGCCGTGGGTGTCACTGTAGGCAATAAGGTTGGCGTGAGAGTGGGCGTCTGAGTAAAGGCTTCAGTCGGCAAAACGGTTGGTGTCAATGTCGGTGTAGGCTCTGGCCCAGAAATCAATACAACACTGTCGAGTGTGATAACAGATCGATCACGCACCAGCAGATAGCTGTAAATTTCATCGGCCGGGGCGACCCAAACTTCATTGGTTCCAGCCGGACCATAAGTATCGTAAACATAGTCAAGCAAAGGAGCTAGCTGAGCCTCTTTGCTCCCATGTGTCAGCGTGTTGTACCAAATATGCTGATCAGGTCCAGATTGAGTTGCTGCCCAATCAAAGGCCCCCTGCATCAGCTCAAACGAAGCATATTCGATGCGCAAGTCACGTCCGATTGGATTATCAAAATCGAATGGCGAAGCTGTACTCCCACCGGCCGTAAAAGCTTCAGAGTCTAAATCTACAATCTGGAAATAGTCATCTCCACTTTCATTGAATTGAACATTGCTCACCCCTGTATCACGCATTTCCAATATGACAGGATGGTATGCACTTGAAAAACAAGGGGCGGCAAAAGCGATAATTTTATAGTCTGGCTTAGTTGATGCCGCAGCAATATCTTCTAGCCGATCAAACGCTAGCTGCACTTCCGGTTCAGTCGCATCCTCACAACTATTTGTCCAACTATGACTCCCAAGAGACCAACCTTCAGTCAACAATCGCTGAGCGGCTGGAGCATCAACAATCCAATCCTCATCACGGGTGTCATCTACGTCAGAACCTATCAAATAAAGTGTAGCGCGCCAATCTTTGGCTTTAAACAAGTCGATGGCGGGAAAGAGAAACACGTTGTCATCAAACCCGTGAGACCAAGCCCAAGATTTATCATCTTTAAGGACCATCTTTTCTGTATATCCCAACCAAGCAACGTCAACACCACCTATGACGTCAATTTCAATCTGCTCGGCCATTGTTGAATATTGCACATACCCGGTTTGATCTGAATAGGTCGCAGATATGATCGTGCCATCCCCTTTCACAATAACATCGGTCGCCTGTCCAACATATGTTTTTAAGGTCAAATCGTTGTAATAAAGTTCTGGGACAGAGGTACGGTCAATTGAAAATGAAAGTCGATAGCTATCGTCACTAGTCGGGTCAGTCGGGTCTAACGTGGGGAACGGGGTCGGGCCAGATGGGGTTTGCTGCGGTGTTGGTGTCGCAGTCTCAACTGGAATGAGTGCAAACTCAATCTGATCTATAAATAAACTTTTGGCCGTGCTGCTCCCTACATTTTTCCAAGCCAGACCAGTTACCTGTGCTACTGAGCCAAATTGAGTAAACGGCACCTCAATCTGCTGCCATCCGGCCGTCAGGATGACCTCAACAGCGTGGGTATCAAAATCATAGGCCGCTGGCATCACAGAAAACTTCAGGACTTGCCCTCCTACCGGTCCACCATGAATCCAATAACGGACCGCATTAATCGCGCTATCAGGATAAGCAGTCCCGTTGTTATAGTTCAAATAAACAATCCCACCTACTGAAATCGTCGTTTCAATCGCTTGGCTACCTGCATAAACTGTTTCACTTTGATTCGGATTAAACGTCCGTGAGAAGCCGTTTTCAGCCCAGTCAGCAGCAAGAATGTCATCATAAATAGTTAAAGGATCAATAGGCACGTTGGTTGCAGTTGCCAGTGGAGTTGGAGTCTCGGTTACAGGAACAATAGGAGTTGGGGTTTCTGCCGGCACAGTAGTTTCTAATAGCACAATCTCATCGAGATATAAACTCTCGGCCGCGCTTGTGCCTACATTCTTCCACGCCAATCCGGTCACTTGCGCCACTGACCCAAACTGTGTAAACGGCACTTCGATTTGCTGCCATCCGGCCGCAAGTGTGATCTCAATCGCATGGGTGTCAAAATCATAAGCGGCAGGCATGACTGAAAATTTCAGCACTTGCCCACCCAGTTCACCACCATGTATCCAATAGCTCACCGAATTGACTGAGCTATCAGGATAAGCTGCCCCGTTGTCATAGTTTAAATAAACAATCCCCCCGACCTCTATCGTCGTTTCAATAGCCCGGTTGCCTGCATAAACTGTTCCGGTTTGATTCGGGTCAAACGTCCTCGAAAAACCATTCTCAACCCAGTTTTCTGCCAAGCTATCAGCATAAACAATATTGAATCCATCTGGAACAGAAGTCGCGGTTGGTAGCGGAGGCGTTTCTGTAGGTGAAGGCGTCTCAGTGGGTAAAGGTGTTTGTGTTGGTTCCGCATTCTCAACAAACTCGATATCGTCGATAAAAATCGGACCGGCCGTGCTCGTGCCTACATTTTTCCATGCAATCCCAGTCACCTGAGGCACGGAGCCTAACTGCCAGAATGGAATTTCGACTTGCTGCCATCCGGCCGCTAGCGTCAGCTCAATCGCATGGCTGTCAAAATCATAAGCGGCCGGAAGCACAGAAAATTTCAGAACTTGACCACCAATCTCACCGCCGTGTATCCAATAACGCACGGAGTTAACTGCACCATCAGGATAATTGGCACCATTATCATAATTGAGATAAACGATCCCACCCACATTGATCGTCGTTTCAATCGCTTGTGTTCCAGTGTGAGTAATTGCAGACTGGATCGGGTCAAAAGTTCGAGAAAAACCAGCTTCTGACCAACCAGAAGCCAATGTATCATCATAAATAATCGTCACATCACCAATGGCAGCAACGGCCGGTTCAAAGCTCGTCGTTGAAACGACAAGAAACACCAAGGCGCACAAAAGTAAGCTTCCCAAAATATGTTGGTTTCTCTTTCCCATGTTCTCTCTCACGGTTTATAGGCAGACTAAATAGGGCAAGCCGGTACCGGCTCACTTGCAGGGTATTGTTACGCAAACAATAAGCTCTATCGATTTAGTTGCTTAGATGACTCAGTAAATTCTCTGTATTTGAAGCTGGAACAAAAGGCTATCCCCTGAAGGTAAAACTTAATCGCTCCATATCTATTTTCCCTATAAGCTATAGGCTAGGATTCCCTAGCGCGGGTGAACATACCGTGAAGTATTCTGGATGTCAAGAAAAATTCACGCCCAAAATCACCCTTGAAAGCAATCCCTTAACGAATCGATTAATCTTTATTCAAAATGCCTAAACTGATGGGTTTACTGCAGCGTCAGCGTTCCCCAACTGGTGGGATTGCTATACGAGCGCGTGCCAACATTCGACTTCATCACTTCTTGCAGCGGCCCGGCCGTATCATTGTCATTAACGTTTAAGTTAGCCCCTAGCACCAATCCGGCTTCAGGAGTGACGTTAATGGCGTTCCACGGAATACGCGCTTCGATCAAGTAGCCAAAATCAGACTTTTCGGCCGCCACTAAGATTTGATGCCCTGGTGCATCAACATATGCCCCATTGTTTCGGCCGCTAAATCGCCACGCTTCTGGGGCAATGCTGCCAAAATCTCCAGGCGAAATCTCTAGCTGAAATTCATCGGCCGAAATACCAGTTCCAAAATCCCCAACTCGATCCGTATCAAACTGAATTTCTAAACTATCACCACGAAACGTATTCGCGCCGGTCGAATATTGTGCGTGTACATCATCGATGACAAAAACAGCTACATACAGAGCCTGTTCATCCCAAGCCATAAACCAATTCGCCTCTAAATCATCGGTGCCATTCCAACTGTCGGCCGTGTAAACTATCTCTGTTGAGGCAGCGACCTGCCCCACAGAATCCCAATCATCCAGCGATCCATCAATCTGAATGGTATTTTGACGCCGGGGAATATTCACGTTAGACCTTTCTGGCGGAAGTTGTGGCGTCGGCGGTACGGCCGTGTTCTCAATCACAAAGGTGGCCGTTGCGACAATAGCAGGCGTTTCTTCAGCATCTTCTGTCGCTTCTGGTGTTGGTTCATCAGCTTCTGATGTGGCAACAGCCGTCGGCAAGCCGTCTGTATTTTCTTCAGCTTCTGGCTCAACCGGGGCGCCACCGTTGGGTGTTACAGTAGACAAAATCGGTATGTTTAGGACCGGTGTTGGCTCCGGCCGAACGGTACGTTGACTAAAGAAGTACCAGCCGCCCAACAAAAGAGTTAGAGCAGCGATAGCAACAATGCCAGCAACCAAAGCGGTTGCGGTAGTCCAAACAATCTTGGCACCACGCCGTTCCCCTTCTAGGCGACGCCATTTGCTCGCCCAAGCGACCATATCGTGCCCATCGATAAGTTCAATCGGCTTCCCGGCCGCCCAGCTTTCCGCTTGGCGCGATATCCGGCCGGTGGTACACAGATGAGCTTCTGTTGCCGCCACATGGAACATCGCCCCATACAAATCACGAACCACAGGTTGGCCGACGTTTCCAGCATACCGTTTACATTGAACAACGACTTTTTTACCCCGTTTGGTCAGGAGTAAATCAACCCCTTCATCACCCGAAGCTAAAGTCTCTTCAACTGAATAACCCTCTTTTTCATAGAGCCAGCCACAATAATGCTCGAAATCGACAGGGTCCAATTTCTGCATCTGTTCCAAGACTCGAATACGTTCATACCGCTGGATCTGTTGATTAGTGAAGTTCATCGATGTTCGGTAGGTTGCTATTTAACTTAGGACTATTTATCTCGCAAATGCGGGAATAGGAGCACTTCACGAATGGTCGTTTTATTGGTCAAAAGCATCGTTAAACGATCGATGCCCATGCCAAAGCCACCGTTCGGCGGCATGCCATAACGCATCGCACGTAGATAGTCGTGATCAATCGGATTGCTCTCGTCATCATCTGACTTGTACATTTCCTGCATATCTATGAAACGCTGTTCTTGATCAAGCGGGTCATTCAGCTCAGTAAATGCGTTGCACAATTCCATCCCGGCAATAAATCCTTCAAACCGCTCTACGTGCGCAGGGTCTTCAGGGATCATTTTGGCAAACGGTGAGATTTCGCGCGGATACTCAGTGATGAATGTCGGTTGAATCAGTTTCGGCTCAACATATTCACTAAACAGGTCATCAATCAATTTGCCCCACGACTGTTCACCCGCATGCTCTCGTCCCATCGCTTTCGCCAACTCATCGGCCGTACGATGTTCCATATAGTCGATTTCAGAATACTGTTTAATCGCCTCACGCATGGTGATACGGGGCCATTCTCCAGAAAGATCAACAGGATTGCCATCAAATTCAATCTGAAGTGTGCCGTTCACCGCCATACAAGCAGCCTGGACCATTCCTTCGGTTGCACGCATCACATCATTGTAGTCCCAATACGCAGCATAAAATTCGATCTGGGTGAATTCAGGATTATGCTTAAAGCTAACCCCTTCGTTGCGAAAATCCCGGCCGATTTCGTACACACGCTCGATGCCACCGACAATCAGCTTTTTAAGATACAGCTCAAACGAAATTCGCAGATATAAATCTTGGCGCAGCTGATTATGATGAGTAACAAACGGCTTAGCGGCCGCCCCCCCATAAATCGGTTGCAGAACCGGCGTTTCAACTTCCAAGAAATCAAGATCGTCTAGATAGTTTCGAATCGCCTTAACCACTTTGGCACGTGCCCAGAAAACGTCCCGAACTTCGCGGTTAACGGCCAAGTCCGCGTAACGTTGCCGATACCGTTCTTCCACATCCGCAAATGCGCTATGGCGTACCACTTCCCCATCTACTTCAGACTCTTTAGCCACAGGCAAAGGGCTAACCGCTTTGCTCAAAATCTTCCAATCTGAAACATTCAGGCTAATTTCGCCCATTCGTGTCCGGAAGATTTCACCCGTCGCCTGCACAAAATCACCAATATCAATTAGCTTTTTGTAAACCCTGTGGGATTCTTCACCAACAGAGTCACGCCGAATAAACAGTTGGAGTCGCGCTTGGCCGTCTTCAATGTGTGAAAAGACCAGCTTCCCCTTATCCCGAATGCTCATAACCCGGCCGCAAATAGTTGCTTGAATGGCAGGTTTTTCGTCACTATTGCCTTCAACAGCCAACGCTGTCTCCGCCTTTTCAAACTCAGCAATAGCTTCACTATTTGTGTGAGTTCGTTCAATTCGTAATGGATAAGGATTAATGCCTGATTCTTTCAGGGCTTCAAGTTTTTCGATCCGCTTGGCTTCAAGCGAATTAGGTTGCCAACGTGTCATTTAGACGCTCCAAAAAGTTGTTCAAAGTTAGAGCTATTTTAGGCTATTTCGTGAAATTTATCACCAGCGGGGAAAAACTATTATGCACGGAGGCAAACTGTAGGTGGTTGAGCGCCTCAATAAGCACTAGACCATCACTTTTTTTGAGTTTTTAGTCTCTAAAGATCAGGGAGTTTAATTCGGCAGACGTTTGCATTGGTTAGACAAACGCGCACCAATTCGCCGCCCCAATAGACTCCAAATCGATCAATCCCTTCATCCGGCCGGGTTACCCAAAAAATCTGGCTTGAATTGGCACCTGGATAATCGATCCAATTAAATTCTTTGCAGCGTGGATCACGCAGTCCGCTCCGATCAATCGTTCCAACTTCAAGCGCACTGCAAAAACCAGCCTGCAACATCGTATTGCCCCAGGTTTGGACTTTAACTTCCAAGTTTGATTGTTCATCTTGGTCGCTTAAAGCGGTAAACGACAGCAGTGAAATCTCAAGATCAGTCGTAGTCGGGTTGTATAAATACACAGCCAACTCTTCTGTATAGATCAAAATAAGATCGGGGTTCGCAATGCGTGTGGGGGTAGGTTGAGGGGGGATTGGTGCAGCCAGCGTCACGGCCGCGGTCGGTTCGATAGTGGGTTCAATCTGGATAGATTGTTCCGTGGGCATCGGCAACGTCGGTGTTGGTGAAGGAGATTCTTCAGCGATGGCGATCACAACCGGAGCAAGCGTTACAGTCGGGGCAGGCTCAGTCGGTTCTTCGGTAGGTTGTTCCTCTGGAGTCAAAACGACAACAAAGGGAGCGACTTCTGTAGGAGCTGCCCCAAAATATTCAGCAAAGCTTGTTTGATCAAAGCCAAAAGCAAATCCAAGCCATACGATAAACACTGTAAGGAGTGCGGCTAGCCAGAGCAACACCTTGCGCAAGGTGGCCTGTGATTTTGATGGGACAGTTTCTTCACCTTTAGGCATCTCAACTTGAGTCGTCTTGTGGGGATCAGCAAACACCGGCCGATCACTTTCAGTTTGGTGATCTAACTCTAAAAGCTTGCTCAGCTTCTCATTTCGAGCACTGCCTGCTATCAGGCGGCCGGCCAGCGTATTTTGAATCGTAGGGTCTGAAAGATCGAGGTCTTGACTGTCTAAATCTGCAACAAGGCTTTCAAGTAAAGGCAATGGCTCATCATCCAACTTGCCAAAAGCTTCTTTCAAAGCGTTTATTAAATCTTGGCCAGTCGCATACCGTTCTTCCACTTTCCGCGAAAGGGCTTTATCAAAAACCTCATCAACTTCATTAGGCAACACTTCATTAAGCGATGTAGCTTGAGGCAGCTCACCCGTCATCGTTTTAATCAAGATCCCAGTAATCGCATCAGCATCGAAAGGCAGCGAACCTGTTAACATTTCAAACAGAATAACACCTAGCGAATAAAGGTCTGACGCAGGACCAGCATCTGATGCCTGATTCGCTTGCTCAGGAGCCATGTAATGTGGGGTTCCAAAAGATTCCCCAATGGTCCCTTTGGTTATCTCTAAGGCCAAACCAAAATCAGTTAGCGAAATAGATCCGCTGTTTGACACCATCACGTTTGAAGGTTTTACATCTCGATGAATTACCCCCTGACTGTGCGCAAAATCAAGAGCAGATGCCAGCGTTTCACCAATCCGTAAAACGTCATCAATGGGTAGGAACTTTGATTCTTGGCGGAAATTATCCATAATGTCCCGCAAATCGGGGCCATCAATAAATTCCATGACAAAATAGGGGATCTCATGCTCAAAGTCAGCATAATAAACTTGAACGATATTAGGATGCCGCCACGTGGCGATTAATTGTGACTCCCGTTCCATGCGCCGAGTATAAACCGGATTATCTCGGTAAAACTGATGGATGACTTTAACGGCAACTGATCGATTCAGGACGACATCATGTCCTAAATACACCGTTGCTGTTCCCCCACGACCAATCACCTTCTTGATAAGAAAGTTTGCAAGCTGTTTTCCAATTATAGGGTCAGTCATCCAACTGGCTACAGACAAATAGCTATTCCTCTAAAGTAACAACACCTTGGAAATCGTTACCTCAGGTTAAAAAGGGTTGTTACGCTAGGTTGTACACCGTTCCGACTTACAAACCAAGCAACCTACAAATAAATACATGATTTTTACTACGCTTGCAATAACCTGCTAGTCAGCCCTTAGGTCAAACCTGAGAATAGTTGTCTGGCCAAAGTGAGTAAAAAGTGATCAGCAGTGATTGAAGCCATTCCACAGGACCAATTATCGGCACGAATCGCCTATTTCAAACGGCTAATGGCCTTCCATTAGTCCTACTAAGGTCTCCATCACATCTGAGTCTGAAACATCGTCAGCAATAAAAACCTCTTCAATCCCTCGCATAAGAATAAATTTTAATTTTTTTCCCTTTTTCTTTTTGTCCATCTGCATGGCAGACAATAATTCTTCTGGATCTAAGCGCGGAATACGAGTTGGCAGTGAAACCTGCTCCAGCATCTCTTCGATGTTTACCTGAAGGTCAGCTTCACAATAACCTAGTTTATGGGAAAGATTAGCGGAGCAGACAAGACCCATAGCAACAGCCTCGCCGTGTCGCACCTGATAGCCGGTGACTTGTTCAATAGCATGCCCAAATGTATGGCCTAAGTTCAACAGAGCCCGCTCGCCATGTTCAAACGGGTCACGTTGGACAACATCCCGTTTAACCGTTACTACGTCACATATCAACTGTTGAAAAGCGAGCTGATCATCGGCCGAAAATCCATTTCTTAGTTCAGCTCCCCATTTTTTCCGCAGTATTTCAGGCAAAGCCTTAGGAGCATTTAAAATGCCATGTTTTATCGCTTCCGCCATCCCGCTGGCAAACTCTTCTGGCTTCAAAGATTTTAACAGGCTCAGGTCCGCAATAACTGCTTCTGGCTGTTTAAACGCACCTACCAAATTCTTGCCTTCTGGAAGATCAACCCCAGTTTTACCCCCAACACTCGCGTCGACAATCGAGAGCAGTGTGGTTGGTGAGGTAACAAAGCGCACCCCGCGCATGAATGTGGCTGCCACAAATCCGGCTAAGTCATTAACCACACCCCCACCCAAAGCCACAACCGTTGTTTGTCGGTCACATCCAGCCGCTAACATTTCTTCATAAACAAATCGGACAGATTCAAGTGTTTTATGCGACTCTCCGGCCGGAATTGTGATTATCGTGCAGTCATCCCACTGGCGAGCCGCTTTTTGAGCATACAAAGGGCCAACGTTTGTATCGGTCACCAAAGCAACATGGTCCTGCGTATTTGAAAGAGACCCAATTTTGTCTAGCAGCTGATACCCAACATAAACTCGATACTCACCAGTAGGGTGATAAACAGGGAGTTCAGAGCAATCAGAAGTTTTTAAATGATTCATAAAAGAATTATGGTGATTTCTGCAAAATAATCACGCTTTTTATAAAGAATTTTGAATTCAATTTAGCTGAATGCTAGGTCAAATGGATCAAAAGAGCTTTTTACTAACAAAGTGCAGAAAATTTCATGCAGGAAAACCTATTTAAACTTGTGAAGATTGCGGAAAAAGTTATCAGTTTAACAAGCAAAACCCTATCCTTATGGAAGCCCTGTAAGCAGTATCTCCAGCTCCAAAAGGTACAATCAAAAAACAGAGTCAAATAATGTTCGGAAAAGCGTAATCCACCCACATATGGAATTGATTCAGCTCACACAAATCTCAATTACAGTATTGGCACAACTCGTGCTGCTGGTAGCCTGCACAGTCTATCTCTTTCAGCAGAAGAGCTTCCTATCGCCGGGCTGGATCATGATCTGCTTTTGCCTATCTTCTATACTTTTGTGCCTGACTCAATTTATTTCTGTGTCATTGCCCCATCTGTCGCCAATTCATGCATTTATTGTTCCGCTCCAGTACGTACCCGGATCGATGGCCATTACAGCACTGATCCAACTAAATTATCGATTCCCCATCGACAGCAACCGATTTAAGTTCGAAAGCTACATTATTTTAGGAATCACAGTCTTCATCACCCTGTTGATTAGCGCCTCCGCAGTTATTCAACCATTCCAAATTTCAGATACTGAAATTCAATTGATGTCTGCGGCCGTCTTTCTGGAGTTTGCTTGGGCGATTTTTGTCACGCTACGAAATTATTTCATTCACTTATCCCAAAGTGATCAAATATTTCCTCAAAGCCTTTTAAACCCTGCGAGCCAAATTACTCGAGCGTTCAATTATTTTCTGCTCATTTTAACCATCCCTTTTTTGCTATTCGTGATTGGCCTTTCAATTACGTTTCGGTTGGTTCCCCCGACCATTGCAGATATTAGTCTGGCGATTGGAGGGCTGCTTTTTATCTACTTTTTGATTGGCTTATATCTTAATCGCTCGTGGCAACGCACTTCATTTTTAGCTCAATTGTTAGCCAGTATTATCGTCACCCAGCTAATTTTGATAAGTATTGCAGCGCTCATCTTTGCACCACGATTTTCAGCAAATTATAAAAATGATTCATTGCTGGCAGAAGAACAAACTCTAACCTTTACCCCACAAACGGTAGGCTATCAAGTTGATAAAGGGAATCTGGAATTTGATTTTGATTTAGGGGAAAAAATCGAAATGCGTGATGAGATATCAGAAAAAATTGAGCTTCCTTTTCCTTTTCCTTATTTTGAAGATAGTTACAACGAGCTTTATCTGAGTGACAACAGGCTAATTACATTTAATCAACCCTTTGACCTGCGCGCTATGCGAGATGGGCTTCAGGCAGGCATCGCAGTAATGGCGATGGATATCGCTTTGGATGCACCATTTAACAGGCCAGATTCAGGCGTTTATGTCAAAAAGACGGCCGAAACAATGACCATCACATGGTATCAGCTACCACTTAAAGAAAGGCAAAAGCTAAGTACAGCGCAGCTTGTTTTGGATGCAAATGGTCAGGTTAAAATGGCCTTTGTTTCACATGATTTAGGAGGATGGCACACGTTATATCCACTTAATGCACCATGGCTAATCGGGCTGCAAACAAAGTCATTTAACCAGTCACCTCATCTCGTCAACTTTGAGGGAAATGAATCATTTTCTACCAATGATACAAACGGTATCATTGAAGATTATTACATCCCATATCGGTCGCACATCCACCAAAGCATGCAGCCCATGATTATTTTGTTGGGCGTTGCACTTGCGCTGACATTAGGCGGATTTCCGCTCTTTATCGGCTACAACATTTTGACGCCGATCCGTGCTTTAGTGGGTGGGATTCGGGAAGTAAATCAAGGAAATCTAAATGTCGCACTACGTGTTCGGCGCAACGATGAAATAGGCTATTTAACAGACTCTTTTAATCAGATGGTCGGCTCAATTCGAGAAAAGAATAAACAGCTTAACGAAAATAGTTTGACCCTTGAAACCCGGGTTCGGCAACGGACGTCTATGCTGGCTGAAATGACCGAGCAGGCGGAAAAAGCGCGTAAAGAAGCGATCGAAGCCAATCAAACCAAGTCCGCATTTATCGCCAATGTGACACATGAAATTCGCACCCCGCTTAATGCGATCATCGGGTTTAGCGACATTCTACGCGAAGATGTTCATGATGCGGGGCGTTTTGAATGGGAAGGGGATTTAGTACGGATCAGAGACGCGGCAAACGACCTGCTGGCAATGATCAACGACATTCTCGATATTTCTAAAATCGAAGCCGGCCGGACATCATTCTTTTACGACGAGTTCAATCTCAAGAATATGGCAGTAGAGATCATTGATTTTCTGCAGTTTATTCTGCAAGAAAACAACAACAAAGCGAAATACATCATCAATTCAGAAGAAACCATGCTTCATGGCGACTATATGAAAATTCGCCAGATTTTGCAGAACCTCCTCAGCAACGCGGCCAAATTTACCCAAGACGGAATCATCCATTTGATCATTGACCGGATCACTGAAAAAAATCAATTTTTCTATTTGATCCAGGTCCGTGACACAGGGATTGGAATCACACCCGAGCAGATGGATCGCATCTTTGAGCCGTTTCAGCAGGCGGACAATTCGATTACGCGAGACTATGGAGGCAGTGGCTTAGGGCTTGCAATTTCGCGTCAATATGCTGAAATGATGGGCGGCCGCCTATGGGTGGAAAGCAAGCCAGGGATAGGTTCAACTTTCTTTTTAGCACTGCCGCTTAAGCCGCCAAGCTCGGCCGAAATTGCGAGGCGGATCAAAGAAAACGGAACCTTGATGCTTTAAAGCATCCCACGCTCTTATATCGACTCAAATAGCATCGTGTGCAGCCCCTAAATCTGCTTTTTGAAATTTCCCCCTGTTGACACAGCCTACATCCTTTGTTATTCTTCCGGCCGTTAAACAAACACATAGACAACAACGTTGCACCGAATTAGTACTTATCTAAGCGGGTTCCAGAGAGTTTCTTGATCTTGAAAAAGTTCTTCTGAAAAAGAAACATCAGCGCAGATGACGAATGGGTCGGGAAGTTGATTAAGTAAACGTGTCTCAGGCTAAACGCCTTCGACATTTATAGCTTAATCCGGTAGCCCCCGTTATAGGGCTAAGCTTAATCGAATTTAGACTTATGATTGAGTTGATCAAAAGCTGGCCGTGTGATTTTAAATCGCAATACGGCAATCTGGGTGGCACCGCGGGAATTTCAAACGCTCTCGTCCCTTTTTCTCTGATTTTCAATTTTGAATCTCAGATGAAGATGGACGAGAGCGTTTTTTTGTTTTAGGTATTGGATTCTGGATAGTAGATATAAGCTTTTACACATATCGCTAACCCCTAATATCTAACCACCAACAACTAGAATCATGGCTTCAAATTATTTTCCAGACATCGATGCCTTTACCCAATATGTCAAAGACGGTGCCACGATTGTTCCAGTTTATCGTGAGTTTTCGGCCGACCTTGAAACACCTGTCACCGTCTACCTCAAACTGATGAACGAGAACGAAACGTCGTTTTTGCTTGAATCTGTCGCTCCCGGCGGTATATCTAGCCGATATTCGTTCTTAGGTGTTAATCCCAAAGGAACAATCTCGCTTAACGGCCGCACAATCACAGACAGCCGTTTGTCAGAGCCTTATGAATTGGCTGAGGGTGAAGACATTCTGCATGTGCTTGAGCGTGAGATGGATGGCCTCGTTCCGGCCGACATCCCCGGCATCCCAACGTTACAAGGTGGCGCAGTCGGCTTCCTAGGTTACGACACCGTCCGTTTCTACGAAGATCTGCCAACAACGGCTGAAGATGCCATCGATATCCCTGAAGCGATGTTTATGCTAGCCGACACGCTCATCGTATTCGATCACATTCGCCATCGCATTCAGGTTCTTTCGAACGTACGCATCGTTGGAGATCGTACACCACAAGGGTTAGCAAAAAAATATATCGAAGCAATAGGGGAAATCGAACGGGTCGCTGAAAAGCTGCTCCGGCCGCTCCCATCCATCCCTACGAAGCGCTGGGGGGTGAGCCTCAACGTTTCACGTGGAAAAGTGACATCGAATAAAGCTCAGGATGAGTTTGAAAAGATGGTGACTGACGCCAAAGAGTACATCAAGGCTGGGGACATTTTTCAAGTCGTTTTAAGTCAGCGATTCGAACGGCGCACCGATGCCCATCCGTTTATGGTTTATCGGGCATTACGCATGCTAAACCCATCTCCGTATATGTTTTACTTAAACTTTGGAGATTTTGGCTTCCAAGTTGTTGGGGCTTCGCCTGAAGTGCATGTCACGCTCAATGACGACACGGCCGAACTGCGGCCGATCGCCGGTACACGCCAGCGGGGTAAAGATGCGGCTGAAGACAAGGAACTAGAAGATGATCTGCTTAATGATCCAAAAGAGGTGGCTGAGCATGTCATGTTGGTCGATCTGGGCCGCAACGATCTAGGCCGGGTGTGTGAGTACGGCAGTGTCAAAGTAACAGACATGATGGTGGTCGAGAAATACAGCCACGTCATGCACATTGTCAGCCATGTGAAAGGGAAAATCGACCCAAAATTGAATGCGTTTGAACTAATGCGGGCCACATTCCCGGCCGGGACTTTGTCCGGTGCTCCCAAGGTTCGAGCGATGCAAATTAT
>JBGCDP010000345.1:0-10002 GCA_045105475.1 Anaerolineae bacterium
CTAAACTCTGCCAACATATTCGCTTTAGCCAGCTGCCACGCGGCGTAGTTTGAGGTGCCAACATAGCGCACCTTTCCGGCCGAAACCAGATCATCTAACGCCCGCAGCGTCTCTTCCATCGGGGTTTTGGGGTCAAAACGATGCATCTGATACAAATCAATTCGATCTGTCTTTAAACTCTTCAAGCTCTTTTCAATAGCCTGGTTTAAGTAATAGCGAGACGTCCCCCGCTCGTTTGTGCCATCACCCGTTGCAATACATGCTTTGGTCGCCAATACAACCTGATTACGTTTGCCTTTGAGGGCTTTGCCCAATGCTTTTTCAGACTTTCCTTTTTGGTAAACGTCGGCCGTATCGATAAAGTTGATGCCTAAATCGATCGCTTCTGAAATGATGGCGTTGACCCCTTTTTGATCAACCTTTCCACCAAACTGATTGGTTCCCATTCCTATCACTGAAACCCGAACACCCGATTTTCCTAATTGACGGTATTGCATTTAAACCTCCAAGTTTTCTATCGCAACTGTCTCTCTAGCCAAATAATTTTGTTAATGCCATTTCTGCCCGGCCGACAATCTCGTCTAAGTCACTATCTGTTGCATTGTAAGCCGGTGCAACAATCGCACCATCTCCCGTACGGTCTTCTACAAAACCGGTGACCGGATAAAGAAGCAACCCTTCATTCCGTAAAGCTTGACCAAAACGGGCATGCATTTGCAGATCAGGATTAAAAGGCTGCTTGGCTTCGCGATCCTCAACCAGTTCAATGCCCCAGAAATACCCTCGGCCACGAATGTTGCCGACATGTGGATGATGGCCAAGGCGCGATTGTAGCTCTGCTCCCAACCACTCACCCTTTTCTCGCACCCTTTTTAACAGGTTTTCTTCAGCAATAATCTGTTGAACCTTTAGTGCTGAGGCACAAGCGGCTGTGTGTCCCATAAACGTATGCCCCGTCATTAAACCGCCATGTGTTTCACGCAGTGCATCCCCGATCTTGCCTTGATAGACGGCCGCAGCCAGCGGCAAATAGCCACCACCTAAACCTTTAGCAATCGACATGATGTCTGGCAAAACCCCATCATGCTCAAGGGCACGCCAGGTTCCCATCCGACCAGATCCACTCATCACCTCGTCAGCAATCAGTAACACTCCATATTTTTGGCACACAGCTTGGATCGCTTGTGCATACCCGGCCGGGGCTGGCACCACGCACCCGGCTGCACCTACAACCGGCTCCATGATAAATGCGCAGACGTTTTCTTCGCCTAACTGCAGAATTTCAGCTTCAAGCTCATTGGCAGCAAATTCAGGTACATCACCCGCTGATACACCTTCCGGCGGCCGATACTCATTAGCGGCCGATACAAATGAGACCGGCAATAAGCTATCTTTAAATAAGGCCCGCCGCATCGGGTAACCAGACACAGAAAGTGCACCCAATGTATTGCCATGGTATGACCGTTGACGGGCGATAAAGCGTGTGCGATTCGCTTGCCCTATCGCTTGCTGATATTGCAATGCGATTTTAAGACAGGCTTCCACTGCTTCAGATCCACCGCTGACAAAAAGCATATCGCTCAAACCGCCACCGCAGTTTTTTTGGATCAGCGTGGTCAAATCTTGCAGCGGGTCACTATCGAACATACTGCGATACCCTTGAGCGATCTGCTCAAATTGCGCCATGATCGCAGCATTAACGCGAGCATCACCGTGACCGATGCAAAACACAGCCGGGCCGCCAGAACCATCGAGGTATTCTTTGCCATCTTGGTCGGTGATCCACGAACCACGGCCGTGAGCAACTTTAGGTAGCTGCTGAGGAACAAATGGGGGGTATTTTTGAGTTGTATTCATAACAAAACCTACTTCTTGAATTTTAATGCCCGACCAGGTTGGACAGGGTCAGCCTCATTTAACGGCCGACCTTGGCCCACAATCGGCTGACCATTCACAATCACATGCTCAATCCCAACCGCCTGCTGCGTCGGGTTTTGCATAGTAGCTATGTCAGACACCGATCTCGGGTCAAACACCACCAAATCAGCAAAATAATCTTTTTGGATGATGCCACGTTTGGTTAAGCCAAAACGTTCGGCCGGGATACTCGTCATCTTGCAAACCGCGTCTTCCAATGAGAAAAGCCGTTTCTCACGCACCATCGGGCCGATGAGTTTAGCCGCCGACCCATAGTGGCGTGGATGCACAAACCCATCTTCTTGATAGATACCGTCTGACCCCATCATATAGTTCGGATGCTGCAAAAATGGTTCAATCAGGCTGTCATCGCCGACTCGAAAAACGAGTAGCACGGCCAAGTTTTCTTCGATCAGCAAATTGGTCAGCGCTTCGATGGGAGGAAGGCCAACTGAATCAACGTAATGCTGGAGCGTCCTTCCTTGAAATTGGCTATTGGCCTTGCTTGGTAACCATGCAATCGTGGCATCTTTTAGGTCAATATGCGCCAAAGCAGCTTTGGCACGGACTTGCATCTCCGGCCGACGCAAATGCTTGTACACCTGCTGTGGACCATCTTGCCAAACCTCATACGGAAACAGGTAGTTGAGCATCGTCGACGATGCCATGTATGGATAAACATCAAACGAAAAATCGACCTCGTTTACCGCCACCTCGTTGATAAAGTTCAACACACTGTCATCTAAATTGGGTGAAGAAGAGCCCCCTTTTAAATGGGAGATATGAACTGGCACCCCGGCCCGTTTGCCGATTTCAATCGCCTCTTTTAAAGCCGGAATCATCCCCTTGCGATAGCGAATGTGGGTCACATAAAGCCCCTGTTGGCTCGCCATCGCAGAACATGCTTCGGCCAGTTCATCAGTTGTAGCCCAACATTCAACAATGTAGTCGAGGCCGCTTGAGAGGCCAACGGCGCCCGCATCCATCCCTTTTTCGATTTCCGCCTTGATGTGGCTCATCTGGATATCGTCTGGCCCTTGTCGGCCGAAGCCGCAAGCAAGTGAACGGACATTGGCATATGGAATATGGGGAATGGTATTTTGGGCAGTCTTGCGATCGAGTAAGGCCATGTAGTCGGCAATCGACTCCCAACCGGTGTAATCAGAAAACTGCAGGCCGTTTAAACCACGCAAGTAGTAAAACCATTCATGGGCCGTATGCTTATTGACCGGTGCGTACGAAATCCCGTCAGCCATGATGACTTCACTCGTAAACCCTTGCCCCGTTTTGGAAAAAAAGTTGCGCTTTTTTAGATACCAGCCATCGGTATGTGTGTGTACATCGATAAAGCCGGGTGCCACGATCTTTCCAGACGCATCAATCACTTGGTGCCCTTGTGATGGATCAATTCGGTCAATGGCAGCAATCTTGTCACCCACAATACCGACATCGGCCGTATAGCGATGCTTCCCTTTTTGGCCGTTTATGATCGTGCCATTTTTAATGATTAAATCGTACATCAACTGTTTTTACCTCAATAACTGTTCCAATTTTTGTTGAACTGCTGAATTGATGAACTGTTGAATTTTTAATTTTGGTTCAATGCCCGGCCCCAAAGTGCACGCGTGGCGAATTCAAGCGAATTTCCGGCCGGGTCGCGAAAATAGATCGAAGTGATACCGTTCCCAAATGTAACTCGTTTCTCAATTTCAACTTGATGGAATTCAAGCAGTTGCTCATAGGCTGCAATTTCGCCCGGTTCGATCTGAAAAGCAACATGGCCGGGTCCAATTGCACCGTGGCTAGGCACCATCCCATCAACTTCATGGGCGGTCACCTCAGCGTTGAACAACAACAGCATCGCGTCGGCTCCGGCAAGGAACAAGTGGCGGCCGGGTTCTTCAGAGTAGAGCCGAAAACCCAACAGTTGTGTATAAAATGCTTTAGCCGCATCGAGGTCATCAACGTACAAAGCGGTTTCGAGTATTTTCATAGACTCGTATCCTACGCCAATTTATGCAGGTGGCAAGTAAGCGAAGAAACTTTGAATGCAGGAAATATTCGCTTATTCCAGAGTCACGACAACACCTTGCATCTGATTCACTGGCAAATCAAACGTAGGGCTTGTCGCCAGCTTTTTCAAACGGGTTTCGTCACTATAAATAACCCAGCGAAAATCCTGCTCCCCAAAGTTAGACCGGTCCACCCACCAAATGACTTCCCAGTTATTTGCAGCTTGGTTGTAACTCAAGTTTCCTTGCCAGCCGTCCACATCGTTCCATTTTCCATGTGCATCTTTCCACTGAACCACGGTCCAGTTGTCAGCATTCATCGAGCTATTTTCAACGACAGGAATCGATAACATAATTGTTGAGCCTATGCTCGATCCAGAAGTTGCAGAAACTGGATCGGGCGTCGGCCGTGGGGGCAACACCGGATCAGTCATCGCATATGAGGTAGTTGGAATCAAACTCACAAGTGACAATAAAAACATTAAACAAAAGCTTGCTATGACAGCTATTTTTAGACGGCCCATTTTAGTCGTTCTCCTAATATGCATCTTGTATCTAATTGATACTTTGAATAATTACACCCTCAAAACTGTAGAGGCCAGACGGTGGGATCTGGCCTAAAGACATCATTTCGTGACAGGTATGATGCTTAAGAAGGTAATTATCTCTTGAATTAAAATTATCGCACTACGAATCTGTATTTTTTATACCTTTTCAAATGGTGATTCTAGGTGTGATTTCGTCTAAAACACATCAATGTGCAATGACTTTTGTACCGAACTGTCGCAACTCTTCTAAAACGAAAACAGCCCAATCTTAATTTTGAGATTGGGCTGTTTTTATTTCTAACCAGTTACTTGAAATAGAACGTTCTTAAATCAACTAACGCACGGCCGTCGTCGACAAAATGTTGTTATACGTACCATTTATTAGTTCATGTGCTTCATTAACGGCCCCATACGTGGTTGATGAATTCAATGAGTCGACATGAGCAACCAATAGGTCACCAGCCTGAATCGACTTTGTATAGTTCGTTCTGTCAGCATTGTAATATTGATCGCCAATTTGCAGTGTCAACGATTCACCCGGCAACAATGGGATGACACTGCCTTCAACACCCCACACGATTCCAGACTGATTAAGGTTTGCAACCGTATCGTTCGCTTTCGTTGGCAAAACAGATGGATTAACAAACAAGTCGACCCAAAATGGCTTGTCGGCCGCAACAATCCCGATATTTTTGATGGTCACTTTTAGCACACCACCCGTCGTATCGATTGAGTCAACAATCAGGTCAGGCGCTGGTTGTGAAAAGGCACGGAAGCCGATCAACGGCAGATAGGTGAGCAAGGAGTTGTCATCATTCTGGATAACGCCCGTAACCGATTTAACCCCTGAAGGAGCATCTAGTTCAATCCCAGTAGCGCCAAACAGAAGCAGTTCAAATGTCTCATCAGATTCTCTGTCACGGTCACCCAGGATAAAGATACCAATCGTCCCTTTTTGACGGCCGGCAGGAATGACCAAGGTGCCAGAAGAAGCCACATAGTCTTCCCCTGCAATGGCAGTGCCGTCTTGGGTCGCAAACTGAATCGTTACGTCGGTTGCAATAGGAGCACTCAGGGTTACTTCAAACAACATCGCTTTTTGACCTGAGTTGGTTTCGTCAATTGTCACGCCTGAAATTGAAGCCACTAAGCGGATCTCGTCATCGATAATTGTGGCATCAGCTGTCGCTTTTTGGCTTAATCCAGCATTCATCGGATTCTTTAAAGTCAAGATGATCGTCTCATCTCCTTCAGCATCCTTATCGTCTTGAATCGCAATATTGACCACTTTGCTGGTTTCACCCGCTTCAAATGTTACGGTTTGATCGATAGCGGTGTAATCTTCGCCGGCCGTTGCGGTGCCATCGGCCGAGGATAAGTCAACGGTGACGGGTACGTCTGATACAGGATTGAGCTCAAGCGTAACCGCCATTTGCCCATCAGCCTCGCCAGCGCTAATTGGCTCGGCAAAACTAATGATTGCAGACGACTCATCATCGATAATTGTGATTAGCGCAATACTTGGCTCACCTAGTCCGTAGGCTGATGGATTCGCAATCGAAACAGAGAACGTTTCATCCCCTTCAGTGATGTCATCATCCAAAATCGGAACATCAAATGTTTTAGATGTTTCACCCACGCCGAAGTTCAGCGTGCCAGCTACAGATGTATAGTCAACCCCGGCTATCGCGGTCCCTGCAACCGTAGCGTAGTCGATCGTGGCACCCACTGTCGCCTCACCAGTGAGCGTGACAGTGACTTGCATCACCCCGTCTTCTTCCCCAATGTCTGGCGTGACTTCAATAAAAAAGACGGCCGAATCATCATTCAAAATCGTACCAACTTGCGGGCTGCCGGCCGTGTTTATTTCAATGCCATCAGTGTCAGGTGTGGCTTCACCCAAAACCACATTGAACGTCTCTTGAGCCTCACCTTTGGTGTCACCATTAACGAGAATCGTAATCGTTTTCGTCTCATCTTTGGTACCTGAAAATGTTAAGACACCATCGTTGTCAACGTAATCATTATCAGCAAGTTTGGCTGTACCATCTTCAGTTGAGTACGCTAATTTAAAGCCACCATCAACTTCTACATTTAGTTTGGCGGTAAAGGTAAAACTGACAGTCCCACTGTCTCCTTCTTGTTTGGCCACGCCGCCGCTTAGCGTCACAATCGCCTCATCATCATTGAGAATCGTTCCTTCTTGGATCAGATTAGTGACAGACAGTGAGTCTAGATATGGGGTATTTGAGATTGAACCTAATGCAACGGTGAAAATCTCATCGATTTCCACAATCTCATCTCCTTTGACTTGAACCGTAATCGTTTCAGTTTCTCCAGCCGAACCGCCAAAAGTTAGCGTCCCATCTTTGTCATTCAGGTCTGGCCCGATTGAGGCTGTGCCACCATCAGTTTCGTAGGCGATCTTAAACCCGCCATCAACCGGGTTGTCTAAAACGGCGGTGAATACAAAATTCGTCGTCCCAGAATCCCCTTCTTCTTTGGCCACTCCATCAAGCAGAGAGATTGTCGCTTGGTCATCGTTTTCAATTGTTACAACAATCGGTGAACCAGCGAGAGTCAATGCATTGCCAACATTGGTATTGCTAATCGAACTGATTTTTACTGTCAAAATCTCATCATCTTCTACCTGTTTATCAGGTCGGGTGACCAACTCGATTGTTTGTACTTCTCCAGCATTACCGGCAAAGGTCAAGATTCCGTCGTTATCGTCAAAGTCAGTACCCGCTTTAGCGGTCCCGCTCGTCGTGTCTTTTTCTAATTTGAACCCACCTTGTACCGCATTATCAAGTGTCGCTTCATAAATATAGGTTAACTTGGTCGTGTCACCTTCAAGAACTGCGGTGGCCCCGGTCAGGGTCACGGTTGCACTGTCATCATTCGTGATTTCCCCTTCACCTTCGTCATCAACGATTTGTCCATTCACCGGATTGGTTAAAAGGAGCGTCAGCAATTCGTTGGCTTCAACAATCTCATCCCCTTTCACTTTAACAATTACATTCTGAGTCAGTGCGCCTCCGGCCGGGAAGCTAACTGTCTGGTTGTTGATGGCGTTAAAGTCGCTACCGGCAACCGCTGAGCCGTTAACAGTTTTAGCTTGAACCGTGGTAGCCAACGTATTGTCAGAGCGGGTAACAGTAAATAGTAAATTAACTAATCCGCTATCCCCTTCAACTACCTCTGCATCTGACACAGAAATTTCCGGCAGACTCAGTTCATTGGTAAAAGTACAGCTGATCGTCTCCCCTGGAGCCAGAGCAATAGCGGCCGCCGTCGCGGTTGTCGTAGTTCCGCCACTTGGATCTTCACACGCCACGCTGGTTGTATAGCCTGAAACAGCTGCCTGACTCACGCTATATGATCCGGCCGGGACACTATTAAACGTCCGGGTGTTTGGTAAGGCCGGATTTGCATCGTCGTCTAAATTAAAAGTGATAGGCGAGACTCCGCCCGTACCTGTAAATGCAAAGTTTTGAGCAGAATTTGGCACAGTGTCTAAGATAATCTCTATCGTTCCGGGCTGGGCCGTATTCGTAAATGTACATGTAACTGTTTCACCAGCGGCCAAATCGATATCGGCTTCTGCACCGGCCGTGGTTGTCCCGCCACTTGGGTCAACACAGACGAGCGTGGTCGTATAACCAGGAACGGCGGTTTGTGCCACGCCGTACTCTCCAGCCAGTACATTATTAAACGTCCGGGTATTCGACAAGGCTCCATTTGAATCATCGTCCAAATTAAAACTACTTGGCGTTAAACCGCCTTTCGTAGAGAAAGCAAAGTTCTGAGCGGCATTGGGAACAGTGTTTTCGATAATTACGATCGTGCCAGTTGTTGGTGCAAGCGTATTGGTAAATGTACAAGTGACTGTCTCACCACCTGAAAGGTCAATTGTCGCCGCTAAGCCCAGCGTGGTTGTACCACCCGATGGGTCTGTACAGGCGATAGTCGTGACATAATCTGTGTCGGCCGCCTGTGTGACCACATAGGTTCCATCAGCAACTGCGTTAAAGGTTTGTGTATTCGGCAAGGTTGGGTTGCCATTATCGTCGAGGTCAAACGTAGCTGGCAACAAACCGCCTGTGATCGAAAAACTAAAATCACGGCCGGCATTTGGAACAGTGTCTTCAATAATTTCAATCGTTCCCGTAGGAAGAACAACAATACCGTTTGTCGTAGCGCTCGCCGTAGGAATCGTTGTTGTTAAATAATCAATCGCCAACCCTGAACCGATAAATGCATATATTTCAAAAAAGTAAGTTGTAGATGGATCCAAGCTGCCCCAAACTGCTGTCTCATCCCCTGGTCCAATATTTTGGGCGCCAGAACCGTCTGCACAGTTCGTATCATCGACCACATCAATCCCATCTAATGGCGGAACAATGCTAGCACTTGTACTGCAATAGACTAAATAACCGGTAGGCGCATTGGCACCCGCAACGGAATCGATCCAATCAGTCGTAATTTGAGAGCTGCTATCGGCTGTTGCGGTAAATCCAGTTGGCTGATTGTCGGGTTCAACGAAAGGCACAATTCGTTCAGGATGTGTAAGTGGCTCCCTAACATCAGCATAGGCGACATTCGCGCTGTTTGCAAAACTTAACAGCACAACTGTAAAAATAAAAGCTAGAAAATAAGGGGGATACTTCGCACGGAAACCCCCTCTTTTCAACAAAGAACTAGGCGCAGATAACAACATAACATTCCTCCAAAACAATTGGCGGTGACCTCACTCAAGTCACCTTTGCAATCAATTAGCAACCCACAACCTGCATAAGTTGGCTAATCGCAAGGCTTACCCCTCCCTGAATTTATTCAACAAATTTAGAAACATCAAACGGGATTCACAGAATTTTTTAACTGAATAATTCCATGAATCCCGCTCTATTTTTTCAATATGTCGAGAGCTTAACCATCGATCAAACTCTACTTGCTGAGACTTACAACTTAAGTTAACGGCCGGCGAGCGGCAACTTAAGCATAGTTTGGTCGATCTCAACAGCTCCAAGCACACCGGCCGAACGTTGACTATTCAGCCACTAAATCAAGTTGGTTATTTAAATAAACTTGGTAGGAAAAACAAAAGCTCCACCCCCATGTAGACTGCAGGAATTTCAACAAGCATAGGAGATCAGTAATAGTGAAATTATAGTGAACAGAGCTTGCAGAGTTCCTTACGCACCAGCCTAGCACTATTAAAAACAAAAAGAGACTTTTGGCGTTGGCTGAAAGTCTCTTTTTATTTGTTCCAGAATTTAGCTCCGACTACTGGCGTAGGGTACGGAGAGCCGGCCGACAATTTTTCAAAAGTGGTAACGAACTGCTAACGACCGATTTATACAGTGTCTTTAATCACATGAAGTGACTTGATGAAAAATAATTTAGAGCAACGGAGAAAACCTGATGAAAAAATTTATGATCCCCCTAGCAATTTTGATGATTGCAGTGCTCGCCGCATGTGGCGGCGAGATTGATACCGGAGCGATAGCAGACCAAGTAAGTGA
>JBGCDP010000346.1:0-8648 GCA_045105475.1 Anaerolineae bacterium
GCGGCCTTTATCTGCATTGGGCACAAGAAAAGGGACTAGATTTAAACAGAAATGGGTGCCCCCCAAAATGCTTTAAAACGGTATGAGGCATGGAATCAGGTTTATCAAAGCTCTGTCCCTGAGGAGCTGTATCCCACCAGCTATGTGACCGAACGGTCGATTGAATTTTTGGAAAAGTCTAAAGAAGATGACCGGCCGTTCTTCCTCTTTGCGTCTTATCCTGATCCGCACCATCCGTTTGCACCACCGGGGAAATATTATGACATGTATGATCCGGCCGATGTTTCGGTATCAGACACCTTCAATGACCCACACGCAGACTCAATGCCCCACATTCAAAAGATGGTCGCTAATCGGGGCAAAGATCATCGTGGCCCGTTTCCGTTTAGCATCAACGAAGATCAGCTGCGTAAAGCAGAGGCGGTCGAGTACGGCTCAATTACAATGCTTGATGAAGGGATCGGTGAGCTACTCGCGACTCTAAAACGATTGGGGCTGGACGACAACACGGTGATCGTTTTTACCAGCGATCACGGGGATGCGTTTGGGGATCATGGGCTGATGTTGAAACACGCAGTCCACTATCAAGGGGTGATCCAAGTCCCGCTTTTGATTAAAGCTCCGGGGATGGAATCAGGCACAACCCACTCGATGGTTAGCTTGTTAGATATGGGGCAAACGTTGCTTGAACTGGCATCTTGCCCTGAATACAAAGGGATGCAGGGTCACAGTGCGTGCCCCATCCTAAAAGACCCGGCCGTCAGCGTGCGGGATCGCGTGCTGGTTGAAGAAGGGATGCCGCTCGACGTGACCGGCCAAGGAAGCGCCTACTGCCTGCGCACCCTCGTCACAGATGAAGCACGGCTAACGATTTATGACGGGTTAGAGCAGGGCGAGCTGTTTGACCTAAAAAATGATCCAGATGAGCTGAACAATCTGTTCGCAAAACCGGAAGGTCGGCCGCTACGTGCGGAGATGATGGAAAAGTTGGTTTATACGATGATGGGGTACAGCAATTATGGGAAGGAACCTTCCCTATGATTCTCGGGCCTTTTGCTGAGTTTTTAAGCAAAGCTCAGCAGCCTTAAACGCATGGGCTTGAGACATGGCGTTTTCTGTTCGGTTTAGGCAATCAAGAATCAGTTGGCCAAAGAATGGATAGCCGACTTTGCCAGTAAGGGACATATGTTGCTCCCCATCATGATTAACAAAATAAAGCTGATCCCCTTCAGGGTCACGGCCGATATCGATATATTTTCTTAGCTCGATATACCCTTCAGTGCCCAGAATCAGCGTCCGGCCATCCCCCCAAGTCCCCAATCCATCCGGGGTAAACCAATCGACCCGGAAATAGTTGGAACAGCCGTTGTCTGCAACCAGATTGGCTTCACCAAAATCTTCAAGTTCTGGGAATTGAGGATGCTGGTAGTTGGCAACCCGGGCATTGGTAACCGTGGCATCCTGCGCCCCACTGTAATACAAGAACTGCTCGATCTGATGGCTGCCGATATCGCACAAAATACCACCATATTGCTCGTGGTTGAAAAACCAGTCTGGCCTGTTGGGCGCATTGAGTCGATGGGGGCCAAGCCCAAGAACTTGAATCACCCGGCCGATCGCTCCCCCATGCACCAACTCGCCCGTATAAACCGCACACTCAGAATGCAACCGTTCACTGTAGTAGACCATGTATTTTTTACCGGTCAGGGCCACAACCCGTTTCGCTTCCGCTAATTGATCAAGGGTCGTGAAAGGGGTCTTGTCTGTAAAATAATCTTTGCCCGCTTGCATCACCCGGCATCCCAATGGGCCACGTAAGTTGGGGATTGCAGCGGCCGCCACCATGTGGATCGTGGGGTCATCTAAAATCTCTTGGGTAGATTGAGCGATCTTTACACCTTGGTAAGTTTTCTTAAACGCCTCGACTTTGGTGGGGTCAGGATCATAAACGGCGACTAGCTCACCTCCAGCCTCAATCAGCCCATTGCACATCCCATAAATGTGGCCGTGGTCTAAATGCATCGCTGCAAAGCGAAACTCACCTTTGTTTACAACCGGCCGTGGTTTTCCCTGTGGGGCATAATTCATACCATCATTTTTGCTCATATCTTGGCTCCGTTTTGTAGATTCTTTAGCAACGCGCTATACGCCTCTCGATCAATCGGTAACTCAACCTCTTGCTGATGATAACTGCTGTAAATCATCGCGTTGGCCAATTCTAATGACAGCGTCCCTTGCTCCCCGTCGGCTCTAACCGGGGCACCGTCTAGTATCGCAGCGCGCAGATTTTGATAGACTGCAACGTGATCACCCGATCCCTCTGGTAAATCAATTTTATGCGGATGCGCCTTGATTTTCGGAAACCCTTCAGGACTGTGGGAAATGGTGTCACGGATATCTTCATCAAACAGGTGACACTCTAGCGAGCCTTTGGCGATATTAAGCGTCCCTTTGGTGCCGATGATTTCAAGCCGATACGGCCGCTTGCCTTCAGCCGTGCTGATATGAATCGACCCCATTCCACCGTTTGGCCACGTCATCATCCCTTGAATCGTATCTTCAACCTCGATGGTTTGGAACACCGTGCGGGTCCAAGCATAAACTTTGTTTGGTTGCCCCAAAAGATGGCAGATCAAGTCTAAATCATGCGGCGCTTGGTTCATTAGGACCCCACCACCTTCACCCACCCATGTCGCACGCCAGCCGCCGTTGCCGTAATATGCGGCCGTTCTTGGCCAAGATAGGGCCATGTCGACATGCTGAATTTGCCCAAGGACATCATCTTTGATCAGCTGATGGGCAGCTTCAACTTCCGGCCGGAAACGCTGCTGAAAGTTGATGGCAATCAGCCGGTCTGCCTTTTTAGCGGCCGCAACCATCAAATCTGCTTCAGCGACCTCAATCGCCATCGGCTTTTCAACCAGCACGTGACAGCCCGCTTCCAAACACTCGATGGTTTGCTGAGCATGGAACGGATGTGGGGTCAAAATGACGGCTAGATCAGGTTGAGCCTCAGCCAACATTTCTGTGGCGTCAGCGTAAAAGTCACATCCAAATTCAGTGACTCTATCTTTGACCGACTCGTGGGCAATGTCTGAAACAGCCACCAGATCGATGAAATCTTGCTGCAACGCAGGGCGATGCATATTAAACACAGAAGCGCCTGCACCGATAATAACTGTTCTCAATTTTTTGCTCATGCAAACCCCCATCCAACAAGGTTGTTGTAGCTAATTTGAAGGCTCTCGAACGGGTCACGCTGGCAAATATCTTGCTCAACGGCGATGAAGGGAACATCGCATTCCCGAACCGCTTGGTTGATCGTTTCCCAATTCATATTCCCTTCGCCCACTTCAGCAAATTGATGTGCTCGCTCAAAGATAACCATATCTTTGTAGTGGACGACCGACTGTCGGTCGTCCATCTTGTGAATCCACACGGCCGGGTCGCCACCCCCATGCTGGACCCAATAGGTGTCTAAAATTGCGTGGCAATATCGTGGGTCCGTCTCCTCAAAAATGATGTCCATCCCGGTTCGCCCATTAAATTTCTGAAATTCAAAACTATGATTGTGGTAGCTAAATGTGAGCCCAGCATCTGCAAGCTTTTGCCCAACCGAGTTGGCGATTTTCGCAAATTCAAGATAGCCCGCTTCCCCTTGATCAATGAATTGGGGCGGCATATGGCCTAAGCCAACGTGCTGACAGTTCCACAACTGATGCTCGCGAATGACGGCCGGTAAATCATCGATTAAACGATCAAAGGCGGTGTGGGTAATACAGCATTGAAGGCCACTTTTATCTAAGCAGGCTTTTACTTTTTCAGGCGGTATTGGCCCGATAGCAGAAATCTGGACCGATGTATATCCGATTTGGCGCACTTTTTTCAGTGTTTGCAAAAAATCATCTTCAGTTTGGGTATGGTCCCGGAGCGTATAAAGTTGGGCAGCTAAAGTTTGGTGTGTCATGGTGCGGTATTGTATTCAAGATCGGGTAGGGAGAAAAGCTAAGGTTTCGGCCGAACGTTGTGCCGATTTGCGGAGGCTACATCAACACACTGCTAACTGACTGCCGTTGCGATGAAGGGTTGATCAAGCGCGTAAAAGCTCCCGCACATATTCCCAGCAATTGATCAATTTATTGACGTGATTTTTCCCGCTTGATAGTCTCAATTGCTAGATCAAGCATTACGTTTCCTTCTCACACAAACAGATTCTCCTGATGCTCTGCGCTGGCTTTTCAAGCGTATTCAGTTAAAGAAAAAGCTATGTTACAAGACCAACCAAATATTTTAATTATCTATCCCGATCAAATGCGCCACGATGTGATGGGATGCGCTGGTAATCGGGTGATCAAAACCCCGTTCCTAGACCAACTAGTAAAAGAAGGGGTCCAGTTTAACAATGCACATGTGTCTTATCCGCTGTGCTGTCCATTTCGGGCTTCATTAATGACGGGAAAATACGCACAGTCACACGGCATGCTGCAAAACCACTTCCCAATTGATACCAATCAAGAGTTCTTAGCAAATCTATTAAAAGATGCCGGATACCAGACCGGTTATGTTGGTAAATGGCACCTTGCAGGTGGACCCAAACCGGGGTTTGTTGCACCCGGTGAAGGACGTTTGGGGTTTGATGATTTTGTTGGATTTAATCGTGGACATCGCTACTTTGATGCGATTTATTACCGCGACACCAATCAACCCTACACGAGCAAGCGGTACGAACCTGATTTTCAAACCGATCATATGCTCGAATATATCGAAAGTGCGGTTAGCAATGGTAGCAAAAAGCCGTTTTTTGGATTTATTGGATACGGACCACCCCATCATCCAAATACGATGCCGGATCATTGGCGAAACTTATATGACCCGGCCGAAATCCCGTTGCCCCCTGGTGTGCCCAACCCCGAAATGCAGCTGGAAGTACAGCAAAAACGGCTGGAGATCGATTGCGAGGGGAACGAAAAAGCGGCACTTCGAAGCCGAGTCGCCTACGGTGCTAAAAAACCACTAGAGCCCGAGACAGAAGAGGAAACCCGTCAATTTATCGCTGAATACTACGGGATGGTCAGCAATATCGACTTTAACATCGGCCGTATTTTGAACTACCTTGACCGGCTAGGAATAGCCGAAGATACAATGGTTATATTTTTGAGCGACCACGGCGATATGCTCGGGCAGCACGGCTATTACTGTGGCTATAAACCAACCGGCCATAAATCGGCGATGCAGGTGCCATTTATCGTTCGGTATTCCAAAAAGTTTGAAGCTGGTAAAAAGGTTGATGCCCTAATCGACGTTGCAGTAGACACGATGCCCACGCTGCTCGAACTATGTGGGGTTGCAATCCCAGAGGCGGTTCAAGGGATTAGCTATCTGCCGTTGCTCAATGGGTCGGCCGATGAAACACGTGATCACATTAACTATCAAACTTTCAAAATGGTAGATGGCGCCGCGCATGAATTTACCCCTGTGCCAGAGCGGGGCATACGAACAAAAGATTGGATGTATGTGAGACAACCCGGCCGTAGAAAACTGCTGTTTGATCAAAAGGCTGATCCCGATGAACTGAATAATCTTGTTGACGATCCACAATACGGGGCACTAATGGACAGTTTTGATGAGCAGATTAAAGCGCACATGAATGCAACTGGCGATGATTGGGGCATGCATCTTAACTTTCCACCACCCGACTTTATGACCCATGAAGAATCAAAGCGTTACTTAGAAGAAGATCTGCTCAAAAACGCAATTGTTGTAAATTGAAAGAGGAAAAAGAAATGACACAACCAAACGTTTTATTGATTGTGACCGATCACTGGTTCGCTTCATTGCTAGGATGTGCCGGACATCCTAGTGTTCAAACGCCTGTCTTGGATCAGCTTGCCAAAAACGGAGTTCGTTTTACAAACGCTTATGCGGCGCATCCGGTCTGCTTGCCCTCACGTCGCTCATTGATGACCGGCACAACGGCGAAAACTCATGGAGACCGCACCTTTAAACCGCTACAGCCGATGCCCGAAGGGGTTCCGACACTGGCAGAAACGTTTAGTAATGCAGGATATCAAACCCAAGCTGTGGGGAAGATACACGTTCATCCTCAGCGAGACCGCATCGGTTTTGACGATGTGCTTTTGGATGATGAAGGCCGGACTCACTACACCAGCTTTTCTGACGATTACGAACTTTTTCTGGGAGATATGGGTTACGCTGGGCAACGTTTTGGGCATGGGATGAGCAACAACAATTACTTTCATCGTTCTTGGCATTTGCCCGACCATTTGCATGTGACAGACTGGGCAACCAAGATGACCGAACGAGCGATTAAAAGACGTGACCCTAACCGGCCGTCGTTTTGGTATTGTGGCTACAGTTGCCCACATCCACCTCTTGTTCCGTTGCAAAGTTATCTCGATTTTTACCGAGATATTCCAATGGACGGGCCGTTTTCAGGTGATTGGTCAAATGATCGTTCCGATCTACCCTATCATGCCCAGGCGATTCAATCCCGGGGGGATAGCATGAACGGCCGAACGACTGAACAAGCGAGGCGAGCCTTTTATGCACTGTGTACCCACATTGACCACCACATCGGCCGACTGATTGGAACCCTCCATTGGGAGGGGGTGCTAGAAGACACAATCATCATGTTTACGAGCGATCACGGAGACATGCTGGGCAATCATGGCATGTGGGCCAAACAAGTCTTTTATGAAAATTCGACCAATATCCCCATGATTTTGATGGGGACCAAAGACGATCGACGTGTCGGGTTAAATCGAACTGACGACCGCCTCGTCGAAATTCGAGACGTGATGCCAACCCTACTCGACATGTGCGATATTGAAATGCCTGAAACAGTTGAAGGGCTATCGATGTTGGGCGAAGAGAAACGCGAAACGCTCTACGGCGAATATGGTGAAAGCTCACATGCATCACGCATGATTCGGGATGGACGTTATAAGTTGATCTGGTACCCATGTGGCAATCGATTCCAACTTTTTGACTTGCAAGAAGACCCTAGTGAACTCAACGATTTAGCTGGCAACCCTGCCACGCAATCGATTCAAGAACGCTTAAGCACTCTTTTACAAAAAGAACTCTATGGCAGTGATGAAAAGTGGATCGATGGGGATCAGCTTGTTGGTGAACCTGCCAAAATATTTAAGCCTGGATCAAATCGATCCCTTTCAGCCACGCGTGGCAATCAATGGCCAGTGCCACCGGTAACAGATAAAGCGTTTTTTGATTTTTTTAACGAGGCACCTGACTGGAGCGAGGATACTGACTGAGTTCTTGCTAGAGATTAAGCCATTTATCGTTTTGCATCTTTGAAAATATGTATAAACTCACGCTTGCATAATCGGGGTATGTACTTTCGTTATCCACCCCAGTTTTAATCTTTCACAATTAAAAAGGACGACTATCCATGCACGTACTATTTATTGCTCCCCATTTTCCGGCCGCGCAAAAACGATTTGTGGCTGCACTGAAGCAGGTCGGCGCTAAAGTTACAGGTATTGGAGAACCACATGGGAGCGATGTGCCGCATGATGTGGCCCAGTATCTTGATGGTTGGGAGCAAGTTAGTAATGTGACTGATGAGTCGGCCTTACACGATGCGGTACGTCGAGTGCAGTCTCGTGAGTGGGTGGATCGGCTGGAGACGACGATTGAATCACACATGATGGCGGCCGCCCATGTGCGTGAAGCCTGTTCGATTCCGGGCATGACGGTTGAGCAAACATTACGCTGTCGTGACAAAACAATCATGAAGGACTTTATGCGTGAAAATGGGATTCCGTGTGCCGCATCAGCCCTTGTTCGTTCGGTCGATGAGGTGATCGCTTTCGGCCGGGAGCACGGCTATCCGATTATCTTAAAACCGCGTGATGGAGCAGGTGCAAACAGCACATGGAAAGTTGACGCTGAAGACGACCTAGCGGCCGCATTGCATGATACCGGTGTGATTCATGGACACGGGATTGCGGTAGAAGAGTTTATTGAAGGGCATGAAGGCTTTTACGACACGATAATCGTCAACGGTCAAATACGGCACGACTTTATCAGCCATTATTATCCCAACGTGCTTGAGGCGATGCGCCATCGTTGGATTTCGCCGATGATTATTTGCACCAATCAGCATGATGCACCTCGTTACGGCGAGCTTAAAGAAATGGGGGTAAAAGTCATCAACAGTTTGGGTTTGGTTACCGCCCCGACCCATATGGAATGGTTCTTTGGAGAAAAGGGGCTTAAGTTTTCTGAGATAGGTGCCCGGCCGCCTGGTGTAAGCCATTGGGACGTTTATAGCGCGGCCAATGACATTGATCTTTATAAAGAGTGGGCTGATGGTATCGTTCATAACAACACGTGGGGGAAAGTGTCTCGCCAATTTTCGGCCGCGCAGCTCGCCCTCCGGCCGACACAAGATGGTCATATTGTGGGGTATGAGGGGCTTGAAGAGATGCAGGCCAAATACGGTGATTGGGTGTTTGATGCTCACTTTCCACCGGCTGGCTCACCCACACAACCGATTGAAAAAGGGTACAAGGCGAACGCATGGATCCATATTCGGCATCCCGACTTTGATACCTTACGGGCCATGTGCATTGAGATTGCAGAATCTGTTAAAGTGATAGCTG
>JBGCDP010000347.1:0-13863 GCA_045105475.1 Anaerolineae bacterium
TGATGTTCCTGCTTATTTAGGTGACAACCAAGCACTCATGGACGGCTATTGTGGCCCACATCCATATGCAACATGGAACCAAACAGATGTTCCTGGTGTTGCGCTTGCAACTGAATTGTTCGATGCGGCTGGTCGCCCAGAAGCAGATCGTTCAACCACCTATCTCACGACCTTTGGTCAATTCATGGGTGTCCGCGAAGCGTTGATCCACACGGTTAACACGACCGGATCAGCTGAGATCTCAGGCGAGCAGTTCCTGAACGCACTCATCGATATGGGTGGTGTAGATGGAATGGGCATGTCACGCGTTGCAGTAGGTGACGTCCAACGTGCATCACGCACGCTTCAAGTGGGTTGCTGGAGTGCAGATGGAGATGGGAACTTGAGCTTTGATATCGTCACTGACGAGTTTGAAGCACCAGACACCGCTCCTTATCCAGAGAACTAAAGAGAGAACACTCAGTAAGGTTGTTAAAGCGTGACTATCAAGGTTAATTCCTCTGATACTTAAGCGTAGATAACCTGTTGAGTTTGAAAGAATGAGATGGTAGGTCAAACCTACCATCTCATTTTAGAAAAATTTTGTGGAAGATTAGCTTGAACTAAACCAATGCCTTTGGTCAATTGATTTAGGTTCAAGCGATAGGAATAAAAATATGCAGGAACTTTCAGCCGATAAAGTCGGTATGATCTATAAATTACCAAATGGTGGCTCAGTTGAAGCCTTAAAAGATGTTTCTTTTAATTTGGGCACCGGCCGCATTTTGACCCTTTTGGGGCCGTCTGGATGTGGTAAGACGACTTTACTTAATATTCTTGCGGGTTTTCTAGCCCCAACGAGCGGAAAAGTATCTTTAGGGCCAAATAAGATTACAGGGCCTGGACAAGACCGTGGGATGGTATTTCAGCAAGGAGCATTATTTGAGTGGCTCTCGGTTGAAAAGAACGTCTCCTTTGGGCCAGACATGAACGGGAAGTCGAAGGCTGAAACGAAAAAAGTAGTTGATAATTTACTTCATACCGTTGGTTTAGCTGGATTTGGGGAAAAGGCGGTCTATGAATTATCTGGTGGTATGCAGCAGCGTGTTGCTTTAGCCCGCTGTTTGGCCAACGATCCAGAATTAATTTTGATGGACGAGCCACTTGGGGCGCTGGATGCATTGACCCGTGAAAAAATGCAGGGTTTGATTCTTAAGCTTTGGAAAGAAACCGGCAAGACAATTATTTTGGTGACCCATAGTGTTGAAGAAGCTCTCTTTTTGGGAGACAAACTCTTCGTCATGGCACCTCGTCCCGGCCGGATTGAACGCGAATATGAACTTCCGTTTGCTGAGCAAGGGTTAACTGTTAATCCACGTGAGCTTAAAACTTCTCCTGAATTCATAGAAAAGCGGGAGGAGATTTTGTCTTTGATTTGGGAGATGGAAGAGGAAATTATGAATACCCAAGGAGGAGACTAATGGCTGAAAACAATGATCAAGGCAGTCCAATGGCGGCTTTAATGGCTCGGCTGGGTTTGTCTCGCTTTGGTGTAACAGAACGCAAAACCGTAACCTTTGGTGATGGTTCGGCCGTGGTTGGCAGCCCGTTTTGGAGTATTACAGCAATTGTCATACTGGGTGTGCTCTGGGTGATGTCGGCCCGTTTTGAATGGACTGACCCAACTTTTTTACCTGGCCCCGGTTCAGTATGGGATAAGTTTGTTGAAGTTTGGGCAGATGGCTATCGTCGAGTGACTTTAGCGGAGCATATTACGGCAAGTCTTGGGCGAATTTTAATCGGATTTGCCTACGGTTGTGTGATCGGCATTCCTTTAGGCCTAGCGATGGGTCTGTCAAATATCTTACGAGGTATTTTTGATCCGATTGTTGAATTCTTTCGGCCGATTCCACCTTTGGCCTTTATCCCACTTGTCATCATTTGGTTAGGAATTGGCGAAGAGTCTAAACGCTTCTTACTCTTTTTGGCAGCGCTATGGATTATGGTCATTGCAGCTCGTTCTGGTGTGTTAAGCGTTAAACTTTCGAAAGTACATGCCGCTTATTCATTAGGGGCATCGAAATGGCAAGTCCTGCGTTATGTGATTTTGCCCAATGCACTGCCTGAGATCTTTATTGGTATGCGAGTCGCTCTTGGTGTTTGCTGGGGTACGTTGGTCGCGGCCGAGCTTTTAGGTGCACAAGAAGGGCTAGGACAAATGATTTGGGTTGCTCAGAAGTTCTTTTTAACTGAGATCGTCATCATCGGTATCGTACTCATTGGTATTATTGGCGTTTTAATGGACTTGCTGATGCGCTTAATCGAGAGTTGGCTTATTCCTTGGCGTGGTAAAGGATAGGATGCTAGCAGGCTTGGCATTTGATTTGCAGAACAGAATCAAGTAAATCAAGCTATAAAAGACGTAATTTAGTCAAAAAAAGCTGGCAATTGGTGCCAGCTTTTTGTTTATCTAAAATGTTTTAATTGGCACCATCAACATGTCAAATATTGGCTCTTGTGACTGGGCCAATCTAGTGTACTATTTTTGTTGCAAATTAAAAATTTCCTTTGCTCAAATGCTGAGTGCAGGATAAAAAAAGAAAACTTAAAGTTCCCATCTATTAGAATGGGCGAAAAATGGAGAAAAGAATATGGCAAAACAGTTGATGACACCCAGTGAAGCACTAGTTGAAACACTAGCGGCCGAAGGCGTGGAACATGTATTCGGTATCGTTGGATCTGCGTTTATGGACGCGCTTGATCTGTTCCCGAGTGCAGGCATTCGATTTATCTCAGTGGCTCATGAGCAAGCAGCTGCCCATGCGGCCGATGCTTTGGCGCGTGTAACCGGCCGACCACAGGTTTGTATTGCACAAAATGGCCCTGGTATCGCCAACTTCGTGAGTGGCATTACCGCCGCATATTGGGCGCATTCACCCGTCGTCTGTATCACCCCCGAAACTGGCTCAATGGGCCTTGGAAACGGTGGTTTTCAAGAGTTAGATCAGATGCCGATGTTTGAGAAATCAACCGTTTACCAAGTACGTGTCAATGATCATGAGCGTATGGCTGAATTGGCTCGCCAATGTTTCTACCGTGCAAAAGTAGAAAATGGTCCGACCCAACTCAACATTCCACGTAACAAATTTTATGGCGAAGCGGAATACGAAGTTTACCCAAGCCTAAATATCAGTCGCGGTGCTGGCCCACGTGCAAACCTAGAAGAGACACTTGCTCTGCTTGGTAATGCTAAAAATCCAGTTATCTTGGCTGGTGGCGGTGTATCACAGGCTGATGCACAGGCTGAAATTAAAGATTTAGCAGAGTATATGACGATTCCTGTCGTCAATACTTATCTACACAACGACTCGTTCCCGAACGACCATCCACTGGCTGTAGGGCCAATCGGATATTGTGGTTCAAAAGCGGCAATGCGCACAATCAAAGAAGCTGACGTTGTTTTGGCTCTTGGTACCCGTCTTGGACCGTTTGGCACCTTGCCACAGTACGACATGGAGTACTGGCCGAAAGATGCAAAAATCATTCAGGTTGATGTGAATCACAAAGTCTTAGGCTTAACGATGCAAGTAGACGTTGCTAGCTTGGCTGACGTAAAAGAGTTCACCCGTGAGCTAACCGGTATGGTTAAAGCAGCTCATCCGGGTCTGCGTCCAGATGAAGACAAGATGGACGAGATCGCAGCTGAGAATGCGCGTTGGAACGAAGAAAAACATAACTGGGGTGCGGATCAAGTCACTGAAGCGATGCATCCACGCCGTTTGCTTTCTGAACTGTCAAAAGCGGTTCCAAAGAATGCGTTGGTTGCAACTGACATCGGTAACACCTGCTCAATGTCAAACGACTATTTCCACTTTGAAGGTGCTCGTCAGCATCTTTCAGCGCTTAGCTGGGGGAACTGTGGTTTCTCTGTTGGTGCTGCAATGGGTGCGAAACTTGGTAAACCAGATGCGCCAGTATTCGCCTTCACCGGTGACGGTGCGTATGGTATCGGTGGTTTGGCTGAGATCATGACACTTGTTCGTGAAGAGATTCCGGTTATCACCATCGTTGCAAACAACAAAGAATGGGGTGCTGAGAAGAAAAATCAGATCGACTTCTATGGTGACCGTTTCATCGGTTCAAACCTACGCCAGAATCCAGACTATGCACAATTGGCGCGTGATATGGGTGCTGTTGGTATCAAGGTTGAACGCCAAGAAGATGTTAATGACGCGATTCAAGAAGCGATGGCTGCTGGCCGGCCGGTTGTGATTGACGCTGTCATCGAAGGTGGTGAAGCGGTATTGGCTGAACCATTCCGTCGTGACGCTCTGAAATTACCTGCTCGTAAACTGGGCAAATATGCATCAACGAACGCAGTTCAATAAGTAATAAGAGGTAAGGGATGAGAGAGAGGGAGGCGTGTGCCGATGCTTTCCTCTTCTCTCATCTCTTGTCTCTTTTCTTTTAACTCCTCTCATGACAACAATAACTGAACTTTCTCGCAAGAGTGCCGATTCTCTTTGGCACCCATTAATGCAGCACAAACATATTCAAACAGCGCCTCCACCTGTGATTGTGAAAGGTGAAGGTGCAACTTTAACCGATCAGTTTGGTAATGAATGGCTAGATGCAATTGCTGGCATCTGGTGTGTCAATGTCGGTTACGGCCGTGAAGAATTGGCTCAGGTCGCTTATGACCAAATGAAGAAGTTGGCCTATTTGTCTCCACTAATGGTGGCAGAACCAACGGCTAAATTGGCTGAAAAATTACTTCAGCTCACCCAAATGGATGGGCACGTTTACTTTACACCATCAGGGTCTGAGGCGAACGAAGCGGCATTTAAGATGGTTTGGCAATATCACCAGCAGTCAGGCGAGCCACGGGGTTACTTGCGCCGTAAAATTATTTCTCGATATCGGGCGTATCATGGCAATACCTATGCTGCCCTTGGTGCAACTGGGCAGGCTGAGCGTAAGGTTGGGTTTGGCAGCCAACCGAGTGAAATTCGCCATATCAACCCACCATACCCATACCGGCGTCATCCGAAATTGACCCCTGAGGAGCATGGAGAGCAGGTGGCGGCCGAACTTGAGCAAACCATCATTTATGAAGGTCAAGAGACGGTTGCGGCGTTCATCATGGAACCGATGATTTCAGGCGGTGGTGTTCTGATTCCGCCCGACAACTACATTCCTCGAGTCCGAGAAATTTGTGACAAATATGGCGTTTTGCTTATTTTTGATGAAGTTGTCTCTGGCTTCGGCCGTACTGGGACGATGTTTGGTTACCAGCATTGGAATGCGATGCCAGACATTATTACTTGTGCCAAGGGGATTGCGAGCGGGTATCAGCCGATAGCGGCGATGATCGTCAACAACAAACTCTATCAGGCATTTTTGAGTGAAGAGGATGATTTAAGTCACTATCGAAACATCAACACTTATAGCGGCCATCCGGTAGCGACCGCGGTCGCTTTGCGCAATATCGAGATTGTCGAGCGTGAAGGGCTGGTTGTACGTGCGGCCGAAATGGGCGCGTATATGCAAGAGCAGTTCTCACAAATGCTTGAGCATCCAAATGTCGGCGAAGTTCGTGGCAAGGGGATGTTGCTAGGCGTTGAGATGGTGAATAATAAAGATACGCGTGAGGCGCTTGATCCAGCTAAAATGAATAAGGTGATTGCTGCGACGAAGGCAGAAGGGGTACTGATCGGTAAGAACGGCAACACGATCCCAGGGTTGTGTAACGTGCTTGTTGTTTCTCCACCTTTGACGATTACGAAAGATGAGGCTGATCGGATTGTGGCGGCCGTAGAGACCGGGTTGAAAGCGATTATTTAGAATAATCGGTCAGTTGAAAAAAGAACCCGGCTTAATACAGGTTGGTAAAAAAGAGCGTGTCATCCAAATATTGGATGACACGCTCTTTTTACTTTCTAGATTAGGCCAAGCACAATTTTAAATCAACAATTAGCAGGGTTATTTATGTAAAAATCGTTCTAGAAACTTGTTGATGTTGGTGCTAACCGTGGCAGGGTTATATTGAGATTCTATTAATTTACGACTGGCTTTCCCCATTTTTTCAGCTAATTTAGGTTGTTCCCAAAGTGATTGGATTGCATCTTGCATTGCTTGGGGATCATTAGGTGGTACAAGCAGTCCATTAACACCTTGCTCGATAAGAGTTTTCATCCCGACAGTTTCTGTAGCGATTACTGCCTTGCCACACGAGGCGGCTTCTAGAAATGCTGTCGAACCAGCTCCTCCCTGTTGCGTATGCTCTAAAGGAATCACAACAAAGCGACACTCTTTATAGCATTGGAGGAGTTCTTCATCTGTGACGTACCCCGGGAAATCCACCCAATTAGGTACTTCAGTGGGCAATGAATTTTTTAGAGTATCGCCAAATCGGCTTGAAACAAAAATCTGAGTTTGAAACCCATCCAGTTTTGTTAATGCAGAGAGTAGTGTTTTGTAATCTCTTTTAGCGACACCGGCGCATAATATTTTGCCAGTTGGCGAGGGTGGTGGCAGATCATTAACTTGCTTTAGGTAGTTGGCCGCATAGCATTGAAATGTCAATGTTTCGGGTACTCCAAGCTCGTTGATAAAAAATGCCTTGCTTGCGAACGATGAATATCCTACACCCGCCCATCGGCCTGGGATTTGGAATAGATTTAAAAAGGCTGATTTTAAGCGAGACTCCAGATGATGCGCAATGACGACTAGAGGTTGTTTGAGTCGTAGAAAGCTGAGGGGGATGCCTACCTTTTCTGATCCTGCCCAAATGATGTCATAGTCTTTTGCTTTGGCCTTTGCTTTTAATGCCAAGTAAATGTCCAGTCGTAGAAGCGTTTCAATTTTTCTCCACAGGTAAGGGACATTTTCATAAATTTTATAATCGATTACTTCTATGTCAAAAGAATCTCGTTTGGTTGGCTGGGTATTATAACCAGTCTCAATCTGTAATATTTTTGGGCGCGATTTGCTTTGAGAAGTTGGCATATGAAATAGGAACCGATCTTGAGAATTAATTAAAGAGAAGAATGGCAGGAAGGCCATACAACCTAATTCATTCTTAAATTATTGTAGGCCATTATAGTTTGCCTGAGCGACTATTTTAGCTTCCTATTTTATTTTACAGAGTTAAATTTTAGAAATAAAAGACTGATTCTCGCTTTTTGCGTAATCGGAGTAGCGTAATAGAGGTTCAGGTACTTTTTGAGCGTAACCCTAATCAACACTTGTCTGTTGATTACAGCCAACTGTAGTTGGCCACATGGCCGGGGTGGCATGTGTGTAAATCATTGTTGGTGAAGTTAGGCTAAAAGGCTACTGAAAACAAAAAAGGCCCTCGAATTAATCGAGAGCCTTTTACGCTGTTTCGGGAACGACGGGGATCGAACCCGCGATCTTCGGCTTGACAGGCCGACGTGTTAACCACTACACCACGTCCCCAGCGAAGCCGAATAATAGCAACATCATTCGGCCGTGTCAACAAATTCAAAGCCCAATATCAGTATATTTACAAACCTAGATTTTTAACCATCGACTGTTATGAAATCCTGCATCGATTCAAATTTTGCAGGACCAATGCCAGAGACATTCATCACATCTTCGGCCGAGGTAAACGGCCCATTATCTTCCCGATAGTCAACAATTTTTTGCGCTGTGCTTGGCCCAACACCCGGTAATGACTCTAGCAGCTCTTTTGAGGCTGTATTTAAGTTGATTAAACTACCATTGTTTGCTTCATTAGATTCAGCCGTCTCTGATTTTGCGTTGACGGGTGGTGTTGAGATCAGCGGGATGGCTACTTCCGTTTCCGGTATTGCTGGTACATACACTTGCATCCCATCTGTCAACGGCTGAGCCAAATTGACAACATCTTTAAAAGCTTCTGCCGAAAATCCACCTGCTAAAAGCAGTGCATCTTGCAAGATCGAATCATGTGGCAACTTGTAAACTCCAGGTTGCTCTACTTCACCATTGATGAATACATTAAGTGGTTCAGGTGTCGATGTCGGAGATTGCGTTACGGTTGGCTGGGCTGTTTGGAAATAGATCGGAGCAGGTTCTTGCCACCCCTGTTGCAAAGTTTTTAACCCCAAAATTGATAATCCGCCTAGTGCAAACATGACGGCATAAGCGCCTAGTGGGAAATTTTGAATATACTCAATAAAACCAACCGGCTGTTGGCTCTCTTTTTTTTCTGTCATGAACTGTCCCTTCTGTATGAAACCCATGTATGGATAGTAGCTAAACGCAGGATATGAAAATTTTACCATCCATAAAAGAAGGGGCAACATAAACATTAGGCATGAGCTTGAGGCACCCCAACGTTGCCAGCGTAAAGTTTGGCTAGACAGATTCGCCCAAAAATCGTGGGCGAGTTATTATTTCAATTGCTCCGTTTTATATTAAATGGGGCACGTAGACAATTACAAAGGAACTACCGAATCCAGATGAGCAACGAAAAAAAACAACCTCAGAAACCTCAAAAACGGGTCACAATCGAATTACCCAAAGATCTTAAAGCCAGCTATGCAAATATCGCATTTATTACCCATACGCCTGCTGAAATGATTCTTGATTTTGCGCAGGTGCTTCCTCGTACTCCCAAAGGAGAAATCGTATCTCGCTTAATCATGTCACCGATTCACGCGAAATCTTTCTTAAAAGCACTCCAAACGAACGTCAATAATTTTGAGAAACAATATGGCGAGATCAAGGTGCCAGAGAAGCCTCATCCGGCCGATCAGCTGTTTAAAAACCCGCCCCCATGGTTTGGTGAAGAGGGTGACGGGGAAGAAGAAGAAAAAGAGTAGATAGTAAATAATAGTTATAATATGGAAGCGCCCCTGCGTTTATACGCTGTATCCTAAATATGAAGCCAAACTATCCAAACCGAATCCCCCTTGCCCATTTACCTACCCCGATTGAGCCGATGCCACACTTGAGCAGTTTGCTTAAGGGCTCCGAGCTGTATATCAAACGAGATGACTTAACCGGATTAGGTGGAGGTGGCAACAAAACCCGCAAGCTTGAATATTTACTGGCAGAAGCAAAAGCACAAAGCTGTGACCATGTCATCACAACTGGCGGCTTGCAAAGTAACCACTGTCGCCAAACGGCCGCTGCTGCGGCTCGAGTCGGCTTGGGTTGTAGTTTGGTGTTACGGGGAAATAAGCCCAAACAGCTTACCGGGAATATGTTGCTCAACAAACTGTTTGGGGCACATATTACTTGGACCGAGGATGAAAACCCCGCTGATGTAATGAACCGTGTGGCGGATCAGCAGGTTAAGATGGGGCACAAGCCTTATCAAATCCCACTGGGTGGTTCAAACGTAGTGGGTACAACCGGCTATGTTGTCGCAATGGAAGAGCTTGCAGGGCAGCTTCAAGAACAAGAACTAAACATTGATGTGATTGTTTTTGCGTCTGGCAGCGGTGGTACCCAAGCTGGCATCGTGTTGGGTGCACATCTCTTTAATATTCGATCACAACTTTACGGGATTAGCGTTAGCCGTTCGGCCAGTGAGCTACAAGCTCAGGTTGGAGCACTCGCTACCGCAACTGCTGCCCATTTGGGACTCGACATGGTCAACGTTATGGATCGTATTGAGATCAACGATGAGTATGCTGAGCCTGGATACGGTGTGTTGACTGCGGCCGAAAAAGAAGCGATTGAGCTGGTTGCCGAGAAAGAAGGCATCTTGCTGGACCCGGTTTACACCGGCCGGGCGATGGCTGGCTTGATCGATTTAATCCGCTGGGGAGCTTTTACACGCAATCAACGTATCCTTTTTTGGCATACTGGCGGGTCACAAGCCCTCCATGCTTATGCAGACAAACTATAAAGAAATGTTTGATGAGGGGTTTTACAGCACTACATATGTACAAATTACCCAAGATTTTAACGTTTTAAATCGGATGAGGGTATAATCGCCGTAAGGTGTTTCACCTGAAAACCGTCCTCATAACAACCTAGAACGAGCCGAAAATTAATAGTCAATATAACTTAGAGAGGTGCATCAATGGCTAAAACAGATGTGTTTAGCGCCCGTACACCCTTCCCTGGAAAAGATGGTGTTTCATACTACCGTCTAGCAAAACTCCAGGAAGATGGGATCGCTAATATCGATAAACTCCCCTTTTCAATCAAAATTCTTTTAGAAGCGGTTCTGCGCAACCATGACGATTACGTCATCACTGCGGCCGACGTGAAAAAGCTGGCCAACTGGGAACCGGTTGAAGCAGAGCGACAAGAGGTCGCTTTCAGCCCCGGCCGCGTAATTTTGCAAGACTTCACCGGGGTTCCGGCTGTTGTCGACTTGGCCGCATTACGCTCAGCAATGGCACGATTAGGTGGAGATCCTAAAAAAGTAAATCCACAGGTCCCTGTTGATCTTGTGATCGACCATAGCGTTCAAGTTGACGCATTTGGTTCGGCCGCAGCACTTTTCATCAACGCTGAAAAAGAGTTTGTGCGTAACCGTGAGCGGTATGAATTTCTCAAATGGGGGCGTGATGCCTTTGATAACTTCACCGTTGTGCCACCTGCTACCGGAATTGTCCATCAGGTTAATCTTGAGTATTTGGCCAAAGTGGTCATGGAAAAAGATCAAGACGGCAGCGTCCTGTTCCCAGACTCACTTGTCGGTACCGACTCACACACCACCATGATCAATGGTTTGGGCGTATTGGGCTGGGGAGTTGGCGGTATCGAGGCTGAAGCGGTCATGCTTGGCCAACCGATCTACATGCTCACCCCTGACGTTGTTGGCTTCAAGCTGACCGGCAAAATGCCAGAAGGGGCAACAGCTACTGACCTCGTTTTGGTTGTGACTCAGATGTTGCGTGAGAAAGGTGTGGTCGGGAAATTCGTCGAATTTTACGGCGACGGCATGGGGACGATGACCTTGGCCGACCGTGCAACCATCGCCAACATGGCACCAGAATATGGGGCAACGATGGGATTCTTCCCGGTTGATGAGCAGACGCTGGCATACATGCGCCTGACCGGCCGATCAGAAGAACTTGTCAATACCGTTGAAGAGTACACCAAGCTAAACGGCCTTTGGTACGACCCTGCAAATCCTGATCCTGTATTTACCGACACCCTCGAACTCGACATGACCACGGTTGTGCCTGCTCTTGCTGGTCCAAAACGGCCGCAAGACCGCATCGCACTTACCGACATGAAAGAAGAGTATCGCAAAATGCTGATCGCTCCCGTGGGCCCTCAAGGCATCGGCTTACCAGAAGCGGACCTTGGCAAAACAGCGACCTACAAAAACGGGACCGAGCTTGAAATGAAGCACGGCGATGTCGTGATTGCGGCCATTACATCTTGTACCAACACATCAAACCCAAGCGTGATGGTTGGGGCGGGATTGGTTGCTAAAAAGGCGGTTGAGCGTGGCTTAACTGTTAAGCCATATGTCAAAACCTCACTGGCTCCTGGTTCAAAAGTAGTCACCGACTATTTAGACAAAGCCGATTTAACGAAATCACTTGAAGCGATCGGTTTCTACAATGTAGGCTACGGCTGTACCACCTGTATCGGTAACTCTGGCCCATTGGATGAGGCGGTTGTCACTGCGATTCAGGAAGCGGACTTGGTCGTTTCGGCCGTGCTTTCTGGAAACCGGAACTTTGAAGGGCGTGTCTCTCCACATACGCAAACCAACTTCTTGGCAAGCCCACCTTTGGTTGTCGCTTACGCGTTGGCTGGCACAACCGACATCGACCTCACGACTGACCCGATTGGTCAGGACCAAAACGGCAAAGATGTGTTCTTGAAAGATATTTGGCCATCAACAGAAGAGGTTCAGGCAACTGTCGCAGCTTCGATTGACCCAGATATGTTTGAGAAACAGTACGGCCAAGCATATACAAGCAACGAAACTTGGAACGCGATCCCGACGAGTGAAAGTGAAATCTATCCGTGGAATCCTGATTCAACATACATTCAAGAGCCACCGTTCTTTACTGAAATGACGGCCGAAGTATTGCCGATTACTAATATCGGTGGTGCACGAGTCATGGTCAAAGCGGGTGACAGCACCACGACTGACCATATTTCACCAGCCGGTGCGATTAGTCGCACAAGTCCGGCCGCTAAATACCTGACCGATCGGGATATTGAACCGCAATATTTCAACAGCTACGGCTCACGTCGTGGAAATGACCGAGTCATGACCCGTGGAACGTTCGCCAACGTCCGTTTCCGCAACCAGATTGCTCCCGGCACTGAGGGCGGTTTTACCACCTATCTGCCAACCAATGAAGTCATGACGATGTTCGATGCCTCTTTGAAATATAAAGAAGATGGCACCCCGGGCGTTGTCATTGGCGGAAATGATTACGGGATGGGCTCAAGCCGTGACTGGGCGGCCAAAGGGACCTTGTTGCTCGGCATGAAGCTTGTCATCGCTGAAACGTACGAGCGCATTCACCGTTCAAATTTGGTCGGCATGGGCATTTTGCCACTGCAATTCAAAGATGGGGAAACGCTAGACACCCTTGGTTTGGATGGTACAGAGGTGTTCTCGACTGTAAATCTCGATGACAATATCGAACCGTTGCAAGATATTACGGTTCGAGCTGAGAAGGCTGACGGCACGGCGGTTGAGTTCGCGACGACGTTGCGCATTGATACGCCGGTTGAGGTAGATTACTATCGCAATGGTGGTATTTTGCATACGGTGTTGCGGAATATGCTGAAAGAAGGTTAGACTCTACCTGTAGGGGCTTAGCTTGCTAGGTCAAAAGTTAGAATAGGCGGCCGATGTTTCGAGAGAAGCATCGGCCGTTTTTATTATTTCCACTTTTTCAGTACGTGTGTTTCATTTGTAAATAGATACTTTTCAATAAAGATGGGAATAAGAATATTGCCTATTCCCATATATTGATCCTTCAGCAATTTGCCCTTAATTTTTTCGCGTTCATCGGTAGTTAGTTTGTAGTATCCATTTCTTTTTGCTGTCCGATATACATTTGCAATCACAAAGTCCCAACAAGTGTAAAGAATTACGGGAATTGGAAATGTGCTCAAATACAAATAAATCCAGAGTTCTGTTCGACTCCAGAAAAAAACAAAAAATGCAATACCTACGCAAACCCAAATTAAAAGCTGAAACAATATTAAATTCCCAATTATGGTTGAGTATTTGTAGAAAATTGACTCAAAAAGTAATTTTTCGAGATGATTTGTCAGGCTAGGCATACTACTATCGTAGAGTTTTTTGATGGAGCCTGCGTTTGAAGGTGATTGATTCTCAACGCCTAATGGATTTCGCAGGTTTGCAATCTTTGTTTTCCAATCTTTGGTTGGGCGTTCTTCCTCAAGCCAACCGCGAAGCAGCTGTAATTTCCTGTATTGCTGACAATGTCGAATTAAGCTACTTAATTTTTGCCTTTTCGTTGATCCAATTAAGTTATCTAGGTCAATGTGTAATTCAAAACAGAGTTGCTTCAACTCTTGTTCATTTAGGCTGTCATTAAGGCTATTTAGTAATGCTCTTCTTGGTGTTAAGCTCATGTTTTTTATAGGGTTTTAGATGCTTTTGAGCTTTATTATATCATTAATTTAAGCTTAGCTTTTTAGAAAGCTTCTTTGCAAAAATTGAAATAAGAGAATGAATATAAGTCATATTTTACGGCCGATAGTTGAATATCCATCGGCCGTTTTTGTTTATCCTAGCTTCCCGATCACATACTCTGCCGCATCAGCCGCCCAGTCACTCTCAGACGGAGCCTCTTCTAGCCAATGGGAAAGTTCCGTTGGTTTTGCAAAAGCACCTAACTGTCCCAATGCAAACGCTGCATAAAACCCTGACCATAATTCATCACGCACACCGGATAAATAGTTAAC
>JBGCDP010000348.1:0-21623 GCA_045105475.1 Anaerolineae bacterium
GGTGATATGCGGCTTATTTTCATCATGCACAAACTCTGAGTGCAATCCAGCATTGGCTATGGCGACTCCTATCTTATTAAGTTTGGCTTCAGCTTTTTGGCCGAAGCCGAGTTCTACTGCGAACCCGTCCATAGATCAGAGTAGCAGGAAGCGAGGGGCAGACACTGAGTGCTATAGCCACTCTTAGAGAATATTGATCTCACTTAGCGACTGGTAGAATTCTATGTTTGCCCTTTGCCTCTTACTCCTCTTTAAATTCCCCGCGAATAAAGCGCATGGCTGTTTCAGCAAGGACGGCCGCACCATAAGGCATGGCTGTTTCATCGATATCAAATTCAGGATGATGTAAGAAGCGGTCTGGGCTGCCTGGTTTCCGGACGCCGACATTAAACATCGCACCCCGACTGGCTCGTGACATATAGCCAAAATCTTCTGCACCCATAGACGGGCCACGGCTGATGACGTTGTCTTCGCCAACCAAGTCGGTCGCTGTTTTGCGAATCCAAGAGGCGACGGTTGGGTCATTATAAGTGGCTGGATAGCCGCGCTTAACATGAACTTCGCAGTCGCCACCCATATGCTTGGCGATCTGGAAAGCATTGGTGACCTCTGTGATGATTTGCTCGCGAACCTCATCATCAAAGCTGCGCAACGTAATGCTGAACTCAACCTCTCCAGGAATAACGTTGCTAGCTGCGCCACCGGCAAGTTTGCCAATGGTGATAACGGCCGGTTTTGCAGGGTCTACTCGACGAGAGACAATGCCATGAATGGCGCTAATAACCGGGGCGGCGATAAAAATCGGGTCAACCGACATGTGTGGAGCTGCTCCATGCCCACCTTTGCCGATAATTTTGGCATCGATGGTGTCTGCATTGGCGAGAATAAAACCATCGGTGATGTTGATCGTTCCGGTATCAAAATGGCCCAACACATGGAGCGCGATGACCGCATCAAGCTCTTCAACTGCGCCGTCGGTAATCATAGCGGGTGCGCCGCTGATACCATCTGCGTCTGAACGTTCTTCAGACGGTTGGAACAAAAGCCGAATTTCACCGTCGAAATCCTGATCTTTTAAAAGCATCGCAGCGCCGAGTAGCATGGTGGTATGGGCATCATGGCCGCAGGCGTGCATTTTGCCGGGTACGGTTGATTTATATTCAACGTCGTTGGCTTCTAGGATGGGTAGGGCGTCCATGTCGGCCCGAATGCCGATTTTGGGGCCATTGCCATTGCCCAAGCGGGCGACGACGCCGGTCCGGCCGACTCCGGCCTGAAATTCAATTCCGAGGTCGCTAAGCGTTTTAGTGACGAGGGCACCGGTTTGAAATTCTTCGAATCCCAATTCTGGGTTCATATGAATGGTCCGCCGAATGCGGGTAAGCTCGTCCTGGAGTTGTTTGGCTTGTTCTAGCATAGTGTTTGGGTTATGGGTTGGCCCGTTGGGTGGATAGTTTGTTCGCTTGAAATTAACCAACAAACTATCCGACCAACATGCAAAGTTACCAACTCCCTGTTGATGGCATGCTGAGCCAAGGCTCTGCTGGTTCTAGACTGCCACCTGCTTGCAAAAATTCAATTGAAATACCATCTGGAGTTTTTACAAAAGCCATCCGGCCATCGCGTGGTGGCCGCAAAATGGTGGTGCCATTTTCCTGTAGCATGGCGCAGGTTTCATAGATGTTATCAACTTCGAGTGCGATATGACCAAAGCTCCGGCCGACAGAATATGGCTCTGTTTCACCCCAATTGACGGTCAATTCAACCGGTGGATCTCCTGGAGAAGATTCAAGGTAAATTAGTGAGAATTTGCCTTCTTCGGAATCGATTCTCCGGACTTCTTTAAAGCCAAGTAGGTCACAGAAAAAGTGCATGGCTCGTTTTTCATCGAGCACGCGAACCATTGTGTGTAGAAATTTCATTTTGTCTCCTTTCCGGAAAATGCAAGCTGCAGGCCGCAAGTTGCAAATGCCGTTTTATTAAGTTGTTTGTTCAAGAAAATTATGTGTTTAAGGTAGAAAGGGTTGCTGCTAGGCCTGTAACCTTCTACCTGCAATCTTGTCAATGTTACCGTTGTTTGGTTTAGCCCTCGACCAGATATAACCGATTGCATATCCGGTGAGGATGTGCCAAATGCCCCACCAGCCTGCGATGAGTGCCATGCCACCCAAGCCGCCAAAAAAGTTAAAGATTAGGATGAGCCCCAAGCCTGAATTCTGTATGCCAACTTCGAGCGCAACAGCACGGCGGTCTGCTTCAGGAAGTCTGAGTAGGGATGCGCTGGTATAGCCAAGAGTGATAGCGAGAGCGTTCATGGCTAGCACGGTGAAAAAGATCACATCGACGTAGTTTACAAAGTTTGACCAGTTGCCTGCTAATGCTAGGACGACAAAGGCAAGAAAGAAAGTCATTGAGAATATCTTCATAGGCCGTACCAATTTGTCTGCGAGTGGGTTGTAACGATGGCGGATGAACATGCCGACGGCAAGCGGAATAAGCATGAGGATGAAAATCGTCTGGGCCATTTGCCAAAATGTGACGTTGATTTCGGCCAAAATCGCTTCTGACCCTGGAATCATAGATCCCCAAAAGCCAAAGTTAAATGGGGTCATGAATAAGGCGGCGACGGTTGAGACAGCCGACATGCTGACTGACAGGGCGGTGTTCCCTTTGCCAAGGTGGGTGAAAAAGTTTGAGATGTTCCCACCAGGGCAAGACGCAACGAGAATCATGCCTAACCCGATGCTGGGCAGTGGCTTCAGCCAGATGATGAGCAAAAAGGTTAAAGCTGGCAGGATAAAGAACTGGCACGCCATGCCAATTAAGAATGAACGCGGCCGCTCTTTGATGCTGCTAAAATCGTCTAAGGTCATGTCAAGCGCCACGCCAAACATAACAAAACCCAGAATAAGGTTGAGAATAAACAGGGTAGTAGGGTTAAAATTAAGGGCAATTGAATCGACGTCCATTGGTTCTCCTCCTTGTGTGAAAGTACACCGTTTAAAACAGCGCTTTGAGCGCTCAGGTATTGGAAAAATTAGAATACTCGAAATTTTAAAGCCCGCCAGGTTAAAGGTGCTCACCATCCAACTATGAAAGCTATCACTAAAGTAAACAACGCACTTAAAAGAATGTATTCATTGCCTGGAATTTTAGCGATTGGAATCGCTGTTCTGCTGTTTGGTTTGATTCGGCTGCTTATGCTCACTGATGGTCGTTTGGCGCTTCCGTTAGACGATAGCTGGATTCACTTTCAGTATGCCCGTAATTTAGTCAATGGAGATGGGTTTAGCTATAACCCGGGTGTACAAACACCGGGCTCAACGGCACCGCTGTGGACGCTGTTGCTGACTCTTCCGGCCGTTGTTTCAAACAATCTGCTCCCTTTTGGGATGCTGTTAAGCGCCATCTTTTATCTGCTTTCGGCCGCCTTAACGTGGCAGCTGACGCTGGTTTTGAGCGATGGGGATAAGCGGGCCGCTTTTTTGGCCGCGTTAGGATACGTGCTAGCTGGACGAATGCTGTGGGCCGGTCTTTCAGGGATGGAAGTAACCGCATTCACGGCCGTGAGCTTGGCCGCGATTTGGCGCTATAGCAAAGGGGGACTGCGCTTAGACTCCGCACTATTGTTTGGGTTGGCGAGTCAATTACGGCCGGAAGGTCATTTGCTCTTTGCTTTAGTTGGGTTAGACGCATTGGCCAAGATTTGGTTCGGCGAATTGGGAACGATTGACAATTCGCTTGAAGGAGATGCCAATCCATTTTTACAAACGATGCGGCTGATTATTCCGGCCGGAATCTATGTGGCTTTATCTTTACCCTACGTGATTTTTAGCCTGTCTGTGACGGGGAAACCATTGCCCAATACGTTTTATGCCAAAGCGGGGGACGGCTTTGCTTGGCGGCCGGAAATCTTTTGGCCAACGCTGAATTATCATTGGGCCGATAACTATGCAGCCGGACTGTTGGCTATTCCTGGTTTGTTTTTATTGTGGAGAAAAAACCGCCCTGCGGCCGTTTGGCTGGTTAGCCTCATCGTGCTGTTTCCCTTTTTGGTTGGCTTTGTGTGGCACTTTAGTCGATATACGATGCCGTTGGTGGCGTTCCAAATGGTGGCGGCTGGGCTTTTTGCTGGCTGGCTGATTAAGGTCTTACCGGAAAATTATCAACGTTGGGGACTGGCGTTTTTCGCAGCCCTTATTCTGGGCAGTGGTGTGTGGGAGCTGCCGACTTGGGGGACGATGCTGGGTCAGAATAGCAAAGAGATTTTAGACATTGATCACGGAATCGCTGAATGGCTGTTGGAAAACACGCCTGAGAATGCGGTGATTGCAGTCGATGACATCGGGGTGATTGGTTTTCGCAGTGAGCGTGAACTTTTTGACATGCAGGGTCTTATCTCACCAGAGGCATGGGTCGTCCGTAATGACCCGAATCCGCAGGCACGGATGGTGCGGCTGTTGGCCGATGCAGGAGCGACTCATTTTGCAGGATTCCCAGGCTGGCATCCGGGCTTGGCAGAAAACAGCTTTTTTGGGGCACGTTCAACGACATTTTCGACAGAGACGGGGACTATAATTGGGGCAAAAGAGGCCTATATCATTAATTTAGGATTGCCTTATTTGCCCGATGGGGAGCGGCGGCCGGACATTGAACGGCCGGTTTTGCTGGGGCAAGAAATCGCGTTGATCGGGCTGAACGAGGTGACGGTTGGGGATAATGAGCTGGGGCTAACGCTGTATTGGAGGTCGCTACAGCCGGCCGATCAAGATTGGACGGTCTTTGTGCATTTGCTCGATGGGGATGGAAATGTGGTGGCGCAAAGCGATCATTTTCCAGGTGGCGGGCTGGCTCCGACGAGCTACTGGCGGCCGAATGATTTGGTACGTGATGAAGTTGTTTTGCCGGTGTCTGGCAATTTAGCAGGTGGCGTTTATACGTTGCGGACAGGCATGTATTCAGTTAGTAGTGGAGAACGATTGGCGGCCGTGGGTGAAAATGTGACCGACAATAGCATCTTCTTGCAGGAAATCGATTGGCGGTAGAAGACATGTACCGTGCTGCGTAAATATTATCGTTTACGCAACACGCATGAGCTAAAAACCATCGAGCATCAATTCAATGAGGAACGCCTGGTCTGACAATTTTGGTGCTTCAAAAAAGGTTTTAAGCGGGAATTCGATATCAAACTCAGAGCCAATTCTTGTGATAACTTGGGTAGCGAGCAGTGAATGGCCGCCTAGTTCAAAAAAGTTGGCGTTTGAGCCAATTTGATCCACTCGTAATACGTCTTGCCAAATTTTCGACAAGGAAGCTTCTGTACTTGATTTTGGCTCAACAAAAGAATCACTGCTTTGAGCACCCTGATGAGCTGGTTTTGGGAGAGCTTTAAGATTGATTTTTCCACTTAGCATAAGCGGAAACTGATCCATCAAGATGATGAATGTGGGAACCATGTAGGCGGGGAGTTTGTCACTAATCATTTGGCGTAAGTCATTAGATAACGTTGTAGATTGGTGCTGTTTCGTAGAAATATAAGCGACGAGTTGGTCTGAGCCGTTGACGTCGGTCGCCATCACTTTGGCTTGACGCACGGCCGGGTGTTCGAGTAAAGCTGTTTCGATTTCGCCCAGCTCGATGCGGAATCCACGGATTTTGACTTGGTGGTCTATCCGGCCAAGGAACTCGACGTTGCCGTCGGCCCAATAGCGGCCGTAATCCCCAGTTTGATAGATTCGCCCTTTTGCAAAAGGGTTGTCGATAAACTTTTCAGCGGTTAATTTTGGCTGGTTTAGGTAGCCCCGGCCGACAATGCTACCGCCAATAAATATTTCACCTTGAACGCCGATAGGAGTCGGCTGAAGGTTTTTATCGAGAATATAGACTTTGGCATTTGGAACCGGTCGGCCAATGGGGACTGTTTGATAAGGGCTTTGCGCGTCGCACCAATGTGTCATCATACCGACGGTGGTTTCTGTGGGGCCATACCCATTGATCAAAGGGACTCCCATTTTCGCCATAAATCGATCTCTAAGGTCTGTGGTTAATGCCTCACCTCCAACGAGGCCGTGTCTTAAGCTGGTGCATTCTGTGATTTTTGGGTTATCGATACACTGTTCCATGATCGATGGCGGGCAATTGATGGTGGTTACTTTTTCTCGGGCAATGATTTCGAGAAAGCTGTCGATATTGCGGAATCCTTCAGGCTCTGCGAGAACAACGCGGCCGCCTAGAACGGGTGCTGCAAACAACTGTACGGCCGAAATGTCGAAGCTGAGCGTAGCACTTTGAAGAAGCCAATCCTCACCAGTGAAAATATTATCGTGATCTCGTGCGCAAATGTAACAGTATAAGTTTTGATGGGTGATCATGACCCCTTTGGGTAAGCCGGTAGAACCGGAGGTATAAATCACATAGATTAGATTTTTGGGGGTAACACCTGAATCGAAATTTGCGGAGCTTTCTTCAGCTACTTCGGCCGGTAAATCATCGATACAGATGGCATGTTGGACTGAATCTGGCAGTTGGTTTTGCCATGCTTTTTGAGTCATGACGACGCTGACGGCCGAATCATCGAGCATGAACTTGGCACGTTCGACAGGCAAATGGGGATCGATTGGAACATAAGCACCGCCTGCCTTTAAGATCGCCATCAGGCCAACCATCATTTCAAGCGATCGTTCGAGATAGACGCCGACTAATTTTTCAGGGCCAACCCCCAGTTTTGCAAGATGGCGAGCCAGCTGATTTGAGCGTTCATTGAGCTGTTGGTAGGTTAGAAACCTTTCTTTGTCTTTGACTGCGATTTTGTGGGGCATGTGCAAAGCCTGTTGTTCAAAGGCTTGATGGATGCACATTTCTGTATCATATTCGAGGTCGGTTGCATTCCACTTATAAAGTAGTTGCTCTCTTTCGTGGTTGGTCAGAATCGGGAGCTGAGAAATTTCAGTGTTGGGTTGAGCCAGCGCAGACTCAAGTAAGGTTTGGTAATGGGATGCCATCCGCTCAATGGTTCGTTGATTGAATAACTCTCTGTTGTAGCGAAAATGGCAGATGAGATTGTTGTTTGGCCCGTCATCGGTTTGAACCTCAAGGGCCAAGTCAAAGCGGGCACTATCAAAATCGAGCGGGTAGGGGGCGATATCAGTGCCATCGGCCAATGGCTTGGCCGGGGACAACCGTTCTAAATTGAAGAGGACCTGAAAAAGTGGCGGAATATTAGCTTCACGCGTGACTTGAATCGATTCAAAGAGCTTTTCTACCGGGTAGGCCTGATGCTCAAAGCTTTGGAGGGCCATGCTGCGAATACGGCTAAGGAATTGAATGAAGGTCGGCTCGGCCGACAGGTCGCCCCGCAGAACGAGGGTGTTGGCGAAGAAGCCAATCAGGTCATGAGTACCCGGCAGGGTTCGGCCGGATGTAGGGGTGCCGACTAGAATGTCTGACTGCTGCGTGTAGCGGTTAAGCAATAAGTAAAATGCAGAAAGCAGCGTCATGAACAGGGTGACTTCGTTAGAGCGACTGAACTGTTTTGTTTGGTGAGCCAGATTCGCTGGCAGAGTTAGCGTAACTGTGCCGCCACGATTTGAGCTTGTGGTCGGCCGTTTGTGATCTGTAGGTAACGCTAAAATGTGTGGTGCTTCGGCTAATTGAGTGGTCCAGAAAGATTCAAGCTGGGTCAGTTTCGGGCCGCTGAGCGCTTCGCGTTGCTGCTGGGCAAACTCAGCATATTGGATGGGAAGCGCAGGAAGTTGAGGCTGCTTGTTTTGGGAAAAAGCGCCGTATAGTTCGCAGAACTCACTTTTGAAAATCTCTTCAGAAAGAGCATCAAACGTGACATGATGCATTACAAAAAGCAGAACGTGATCTGCTTCTGATAGCTTGATTAAGTTGGTTTTGACCAGAACGGGGGAGTCTAGTGGGATTGGGGTGCGACAGATCGCTTTAATTTGACTTTCAGCCGCCTCTTCTCTTTCATTTAGAGGCTGTTCGGTTAGATCAATAACAGAGATATTAGATGCGGCTGGAGCTGATAACGTTTGACTTGGCAGGCTATTGGCAGCAGTGTAGGAGGTTCGAAGAATATGGTGCCTTTCGACAATGGCTGAAACGGTTAGTTCTAAGTGGTCGAGGTTGAGGGCGCCGGTGAGCCGCCATGCAAACGGCCGGTTGAGGAGTGGATTCTCCGGTTCGAGCTGGTTTAGGAACCAAAATCGTTCTTGCGCAAAAGATAGAGCTGGGGCCTGCAATTTTAATTGTTTAGATGGTGAGCCGCTGGCATAGTCACTATCTCTTCTTTTGGCGCGCTTTAATCTTTGCGCAAGAATATTTTGTTTGTCCATTGGTTTCCAGCCGAGTTGTTTTAAGTTTCTAGCATTAGCTCAAGAATTTCAGCTTGGTCTGCTAGTTTAGGTAATTCAAAAAAAGTCTTCATGGGGAATTCAATCCCCATACTTGACCTCATCCTTGAAATAACTTTGGTTACTAATAAAGAGTGACCTCCGAGATCAAAGAAATTGTCTTGAGTGCCGATTTGAGTGATTTTCAACGTTTCCGACCAAATCGCTGCTACCTGTTTTTCAATATCAGAATGGGGAGGAATGAAACGTTTTGCGCCTGTCAGATGGTCAGAAGAGGGGAGGGGCAATTCCTTGAGATTGACTTTACCATTAAGCATGAGTGGCAGCTGGTCAAGCATAACAATATAGGGGGGAATCATGTAATCAGGAAGCTTGTCTGCAAGAAACTGTTTTAGTATTGAGGAACATGCGCTTTGCTTGTCTGGCACAACATAGGCTACGAGCTGCTTTGAGCCGTTAATTTCGGGCGCAAGGACAACCGCTTGGGCAATGTCTGCATGCTTAAGAATAGTTGCCTCGATTTCACCTAACTCAACGCGAAAGCCACGAATCTTTGTTTGGTGGTCAATCCGGCCGAGGAATTCAATGTTGCCATCAGCTAAAAATCGGCCGAGATCGCCGGTACGATAAAGCCGTCCTGGTGCGTAAGGATTAGGGATGAACTTTTCGGCCGTTAGCTCAGGCCGATTCCAGTAGCCACGGCCGACCGGGTCGCCGCCGATCAGAATTTCGCCTGCGACGCCAATCGGGGTTGGTTGGAGATGTTGGTCAACAATGTAGATTTTTGTGTTGGCAGACGGTCGGCCGATGGGAATGGTCGGATATGGCGTTTTTGCCTGACAACGGTAAGTCGTGACATCAACGGTGGTTTCTGTCGGTCCGTATGAATTAATCAATGGAATACCGGTCTGTTGTAGCCACCGATTCTTGAGGTCAATGGTCAACGCCTCGCCACCCAAAATCACTTTGGATAGGTGAGTGCAATCTTTTAATTTTGGGGATGAGAGGCATTGGGTCAAAACGGATGGGGTGGTGCTAAAAGCGGTGACTTGCTCTTGCTGGATTGTATCAAGAATGAGATCGATGTCTTTGAACCCGATGCGATTCAGAATTATGATCCGGCCGCCTAAAAGCAGCGGGCAAAAGATTTCTTCTACTGCGATGTCAAAGCTGAGGGTTGAGCCATGCAGCATCGTGTCGCTTTGTGTGTAGATGCCTGCACGTTCTCGCCCCTGAACATAATTATGCAGGTTACGCTGGGTGATCATGACTCCTTTGGGTGTTCCGGTTGAACCGGAGGTGTAAATCATATAAGCAAGCGTGTCTGGCGAGATTTTCAGCTCAAGATTTTGCGCGTTTTCGGCCGATACGGATGGGGGCAGATTATCAACACAAATTGGGGTTTGAATGGTGTTTGGCAGATGGTCTTGCCAAGATTTTTCAGTTAAGACAACCTCTACTTGAGAATCGGCTAGCATAAACTCAATCCTCTCCCGAGGCAGTTGTGGATCGATGGGGACATAGGCGCCACCAGCTTTGAGGATTGCTACTAGACCAACAAACATATCAATTGAACGTTCAAGAAATAGGCCCACAAGTTTGTCTGGGCCTACACCTCGTTTGATGAGATGGCGAGCAAGCTGATTTGACCGCGCGTTGAGCTGGGCATAGGTAAGGGTCTGACCGGCCTCTTTAAGAGCGACTTGATCAGGGGATTGGAGAACTTGCTGTTCAAATATTTTATGTATGGCTAGGCTGGTCTCATAGGGTACATCTGTTTGATTCCAAGCATAGAGAATTGTGTTTTGCTCTGATTGGGTGAGCAAAGGCAAACTTGAAATCGGCCGGTCTGAGTGGGTAAGCACAGATGCTAGTAGGTTTAAGTAGTGGTGGGTTATACGCTTGATGGTGCTCGCGTTGAAAATGTCGCTGCTGTAGGTAAAACTGCCGCTGAGCTGAGCCCCATCATTTTGAAGTTCGACGCTCAGATCATAGATGGCGGTTTCGGTTTTGAGGCTGAGCGTTTCGATGGTTGGCCCGTTGACTATTTTGGCGGCGGGTGAAACGTTTTCAAGGTTGAATAGGATTTGAAATAGAGGTGGAATGTTGGCTTCACGCTCAATTGGGATCGTTTCAAACAGCTTTTCAATTGGATAATCTTGATGGTCAAAGCTAGTCAGGGTCATTTTGCGAATGGTGCGCAGAAAGTCTGTGAAAGTTGGATCGGCTGATAGGTCGCCGCGGAGGACGACGGTGTTGGTAAAAAACCCGATTACATCCTGAAAGTCAGGATGGTTACGGCCGGAAACGGGGGTGCCAATCAAAATATCTGTTTGCTGGGTGTAGCGATGCAGTAGGAGGTAAAAGGTTGCGAGCAGGGTGGTAAAGAGGGTTGTATTTTGATCGTGACTAAAATGAGTCAGTTTTGAAACGAGATCGGCGGGGAAATCGATTGTGATTTTGTCGCCACGGTTGGTTTTCTCTTCCGGCCGAATATTGTCGGTGAGGAATGTTGAAATTTGGGGCGGGTTGGCAAGCTGATCTGTCCAGAAGCTTTCAAGCCGTTGTAAGCGGTTTTCTGCAATTTGGCCCCTTTGCCAATGGGAAAAATCGCTATATTGGAGAGACGGTTGAGGGAACGCAATCGGCTGAGCTTCGTTAAGGTGATAGTTGTACAAAGCTTGGAATTCCCGTTTGAAAACCTCTTCAGAAAGGGCGTCGAATGTTATGTGGTGCATGACAAATAACGCAATATGCTTTTGATCTGAAAGTTTGATTAAGGTCACGCGAATGAGCGGCGCTAGGTCTAGCGGGATGGGTTCTTTTGTGAGTTGAAGCAGTCGGTGCTGCACTGCTTCAGGCTCGTCTGCTAGATGGATAATAGGGATGTCAATGGCGCTGGTAGGGATAATTTTTGCTTGGGGTTGATCATCTACGGAGATGATTAACGTTCTTAAAACTGTATGACGTTGAACAATTGCTGAAACCGTTTTTTTAAATTCATGCTGGTCTAACTGGCCTGTTAGCACCCATGCAAACGGCCGATTAGAACTGGGATCGTTCGGATTGAGTTGGTCTAAAAACCAAAACCGTTCTTGGGCAAAAGATAAAACGGGATTGGTTATGCCTGTTTGATTTTGAGGCTGAATTGATTGTTGAGACAAGTCTCTTGATTTTGCTCGATTGAGTCTACGGGCGAGAATGCTTTGTTTTTCCATAACCATCATTTTAATAATGGGAGGAGAGGAAAAGTGCCAAAAAACTGCCAAACTATTCCGTCCCTTCCATTCGCTTGGCTTCGACAATCTCAGCTAGCTTTTCAAGGCTTCTGGGTTTGTTGAAGGGGCGCAATTTTGGCATGATTTAAAGCGAGAGTTCTGAAATAAGGATCAGTTTTTCGATGAGTTCTGCCTGTTCTGCGATGGTGGGCAGATCAAACATCTCGATCAAACTCATCTCGATTTCAAGAGAGTGACGGATGCGCGAAACGATTTGGGTCGCTGTAATTGAATCGCCGCCGAGATCTAGGAAGCGGGCATGGATGCCGACGGCCGGGCGATCCCCTTCTGCATCGAGGGCGAGTACATCGGCCCAGATTCCGGCCAGGAACTCCTCGATTTCAGTTTGTGGCGGGGTCCAATCTGCCACTTGGTCAAAGTTGGGTAAGATCGGTTCGATGCCTAAGCGTTCGGCTAACCCGATGCGTTGGAGCTTGCCCGTTGGTCCTTTCGGAATCTCATCCATGAAAATGATTTGGGCGGGTACTTTATAATCGGCCAAAGATTCGGCCGCGAATTGACGGATCTCAAGCTGGGTTGGGGATTGCCCATCACGCAAGACGACGGCGGCGACGATGTCCTCGCCCAGTTGTGGATGGGGCATGGCAAAAGCCAATGACTGCGTAACAGCAGGATGGTTAAGCAAAACTTCGTCAACTTCGCGCGGGGAGATCTTTTCACCACCCCGATTAATGATTTCTTTTAGGCGGCCGGTGATGGTGACGTAGCCATCTGCGTCGATGATGCCTTGATCGCCGGTGCGGAACCAGCCGTTGGTGAAGGCGGTCGCGTTGGCTTCGGGATTGTTTTCGTATCCGGCCGTTACATTCTCCCCTTGAATCACAATCTCACCGGTTTCACCAGCAGCTAGCAGGTTTCCTTCTTTGTCCATGATGGCGACTTGGGGACCAGCGGCCGGGCCGACGGTCCCTGGCTTATGTTCAAGTGGTGGCAACGGATTACACGCCATCTGATGAGACGCTTCGGTCATGCCGTACGCTTCGATGACAGGTGCGTTAAAGGTTGCTTCAAGTTCGGCCAATACTTGGGGTGGTAGTGAGGCTGAAGACGAACGAACAAAGCGGAGGTTCGCGCGCGAGATTATTTCTTGGTTGGCACTGGCTCTAGCTAAGATGCCTTGATGCATCGTTGGCACGGCCGTATACCAGCTTGGTTGATATTCATCGAGCCAGCCGTAGAAACGGGGGGCGACAAAACCGGGGGTACAGACGAGGCTAGCACCGCTTGTAAGCGTAGCTGCGACGGCCGCCATCAGCCCGTGAATGTGAAACAGCGGCATGATGTTGAGACAGCGGTCGGCCGGGGTTAGCTGTAAAAGTGTACGAATGTTTCTGGCTGAAGCGGTGATATTGAAGTGGCTCAGGGGCACAATTTTTGGCCGAGAGGTGGTGCCGGAGGTGTGTAAGACTAGGGCGATGTCGTCCGGTTGGGCCAAGCCGGAATCGGCCCCAGTTAGTTGGTTTGTGGGTGGGTTGTTTTCAGCTTGCAGGGTGAAGGCTCCAGCCGCCCCTTGTGGGATCAAGCGAATGACAGGAATGTTTAATGATTGGGCCACTTCGATGGCGGGTGAATCACTCCCTTCTTGCACGATGAGTGCTTTTGCGTTGAGGTCGGTCAAGTAGAAAGTGTATTCAGGGGCTCTATAGTTGGGGTTGAGTGGTGCACAGGTCGCCCCCGAGGCGATAGAAACAAACGCGGCCGCCATATCTGGCCCATTTGGAAGGACCAAGGCAACGCGGTCGTTACGGCCGATTCCCATTAGATTAAGAGAAGCAACGGTATTTTTTATTTGCTCAAATAGGCCGTTATACGTGAGAGGCTTACGCTCTGGGGCAAGTAGGGCGATAGATGATTCAGAAGAACTTGAATCACTTCCCAAGTGATCGAAGATGGTTCTATTTTTCATGGGGAATTTCTCTATGAATTTGTTATTAGGTGTAGGGTGGCTTTGATGTGAGCGGCGCATGTTTAATGTGCCACCGGGCTATTTTGCATTTTTGTTGTTGCGGCCCATCTTACGAGTGGGATTGCACACGACAGTAGTTTAATCTTGCAGGTAGGTGAATGGGCGATTTGTCACGGTTGTTTCACTGGAAATAGCGGTCAGTAAGCAGTGGACAATGATCAGTTCGTAGGCTCGACGATTAGATGTTTTCAGTTGTTCGTTGATCGTTGGTTATTGAAAGGGATTGATCGATTTGAATGTTAGGGGATGGGGTTGAGTGAATTAGGCTGAGTAAAGATTGGTAGTCAGTTTCTAATAGCACGCAGACAGGAAGGGCTTGTGCATAGACTTCTTGGGCGACGACTGCGCCGAGAGCGAGGATGCCATCGGCTTCGGCCATGATAATGGCGGCCGGGGCGGTTTTGGCTTTGACCGCTTCAAGCAGGATGCTGCTGGCGCTACTGGAGCCACGGCCGGAGGGCAAAACTAGGATTTTTCCGGTGACAATTTGGCCTGATTGGGGATGGCGGCGATCGGTAATTTCGCCGGTTGCGGGGTCGAGGCCGCCCCACAGGCTGAGGGGCTGGTCGAGGATGAGTGGGGTGCCGGAGGCTGTGCCAGGGACGAGTGGAGTGATTGGGAATGTATGTGTAGTCATATTTTATGGGACGCGGATAGGAAATAACGCAGATGTTTTTTAGCTCCAGAGGTTCGGGTTACGCCATACGCTGCCAATGGCGGCCGAACGGACGCATTCTTTAAGACTGCCAAAGATCACATCGAATCCGATGTTGCCGGGGGTGTAGTGGGCGAATTTGCCGGAGTTGGTCATGAGCGTGCCGCCTGCATTAGCTTTAACGATGGGGGTCACAACGACACAGGTGTCTACGACGACATCAACGCCCAGCTCTTTGAGTTCTGCGTGCCAGCCACGTTTTTGCAAGGCGGCGAGAACCAATCGATGGGAGCAAACGATGAATTCGATTTTGGGTCGGTGTTGGCGTAGCAACGGGATAAGCTGTTCAAACTCTTGAAGTGAAAAGTGGGGGCTGCCAAGCGCAATGACGTTAATGGGACCGTCGGGGACGGTTGAAAGATGGCTGCTCATCTGTTTGAGCTGGTCGAGTGTGACGATGATTTCCCGTTCGGCCGGGTGTCCTTGCAGAGCGGCATCGAGTGTGGGGGCTTCGGGGGTGACGCCAACGGCATGGAATAGGGCGACGGCTCCGCCAGAAGCGGCAGCCGCACCCAACGCTTTAAGCTGGTCTTCAGTTGATGTTTCAGGCAGGCCGACGATAACCGGAATTTTGTTGCCGCTTTGACTGCCAATGAGATAGCCGATGACAGGGTAAATGACATCTTCTTGTAAAAGATGATCTGGAATGTTTTTCAGGTCAAAGACGATTTGTCCACGTCGATTTTCAGTAAGGTGCAGCCCATATTCAGGCGCTCGGCCGGTGATGGCGCCGCAAATGTCGATGAAATCACCGTATCGATTGGTGCGTGCGCCCAATACGGAGTTGGCAAAGACGATGGCGTTGCTTTCGGCCCACATGATTTGCTGGCCAAATTCCGGCCGTTGGGTTGTTTGGTAGGGTGCGCAGGTCCAAATAGGGAGGCAACCCATCTGTTGATACAGCTCCATGAGTCGCCTGCCTTTTGCGGCATGTTCGGCCGACCCTTGAAAATGTTCAGGATGGATCATGTCGATTGAACCGACGTTGAGCGTGGTTGGGACGATGGTTTGTGCACCCCCGTCGATTAATTTTTGCGCAAAGTCGAGACTAGAGTCGCCGTGGTAGATGGCGCTGTCAATGTGGGCCGACTCGATATCAATGAGCCGTTTAGCCCCAAAGATTTCCCCCATCGTCGTCAGGATGCGCATGGCCGATTGAGCGGCCGGGCCGTGGTCGCCGTTGAGCATGGCGGTGTCTTTTTTGCTTAGGTGAAGGGTCATGACTATAGTTTAGCGTGCTTAATTATCTTAAGAAAGTTCAAATTTTTGAGGGGGAGGAATTAAAATGAACCCACACGCTAAATTTATTGCCATCACGAAAGCCACAGCAAAGCCGGGGCACTTAGACCCGGTGGCACAACTATTTGCGGAGACCAATCCTGATTTGGTGAAAGACCAGCCTGATTGGTTAGAAGCTGTTTTTTCGGCCGACCCTGTGACAAACGAAATTACAGTTCTCGCTTTTTGGGCCAGCGATGAATCTTACCGATTATTCAGCTCAAGCCCTGCGTTTAGAAGCACGATGGGGCAATTTGCTCAACATCTGGCCGGACCTCCCGTTGTGAGCGTGTCGTCTGTTTTGGTTGGCATGACTCAAGATTCTGTGTGGAGCTTTAGCATTTAACAACGAAGCGAATTTTAAAAAAGAGGAAATTAAGATGGAAAATAGAGATTTGTGTGAAAAGCTTTTTGCTGCGTTTTCAAGCGGAGATGCTGACGGTGTTCGGCAACTGTGCACGGCCGATTTGAAGGCGTCGCAAAATGGTGGTGCGCCGATGAATTTAGACACGCTGCTGCATTTCACGATGGCGGTATTGGGTGTGGTCAAAGACTTTCGGTATGAAGATGCGATTCGCTCTACGACTGAAACTGGGTTTGTTGAAGAGCATAATGTGCGGGGGACTTTGCCGGATGGGAGTAAAATGGAGTTAGCGGTTTGTGTGGTTGGGGATGTAGAAGGGGGAAAGATTAGTAGACTGCGTGAGTATGTTGATTCGGCCGCGGCCGCTGGGTTGATTGCGGCGTTGTCATAATTTAGGCGGAAGTTTAGTTGGCCGAAATCGCCTTAAACGGTTCCCAGCCAAAGGGTTCAGGACAATTTTTACCCATAACACGCAACGCCGCTAACCGGCCGATGGCGTCTGACGATTTCGCCGCCCCACCACAGCCACCTGTTGCTACAAACGTTCGATCATCGATTTGATCAATGTACGGGTAGCCTGACGGCGTATAGGTGAGAATACACGGCCGTGTGAGATAGCCATCTACCTGTAAATTAGGCAATGTTTGATGCAGAACTGACTTAAGCGCCTCCCCCTCTTTCGGGTCACCGTCTGTATGGAACCATTTGGTGATCTGCTCCCACTCTTCAAATATTTCCGCTTCCCAATGGGTATTGCCACCCAATTTGATATAGGTTTTTCCGTCAGGGTATTTAATCGGAGGGAGCATGTATAAGCTCCACATATCGCTGGCTTTTGGCAATTGATAGATGATGGTTGGCATGTCGGCCAGCCGTTCTTGCTCTGACTCACCCACTTCTGCCATCAAGATCATATGAGCTTCTCGCTTTAGGGCGAGCGGCCGGTCGGGTAAAAGCATGTTGGTGAATGATCCGGCCGAAAGGAGCACCTGTTTCCCTTTTAGAACGGTTCCAGTATCCGTTGTAACCGCCACATGATCGGCGTGGTGCTCAAGCTGTATGGCTGTTTCTCGTATGATAGTCGCTCCCTGTTCCTCTGCGATCTTGACTTCGGCCGCCACCAGCTGGCGCGGATTAACATATCCGGACATCCCTTTTTCCCAAAGAATATGACTTTGCTCGGGGAAGTGGAAAAATGGGAGTTGCTGATTGCTCTCGGCCGATGATAGCTTTTGAAAGTCAGACCCTAACTGGCGGCCGAACGTTTCAGCGTTCTGAATAAAATCGGCCGTCACGGCTGATGCCCTCACCCCGCCGACCGAATGATGAAACTGAATGCCACTTTTGTGTTCAATCTCGCCGTATGCCTCTTGAGCCATTTGTGCCAAGCGGCCCCAAATTTGATTCGGGTCGAGCGTGCGGGTGATGCGCCCTTGGTCGTAGTGGCTGGCGAAGACGCCGGTATGGCTTTTGAATTCTTTCGGCTCATCTGGGCCGATGAGGGCGATATTGCTGTTGGTTTGGCTGAGGTAACGGCCGGCCGCTGAGCCGATCATCCCCTTACCGATGACAATGAAATCAAACATGATTTTATCCTTTTGGGGTTTAAACACAGAGGCGCAGAGGCCACTGAGATTTTTATAGTATCTCTCAATTTTGTAGATGCGACAGGTTTAGATTGGCAATTTGTTGGTTGGTTTGATGGTTGGTTTATTTGTTGGTAGGATGCCTGCCAATGGATGATTTGACCCGTTTGAAAACAGATGTGTTGGTAGTGGGAGCTGGACCGGTCGGGCTGACATTGGCAATCGACTTGGCCCAGCGGGGCGTGCAGGTGACTGTGGCCGAGCTCCGTTATCCACGGCAGGTGCCAACGGTGCGGTGCAACCATATCTCTGCCCGTTCGATGGAGATTTTTCGCCGGTTAGGCGTAGTGCAGAATTTGCGTGTCGCTGGCTTGCCAGCGCATTATCCGCACGACGCATCATTTCGAACGACGGTGACTGGTAAGGAGCTATCACGTATTCATATTCCCGGCCGGGCGACACGCTACACTGACAAAAGCGGGCCAGATGGGAAATGGCTGACCCCTGAACCGCCTCACCGAATCAATCAGACGTTTATGGAGCCGATTCTGTTTGATTTTGCTCAGGCACATGACAATATCACAATCTTGAATCGGACAAAGATCGGGGAGTTTGTTCAAAATGAGAACGGTGTTATTGCTCAAGTAGAAAATATTGATAGCGGGGATTGTTTTGAGATTGAGAGCCGATATTTGGTTGGATGTGACGGCGGCCGGTCTGGCATTCGTAAGCAGATGGGGGCCAAGTTTGTCGGAGATGCGGTCATCCAGCGGGTGCAATCGACAGACATTCGGGCACCGAAATTGTTGGAAATGATGGAGGCTGGACCAGCATGGGGAATCGTGTCGCTCAACCCACAGCGGAGCGGGACGCTGTACGCCATCGATGGAAAAGAGCGTTGGATTGTGCACAACTATTTACGGCCGGAAGAAGAGGATTTTGAAGCGATTGACCGTGATTGGTCGATTCGCACGATTTTGGGCGTTGACGAGAATTTTGAATACGAAACTCTGAATAAAGAAGACTGGATCGGCCGACGGTTGGTCGCAGACAAACTGCGTAACGGCCGGGTCTTTATCTGTGGCGATGCGGCCCACATTTGGGTCCCATATGGTGGATACGGCATGAACGCGGGCATCGCAGACGCGGCCAGTCTAGCTTGGCTAATGGCGGCCGATTTGGACGGATGGGGTGGCTCCGGCATGCTCAACGGGTATGAAAAAGAGCGGTTGCCGATTACAGAGCAGGTCTCTCGCTTTGCGATGAACTATGCGGCCAAGATGATCAAAAACCGCCGTGTGGTCCCATCTGACATTGAGCAGGACGGAGAAGCCGGAGATAAAGTTCGGGCTGAGTTTGGGCAAGAGCTTTACGATCTGAACGTCAATCAGTATTGTTGCGAAGGGCTGAATTTCGGTTACTTTTATGACCAATCTCCGCTGATAATCTGGGACGGCGAACCCCATCCCGCTTATTCGATGGGGCATGCCACGCCGTCGACGGTGCCGGGGTGCCGGATGCCTCACTTTTGGCTCGCAAACGAGCAAAGTTTGTACGATGCGTTGGGATCAGGCTATGCGCTTTTGCGTTTTGATCCTGAACTTTCGATTGACGGGTTGGTGGCTATGGCTGATGCAAAGCGAATGCCGCTAAAAATGATCGATTTAGACCGGGCCGGTGTGCCGAATGAGTTAATCGATGTGATTCAGCACAAGCTGATTTTGGTTCGGCCGGACCAGCATATAGCTTGGCGGGGAGATATGATTGCAGGAGCCGAAGAAAAAATTGTAAACACGATCAGCGGTTTTTAGCTACTGAGGCGTAGAGGTGAAAATGGAAGAAAAAATAGAAGAGATTTTACGGTTTTGGTTTGGGGAGCTAGAAGATGGTTTTCCGGCAGATGATATGGACTGGCTTTGGTGGCACGGTGGTGAAGGGATCGATCGGAACATCCGAGAGCGATTTGGAGATTTAGTTGTACAGGCTGGTAACGGGGAGCTGATCGAATGGACGAAGACGGCCGAGGGTCGGTTGGCTCACATCATTTTGCTCGATCAGTTTACCCGGAACATTTATCGCAAATCGGCCGAAGCGTTTGCTCATGATGACCTGGCCTTGCGCCTCACGTTAGAAGGGATTGAGCAAGGGCATGATTTAGAATTGCCAACGATCCAGCGGATATTTATGTATATGCCGCTTGAACATGCGGAAGATTTAGAGATGCAAGATTTGAGCGTCGTTAAATTTCACGAATTGCTCGATCCATTTGTAGGTGATGAAACAAAAAAGGTTCAAGGGAATTTAGATGCGGTGGCCCAGCACCATGCGATTATCGCGCAGTTCGGCCGCTTTCCGCATCGGAACGCAGTGCTAGGGCGTGAGTCGACGCCGGAAGAGATTAAATATTTAAGCGGTGATCATCAGAGTTTTGGGCAGTAAGGGCCAAATTGGCCTAAGAGGATGTTGGAAATGGAAACACAAATTGATTTCGAGAAAGTGCGGGCGGATTTCCCAAGAGCGGTTCGCAAGACATGGTTTGCTGGCGCGGAATATTGTCCGTTAAGTGTGCATTCGATTAAGGCGATTGAGGCGTATACGCAATCAAAGAGCCAAGCGACGGGGCGATATGGCTTTGGCTTTTCACCCGAGGTTCAAGCTGAAACAAAAGAACGCTTCGCCAAGTTGATCAATGCATCGGCCGCTGAGATCGCGTTTGTGCAGAGTACAACCGATGGAGAAAACATCGTGCTGGCAGGATTAGATCTGACCAAAAAGGGTGGTAATGTCGTCATCGACGACCTTCATTTCGAAGCGTCGAAATATCTGTATACGTCGTTGGCAGAGCAAGGTCTGATTGAACTGCGTGTGGTTGAAGCCGAGAATTGGCAGACGTCTGCGGCCGATTTCGCCAAGTACATCGACAAAGACACTCAACTTGTTTCGATTGCATTGGTGTCTCAAATTAACGGGTATGTTGCCGATGTGAAAGCGATCAGCGATCTGGCTCATGAGCATGGGGCTTGGCTCTTTGCAGACATCATTCAAGGGGCGGGCAATACCCCGATTGATGTAGAGACGATGGGGATCGACTTTGCCTCGTCCAGCACCTATAAATGGTTGATGGGTGAACACGGCTTTGGCTTTTTATATGTGCGAGCTGATTTGCAAGAAGAGGTTGTTAAACAGACGCGCCACGGTTTGCGACAGGTGAAAGTTGAACAAGATTTTTATTTTGAACAGCATGTCGGGGCGGCGATTTATGAAGGGACAAGTTCGATGGGCTTTTTGCCGGGGGTGATTGCGGCAACTGGGCTTGAATATTTAACCGGCATCGGTGTCGATGCGATTCGGACCCACGCTCGGCCGTTGATTGATCGACTGCAAGCTGAATTGCCGTCACTGGGTTCAGGTTACCGGCCGATTTCTCCCATCGGAAACCCATCTTCTATTGTGAGTTTTTTGCCCAAAGGTGATATTGAAGAGACGAAAGCGAAGCTCGATAAAGCGTTTGGTGAGCAGGTCTTATCGTTCCGCAATTGGTATTTTAAAAATGATAAAGGGGAACGTGAGCATGTGCGTGGCATTCGGATCGGAGTGTCGATGTATAACAATGATAAGGATGTAGATTTGCTGTTGGAAGCGTTGAGATAACAATTTTGTAGGGGTCGACGGGGTCGGGTTCAACTTTGCTTCGAAGAAAAAAGGTAGTTCCGACCCCGTCGACCCCTACCGGAGGTAAAAATGTACGAAACAAATATGTATGAAGGGATGATCGCAGAGACGGTCATGATGCAGGGAGCGAATGGAGATACGATAAACGCATATTATGCGCGCCCGCTGGGACCTGGTCCGTTTCCGGCCGTGGTTGTGGTTCATCACTTGCCCGGTTGGGACGAATGGTATCGTGAAGCGACCCGCAAGTTTGCCCACATGGGGTATGCGGCGATTTCGCCAAACCTTTATTTTCGCGATGGACACGGTTCTCCGGAAGATGTGGCGGCCGCAGTGCGCGCTGACGGCGGGGTGCCGGATGATCAAGCGGTTGGTGATATGGT
>JBGCDP010000349.1:0-6460 GCA_045105475.1 Anaerolineae bacterium
TTTCATCTTTAATCAGTAAATCTTGTTTTGAAACAGTTTGGCCGATGACGGCCGTGCCATTTTTGATGAGTGTGGTAGTCATATTCTGATTTTAGAACAATTGGCAGATTTGGGTAGAATTCAATCAACGATGAAACAAAAAGTCACGATTTACGATATTGCACGGGCGGCCGGTGTTAGCCAGCAAACTGTCTCACTTGCCCTCAACAACAAGGGGCAGATTAGCCCAGCTACACAAGCACGCATCTTGGCGTTGAGTAAAGAGATGGGGTATCGGCCGAACCGGATGGCTCAAGCGATGCGCTCATCCCAAAGCCACATCATAGGGATCGTGATCCCCAACATCAACAACCCTTTTTTCTCTGAAGTTGTGCGGGGGGCGCAAGATACGGCCAAAGCCAACGGATACAACACAATCATAAGCAATACCGATAACTCCCAAGAAATTGAAGAGCTACTTGGCCTTGTTTCACATGGAATCGATGGGGTGATTACCTTTATTCACCAGTCAAAAGATCAAGCGATTATCGATTTTGCAAATAAGTTTGGCCCCATCCTGCTCATGAATCGTGAGTTTAATACGCTGCCAGACCACCCAAGCATGGCGAGTATTTTGGTCAACAGTGCCGGTGGCGCAAAATCGGCCGTGAGCCATTTGGTTGAATTGGGGCATAAAAAAATCGGCATGATTACCGGAACCCCTTACCATGATCGTTCACCAACGGGAGAGACAGCCCGAGCCATCGGCTATCGAGAAGGGCTGACAGAAGCTGGCATTGAGCCAGACCTTGAGTTGCTGGTCGAAGAGCACGAAACATTGGATGGTGGATATCGAGCGGCAAAGCTGCTGTTGCAAAAACGGCCGGATGTGACCGCCATTTTCGCTTACAATGACCTCATGGCTTTTGGAGCATTAAGGGCTGCGCACGAACTTGGCCTAGCTGTTCCCACCGATCTTTCTATTATCGGTTTTGATGATACGGAACTCACGACCATGTCCGTGCCAACACTGAGCACTGTTCAAGTCGATCAGTACAAAATGGGGCAGTTGGCGTTTGAACGCCTACATGCTTTGATTCAAGATCCAGAAAGCCCGCGTGAGTTAATTAACATGCAAACAAAGGTTATTCAACGCGAGTCTACAGCCGTTGCAAGAAGCTAAATCAACTATTTTTTTGCCCCTTTACTTTATCGATAAAGTTGTTTAGAATTTCGCCACTTACTTTATCGATAAAGTAAGTGTAAATATCTATCTCAAAAAGGAGTAACACGATGGCTAAAATTGTGTTCATCGGTGCAGGCAGCACCGTCTTTGCAAAAAATTTAATCGTTGACATTCTCACCTACCCAGAGTTGAGAAATTCTGAACTTATCTTGCACGACATTGATGAAGAGCGTTTGAAAACGTCGGAGATTGTGGCCCACAAAGCGGCCGAATTATTCGACGCCCAACCGATCATCAAAGCGACCCTTGATCGGCGTGAAGCCCTAGCTGGTGCCAACTATGTGATCGCCATGATTCAAGTGGGTGGGTACAAACCCAGCACCATCATCGACTTTGAGATTCCAAAAAAGTATGGGCTAACTCAAACAATCGGTGACACCCTAGGAATAGGCGGTATTATGCGTTCGTTACGCACCATCCCTGTTTTGCTCGACATCTGTCGTGATATGGAAGAGCTTTGCCCTGATGCTACGCTGCTCCAGTATGTCAATCCGATGGTGATGAACTGCTGGGCGATTAATCGAGCCTCATCGATTAAAACGGTTGGGCTGTGCCACAGCGTGCCATACACGGCTCATGATTTGGCTGATGACATGGGCATTCCACGTGACGAGATAAACTATCAGGTTGCAGGTATCAACCACATGGCATTTTTCCTCAAGCTTGAGCACAACGGCGTTGATCTTTACCCCAAGCTGCGTGAAACGATGGCTGGCTTTGAGCAGTCAGGGGCATGGCCGAAACGGCATTCGCTTCAAAGGACTGACCATGTGCGTTATGAAATGTTCAAACGGCTGGGCTACTTTGTAACGGAAAGCAGTGAGCACTTTAGCGAATATGTTCCGTGGTTTATAAAAGACGGCCGAGAAGATCTGCTGGATGAATTCGATATTCCGATTGATGATTATTTGGGGCGGTGTAAGAGCCAGATTCAGCAGTGGCACGAGCTACGCAAAGATTTAGAGGACCCTAGCCACCCGTTGCCTCTTGAAGAAAGTGTGGAGTTTGGCTCGCATATTATTTATGCGCTTGAAACCGGCCGGCCGACCCGAATCTATGGCAACGTGCCTAACCATGGCATTATCGATAATTTGCCAGATGGGGTTCCGGTTGAAGTTCCTTGCCTCGTTGATAAAAATGGGATTCAGCCGGTAAAAATCGGAAAAATTCCGCCACACTTGGCCCGACTCATGCAAACGAATATCGGAGTGCAAGAGCTAACGGTTGAAGCGGCTTTGACGCTTAAGCGTGAACATATTTACCATGCTGCGATATTGGACCCACACACAGCGGCCGAGCTTTCGCTGGAAGAAATCTGGAACTTGGTTGATGAACTCATCGAAGCACATGGAGATTGGCTACCTGAGTATCATTAACATTTAGGTCTACCTTGCTCATCAAAAAGAATCAGGCACAATAAATATGAGATTCTTTTTGATGAGTGTTAAGACGATAACTCCCCTTGATCGACTGGGTCATTTACCCTTTCAGCCAACCGTCACCAGTTCTAATCTGGGCTGGTCGTCTTTGCGGCTCGAAGATTATCGCTATTTGCCTGCCAGCGATTTAAAAATGCCGCCGATGAACCATCACATCGTTGCATTTCACTACAAACCGCCTACAGGTGTGCTCAAACACGGGTGCGGTGAACAATCGGCCGAAAGTGTCATGTCACTCAACGACATCACTTATGTTCCTGCCCGCATCGACAACAGCTGGGAGTTTGGCGACAGTCAGCCCCATTGCCTGCACATTCTGATCGAAGACAGCTTTTTTAACAAAACCGCTTTAACCGCATTTGATATCGATCCTGTATCACTCGAATCGGTCGGATCATTTCAAATTCAAGACGCACGTCTACAGATGATGGCTCAGCTGTTTCACACAGAGTTATATCAACAAGGGCAAACGGGTCCGCTCTATGTCGAGAGTTTAACCACAGCCCTCACCATTGCGTTGCTTCATAATTTCACGAATCTAGCGCACGGCCAACTAAAAAAACATCGTCGGCCGAAAGCGCCCCAATTGGGCAAAAATCAGCTCCGGCAAATACACGCTTTGATGCATGCAAACCTTGAACGGGGCTTAAGCTTGCAGCAGATGGCGGATGAAGTAGCCCTCAGCACCTATCATTTTTCACGTCTGTTCAAAGCCTCGATGGGTATCTCCCCTAACCAATATCTGCTACAACTTCGGCTCGATGAGACCAAACGGCTGTTACTTCAATCGCCAAAGCAGCCGATTTCTGCGATTGCTCAGCAAACTGGGTTTACCGATCAGGCTTACTTAACCCGACAATTTCGCCAACATTTCGGTATCACACCCGCCCGCTTTCGAGATCAATACGCCTAGACGGCATCGCAAGAAAGTACAAAAACGGGGCAAGATAGTTCAAGCTAAATTTTGCAGAACCCAGTTAAATGGACCTATTAAAAATGTGTCGTTTTTTGAAATTAAAAGGAGTATGAAAATGAGTGATTTGTTTTTTGTAAAACATGGGTCTGGCATCCCGATGCTGGTGATGCATGGTGGCTTGGGACTTGATCATAACTATTTCCGGCCGTCGCTCGATGGTTTAGGCGATGTGGCGGAGCTAATCTATTACGACCATCGGGGGAACGGACAGTCACCCGCATTTGAAAACTATGATGACATGAGCTTCAATTCTCTGATCGATGATGCAGAGGCACTGCGCAAATCATTAGGCTATGACAAAATTGTGCTTTACGGTCACTCATACGGTGGTTTTATCGCCCAAAACTATGCGTTGAAATATCAAGAGAATCTGGCTGGATTAATTTTGGCGAGTACGGCGTATAACATTCACTACGAACCAGTATTCCCAGATTGGCAAACGCCAGAAGCGATGGGAGGTATCGGCCGGATATTTGGCGGTCCGTTTGAGAGCGATGAAGAGTTTGCAGACACATGGCGCACGGCACTCCCCATCTACTGGAAAGATATGGCGGCTGACTTAGCGGCCGACATCGACTCGAAAACCACTTATAGTGCCAAGGCCTGGAACCGAGCCTTTGCGATGCTGGGTGACTTTGATCTGAAAGGGCAGCTTTCAGCCATCAACGTTCCCACCTTAATCATGAGCGGTAAGTACGATTTCATCACCGGCCGCCAGGCACATGAAGACATGCACGCTGAAATTGCAGGCTCTACGCTGGCAAAATTTGACGACAGCGCTCACTTTCCGATGCACACAGAAACAGAAAAATACTTGGCAACGATTAAAAATTGGTTGGCAACCCTCTAACTAATTGCATTACTTGTTAGTTGGGTAGTGTGTAGATGCGTTAACACACTATCCAACTAACCCTCTAAAACCGATCAATAACCGTGACGCCTATACCTTCAAAATTCGGCATGCTCATCAGTGCATCAATCGATTCTTCAAGCGAGATCGTTTTGTGAATCAAAAGCTCCGGTCGTAATTTACCTGCCTTTATCATCGCCAACATTTCCGGATATCGATGTGCCTGCATACCGTGACTGCCCAACACCTCAAGCTCCCATGCGATAACTAGCCCCAGCGGAATCGGTGCGTTGGCATGATCACCCGCCATCAGCCCCACTTGAATATGTTTCCCCCGCCTGCGTAAGTTCGCCACAGAGTTGTAGCACGTTGTCGGGCTACCTAACGCATCGACAGAGACATGGACCCCGCCACCGGTCAGCTCTCGCACAGCCTCAACCACTTCGGCCGATGATTTCCCTTTCCCATTCACTGTCGCTACTGCTCCGATCGTTTTCGCGAACGCCAACGTTTTATCATCGATGTCAATCGCCACGACATTGGCTCCTTGCGCATTGGCGATCATAATCGCCGACAGTCCAACGCCCCCGCACCCGTGCACAGCCACCCACTGCCCTGCCTTTACTTTTCCCTGGTCCACAATCGCTCGAAATGAAGTAATAAAGCGACAGCCCAAACTGGCGGCCGGGGTAAACCCGATCTCATCAGGCAGTGTCACCAGATTGGTGTCGGCATATCCGATCGCGACATACTCGGCGAAACTGCCCCAATGGGTAAAGCCGGGTTGAAATTGTGTGTGGCAAACTTGATGGTTACCAGAGACGCATTCAGCACACGAGCCGCATCCGCCTACAAATGGTACGGTAACGCGATCTCCTGTTTGCCAGCGAGTTACATCTTTGCCGGCCGCAACCACAATTCCGGCCAGTTCGTGGCCAGGCACATGGGGCAACGTCACGTCAGAGTCGTGCCCCATCCAGCCGTGCCAGTCGCTGCGACACACGCCGGTTGCTTGAACGTCGATTACGACGCCATCAGCTGATGGTTTTGGGTCCGGCAAGGTTTCGATTACCGGAGGTTTTTCAAATTCAGTGTAAAAAACAGCTTTCATAATGATTAATGTGGAGCGTGTTACGTCGGCTTATTCAATCAACGTTACACGTAACACGGCATTTTTAAACAAACTGGTGATTCCCAATAATTTACTCGAGCAGGGCCTCTTCATACGGATAATTGCTCAGCTTTTCATATCCCGTTTCCGTAATCAAAACCTGATCTTCCAGCTTCACACCCTCACCACCTGTCTTATATCCAACATAGCTCTCGACACAGATCACCATACCAGGTTGCAAGTGACCGTCCCAACCGTATGCGTCCCATGCATCAGGGAAATAGATGGCTGGCGCTTCGTCGCACATACCAACCCCATGGTATTGCACCGTGTAGGTGTTAAAGACGGCCGGGTCATATTGCAGCGTGTTAAACGTTAAGTCTCGATAGCTCGTGCCCGGCAACATCAGCTCCATGTTCCGCTGAATCTGTTCATGCGCCCGCTTATACACATTTTTTTGCAAGGCCGTGGGCTCTTTGTCACCACACAGCCACGTGCGTGAGATGTCAACACAAATGCCGTATGAGCCAACTAAATCAGTGTCAAACGCCATCAAGTCCCCATTTTGGATCTCGCGACTAGAGCATTCCTGATACCACGGATTGGTGCGTGGGCCGGATGACAAAATACGGGTTTCGATCCACTCACCCCCTCGGGCGATGTTGGCCGAATGTAGATGGCCCCATAGCTCTTGTTCGAGCACGCCCGGCACCAACTTTGACTTCATGATGTCCATCGACCGTTCACACGCTTCAATCGCACAGCGCATCGCTTTGATTTCTTCAGGATGCTTGATCTCGCGCGCCAGCTCCATGACCTTTTCGCCGTTGTAAAACTCAACGCCGTGACGGGTTAGCTC
>JBGCDP010000350.1:0-27214 GCA_045105475.1 Anaerolineae bacterium
CGGCCGATGTCGAGCAAGCAAGCCATCGATTCAGTTTTGTCAGGTTGGATGCCGGGGCCAGCAATTAAAAACGGCACCTGGATCGTCCCTTGATAGTGGGCGGCAAATTTAAGCATCAGCCCATGATCGCCCCCTAGATCACCATGATCAGCACAGAAAATGATCACCGTGTTGTCAGCGACGCCTAACTCTTCAAGCTTGTTGATTAGGCGGCCTATTCCTTCATCGAGATGGGTGATTGAGCCATATTCGACGGCGGTGGCTTCCCGATACTGCTCTTCGCTGACGCTAAAGCTAAACGGGCCACGTTTGTCGGCCCCGCGGTCGGCCGCCATTCTTTTTAGGTGGGGCATCCCGTCCGCGTGGTCGTTGTGAAATGTTTCTGGCAATGTGATCGCATCGCGGTCATACATGCTGTAGTAAGGCTCAGGGACCCCAAATGGGTGATGCGGGTCAGGGAAAGATGCGGTTAAGAAAAATGGCTCATCGTTGGCAACGGCATCTTCTATAAAAGCGGCCGACCGTTCGGTAATAAAGTTGGTGGTGTAGTATTCAAGCGGGCAGCTGCTTTTCCAAACCTGAACCCATGGTTCGAATGGTTCGATGGCGTTGTCCAAACCACCGATCTGATCGGGATCGCCCCCTTGTTCTTTGACCCACCAGTAATGATGGCCACCTGGCCGATCATCGTGATTCAACGTCAGCTCAACGTGATCATAGCCGTAGTAATCTTTCGGCATGTCGACTTTCCCTTCTTTATGCAGCCAATGGCGCTCCCATTTATCCCAATCGGGGTCTTGTTGCCAACTGCGCTCAACGGCGCGTCCTTCCCCTTTGGGCGGCCGGCGGATGAGTCCCAGCTTGCTTAGGTCAAGCATGTTCGAGCCATCTGTTGACGGCCGCCGGTCGATGCAGTCTTGCAGATGGCTTTTGCCCACTAGACCGGTTTTGTACCCATCTTTGCGTAGTACGCGGACAAATGTGTTTGCTTCTGGATCAAGCGAGATGGCGTTGGTCCAACTACCGATGGTAGACGGCATCCGGCCGCTGGTGAGCGAACAGCGACTGGGGCCGCAAGATGGGGAATTGCAGTACGCTTTGGTAAAGTTTTTTGAACGGGCGGCTAATTTGTCAAGGTTAGGCGTTTTAACAATCGGGTTGCCACCAAATCCGGTGTGATCCGGCCGGAGCTGGTCTGACATGATGAAGAGGAAGTTGGGTTTTGCTGTGTTAGGTGGGTTAGACATAGTATGTGGAACGTAGCATAACGTTTTGGGATCGTCCAGAAAAATAGTGCAATTAGTGAGTACTTTTTAGAGCAAGCCAATTGCTGACCGGGTTCTATTCGTCCATGCGGTGAATGCGGCTTTTTTCTGGATTAGATTTAATCAGCCGGATTTTCTCTTGGGGGGTGCTTAAGAACTCAACGCCGTCTTCTGTGACCAACGCATTCTCTTCTAAGCTCATCATGCCCCTGTCTTTGACGATGACGTGCAGTTCAAGCGCAAAGATGTTGCCAACTTCAACTGGCAAATCGCAGATACCTGCATAGCGCTCCCAGCGTGGACCTAACACGATGCCGCCATCGTGTGCGACCCGGCCGACCAGATGGCCGAAGGCGTGCATGTATTCAGGGTAGCCGTTATCGACCACAAATTCGCGCGCCACTTCGTCTACTTCCCAACCTGTTTTGCCCGGGACAAGATAGGTTTTTCCGGTTTGAATCGCTCCAGCGACAGTCATGAAGGCGTGCTGAACTTCAGCCGGGGCTTCAGTTTCACCCTCTTTAAGCACGTACCACATCCGCTGTAGGTCACTGCTATAGTCGTTTTGGCGAATGCCTAAATCGATATGGAGCAGATGACCTGGCTCTAATGGTACGTCACCAGGAGAGGCGTGACCCACGGCCGAATGTGGGCCGCAAGTGACAATCGGATTGTGTGCTTTGGGCCAAGAGTAGTCGTGCCCCATGCCGTCAACAAGGCTATGGACGTAAGTGGCTATTTCTTTTTGCGTCATGCCCGGCTTGACGAACGTTTCGATCTGATCAAAGACTTTTTCGGTAGTGGCTACTGCCGCTTTGACTCGTGCGATCTCCGTTGGGCTTTTCCGGCCGCGTAAAGCTGCGGCCGCTTTTTCAGCAGAGACGAAGCGGTCAACATAGGGGGTATCCGCCAGGTAGCGTTTGAGAGTCAAAAACAGCCCGTGGCTCAGGCCATCGGCCGAAACGTCCCCTTCCGAATAATTGAGGCCAATCGTTTGTGGATCAAGTCTGTTCAACAGTTCGATCAGATGTGAGCTGATCCCTTCGTGATACCCGATCACTTCAGAATAGACATCGAGCTCAACGACGTTGGGTGCATCGTAATGACCAACAAGGGCGATGTGCTCCCCGGATTTATTCAGAATGAAGGCTGAATGCCACGTCATATCCCCACCAAAAATAAATTCAAGAATGGGGTCTGGCTGCATCGAGGTTTCGCGCACGAAAATAATCCAGCAATCGATATCGACTTCGTTAAGGATTTGGGTAGCCTGATTTAACTTCTCTTGGACCAACTGTCTGTTTGCGTTCATTTTTCCTCCGGGATGGGTATGATTTCTTGCCCGATGGTAACTCTATTTCAGAATAAAAAAAGCGTTATCGGGAATGTTTATCTCGATAACGCTTTGGTATGGCTGAGGATGTTTTAGGCTATTTGCTAATCGCGGCCGAAAAACGATCTGCGTCGTTCTTGGCGCACTTGCCGCCGTCTTTTACGGTCTAGTGAAAAAACAACGCCACGGATGTGTGCGAGCAATTCACGCCGACTTTTGATGTGTGAAAGATTTTCAAACGGAATTGGATCGCCAATTTCAACGCGGACAGAACTGTTACGCCGCCGCCAGAATTCATGGACGACAAGGGCGTAACGTAGAGAATGGCTGATTTTATTTGCCAAATGGAAACGGAAGCTGTTTTGTCCGGGAAAATAGGTCGGGACCACGGTCGCTTTACTCATCTGGATCATTTTTGCGGAGAAGAGTTTCCATTCACCTTCCACGGCCGTATCAAATACCCAAGGTGCAGTTGCTGTGCCACCAGATGGAAAGATGACGATAGTGCCGCCTTCTTTTAGGTTGCGTAACGCTTCCCGTTTTGAATTGATGTTGGTCCGAATCGCCTCTTTGGTATCTGCAAAATCGATTGGCAAAAACAAACTGCCAAACTTGTCGTCGCGACACAATGTAGAAGCTCGATTGAGTAACGTTTTGAAATTGCCACGCGTTTTGGCTGCAAAGTGATTGAGGGTCATGCCATCTAGTAAACCAAAGGCATGGTTGCTGATAAAGATGACAGGGCCATCTTTAGGGATTTTTGCCAGCTGCTTTTTATCGTAGTCGAGCCTAATGTTCAGCTTTCTAAAACCTGCTTCAAAAACATCGGTTTCGGGATGGTTTTCCCGTTTGAGTTCTTCGAACATCCGGGTAATTTCGCTGATACCGAAAATATGCTCAACAAAGTTGATCATTGCTGCACGAGGGAGGGAGTCATCGGGTGTCGCGTAAGACAATCTCGATTTCGGCCGCAAAATGCGGTTTAGCCTTCTATATGATGTCGATGCAAAGTCTGTAACTGAAGCCATTGGATTTTCCCCTCCTATTTTGTTTTGAGATAGTTATGTTGGTGCGCATATGGGTCGCAGGTTTTTGGACTTGTTAGCTCTTGGTGTTTATTAAGCCTGCTGACTAGATTTATTATTGGAATAAATGTGTACAGGATATGTACAGGCAGTTAGTTTACCATTAATTTTATGGATGTGGTGAAGAAAATATGAAGATTTGGGGCAGTTAAGTTATTGGCAAGCGTAAATTGCCAATTTGGCGGTTATGAATCAAGCTAAATTTCACTCAAACATGCAGAATGTCGCTGAATCAACCATGTGCAAAGGGAATTCCTGCGATATCGACGATTTTGCCCTCTAAATCCTTTCTTTTTGTAGATATAAACCTAACTCTAACCCAGCGTTTTTACTTAACCCTAAAGGTTGATGTCCGAGTTCTTTGGCCGCCGGATCACCGAATAAGGCTGCGATCAAAGTCGGCTCATCATCAGCCTGCATCAGCGGTTCAAATAGCTCACGAGTGTACTCAAGCTCGTCGGAATCAAACTTGTTTTGAGCACCTGATTTTGCTTGAGCAAACCCTTCTTGCTGGATGAGTTGTTTGAGGTTGGCTGGATAGCCGTGTCGCTGAATATGAACGCCTCGATAAATTGTTTCAAGGACCGTTTTCTCAACGCTTTCCTTTGATGGCGTTTCGCTCGTCCACAAAAGGGCTACCAGCCAACTGCGACGAAACATCGGCCGACAGTCGTACCGGTTCTTAAAATCTGTGGAGATCCGGTTGGTCCACTGCCCATGAGCATCATCAGCGATCACAAGGGCTGTTTGAAACTCATCGTTGCCAAAAAGATTATCAGTCGCTACCTGCTCGATCATTGTCTGAGCGATTTCATCGGCGCTTAAAGCCAAATATGCATCGAGCAGTTTGGGGATATGATCTTTCCCCATCGGATTCATATTTCCTAATGGAAGAGACATATCTCCTGTTTGGGAATCTTTTAGAACTGCAATATAGGCTTGAAATCGCTCCGGCCCACGCGGTAGATCATAGAGATCGCGCTGGAGCCGGAGCAAAGGGATGTGTTTTAACATGCTTTTACTTTTTCTCTTTGTGCTGGTCATGATTGGCACGTAGCCGTGCCATCAGATAGTCGCCATAGACGATGGGTTCATACTCGGCCGTTTCGCCTGCGGGTATGCATGATTCAAGCGGGACAATTTCAGCCTTCATGTCAGGGTCGAAGAAAAACGGGTTTGAATAACGCGCCCGGCCAGAGGTGTTGATTACCCGATGGGGGGTAGAAATGAATTGGCCATTTGACCAACGATGCAGAATATCGGCCGCGTTCATGACAAATGCACCCGGCATGAAGGGGGCATCGACCCAGTCACCACTGATATTGCGCACCTGCAGCCCGCCAACCTCGTCTTGGACGAGCAGGGTAATAAAGCCGTAGTCGGTGTGTGGCGCAGAGCCAAATAGATCATCGGGAGACATGGGGGGCTGAGGTGGGTAATAGAGCATGCGCAGGAAGGTGGTCGGCCGATCAAATGCAGGGCGTAACCGATTGGGTTTGGCGCCTAAAGCAAGTTCAAGCACGGTAGTAATATTGCGAGCCAGATGATTCATTGCATCGACATAGGCCATGACGGCCGGTTTAAAGGTTGGCAGTGATTCAGGCCACTGGTTCGGTCCTGCAAGGTCTAATCCAGCTAACACATCGGGATCATCTGGGGCGAGGTCATGCATTACCATGAAGCTCTCACTTTGGTTGGGCTTGGTGACTTTCGCAATGCTTGAGGTCTTTGGCGTTGACGTATTGATCGGAATAAAGCCACGGTGCCATTGGTTTACTTCCAGGGCCATTTTTTCTTCACGCGGCAGCGCGTGAAAGTCGGCCGAAGCTGCAAATAGCCCATTGATCAAATTCTGAGGGACGCCATGATTGATGATGTAAGCAAAGCCTACATTGGTATACGCTTCGCGGATGGCTTGAGCCACCGCGCTTAAATCACCATCGGGCTGGTTAAGTGGGGCCAAGTCGATGACCGGAATTTCATTAAAATCACCTTGAACAGACATTTTGAATCCTCGCTTTTTGGGTGGTAGTTTCAGTTGGTTCAGGCTGAAATTTTACACTAGACTTCGGGAAAGCGGCAGCTTGTTGCGAACTGAGTCGGCAATAACTTCTGCATTAAAATTTTCCTTAGAGGCGCATTATGCCAGTTTCAGAGCAAGAATCGTATTTGAAACGGCTGTTTTCACAGCTAACAGAATCTTTGTCTATTCCAGCCTATCGCTGGCTATGGTTTAACTCTGTGTTGGGCTCGATGCGTTTGATCACGATTTTTGTGGTGCGTGGCTGGCTCGTTTTGACGCTGACCGATTCAGCATTTTGGGTGGGAGCGGTTCCGGCTTTGCGGGGATTTACCCAGATTTTGTTGGGAACCTTTATCGGGGTTTTGTTGGATCGGGTCAATCGAAAAGCCGCCTTGATGGTCGCAGAAGTTGGAAGTTCTCTATCGGCTTTAGCGATTGGGATCTTGCTTTTAACGGGGCAGGTGGAACTTTGGCACATCATGGTTGCCAGCGTGTTTGAAGGGGTGTTTATTTCGGTCCGCTGGCCTGCGATCAATACGATCATTTTCCAAGTGGTAGGGCCAAAGCGGGTGTTGAATGCCTCGGCCGCTCAAATGCTGGGTTTTAATGTAGGGAATGTCGTGGCTTCGGCCGTTGCTGGTTGGATCGTTGTGCAATTTGGCATGGACATTGGATATTTTTTTGCGGCCGCTACCGGCATTTTAGCCAGCGTCTGCGCCTTTTTTATTAGCGGTGAGTTCCAGCCTAAACCGGCCGAAGGTGAATCGGTCATGGGATCTGTCAGAGAAGGGCTGAACTATATTCGGACATTCCCATCGTTGATGTGGCTAATCGGGTTAGGTTTCTTAATGTCTCTGCTTGGCTGGTCTAATCTGACCATGATGCCGGTGATGGCCCGTGATGTTTTAGGCGTTGGGGCTGACGGGCTGGGCTTTTTGACAGCCGCCGGTGCAACCGGATCTTTGCTTTCGACGATGGCAATTGCGAGTTTGGGTAATTATGGAGACAAGGTTCGACTGGTTAAGTTTGCAGGGTTGGGTACGGCCGTAGGCATTTTACTTTTCGCATTTACACCGATCTATTCCCTCTCATTGGTATTGGTGGCTTTAATGCAGGGTGCCCTCATGGCGTTTGAGGTGAGTTTAACGGCGTCGGTCATTTTGCTGACGGCTGAAAAGATGCAGGGGCGGGTTCAGGGAATTTACACGCAGGTATTTGGATTTACATGGGTGGGTGGTGTTGTTTTAGGCTCGATTGCAACGCTGACCAGTGTCCCGATTGCGATTGCTGTAGGAGGGGTTTTAATTGGGGGTGTGATTTTGCTTTTGTGGCGGCCGATGGGGCAGATCGCAATCGGCTGATTGGTAAGAATCACGCTCAGATCGTTATTGGATTGAACGCAGGTTGATTTTCGATAGGTATACTTCGGCAACTATGTCTAAACTGAAAGCTGAAGCTTCACCCCAAAATCCACTAACCAGTGCGCCTATTCCTTTCATGCTACGCAAAATCGCCATTCCGGTGGGGATCGGGGCTTTTTTCAACACGATGTTTAATGTGGTTGATACGATTTATGGTGGGCTAATTTCAGATGAGGCTCTGGCCGCACTCTCACTTTCATTTCCGATCTTTTTTGTGATTATTGCGATCGGGGTAGGTTTTTCAAGCGGAAATTCGGCCCTGATCGGGAATGCGCTTGGGCGTGAGAGTCGGGTGGAGGCGGAGCGGTTGGCGATTCAGGGGCTAATTTTTGGTGTCTTGATTTCGGCCGTTGTGTCAGCCCTCATTCTGTCTACGTCTGGCTCTCTAGTCAGTTTTTTAGGGGCGACTGATCCGGTTTATAAAGCGAATACGCTGGCGTATTTGAATCCGATTTTTGGCGGGATGATCTTTTTCATCACCAATCAAATGTTGATTTCAACGCTTAATCCATTGGGGAAGACGATTCCCGGCCGGAACTTTTTGGTCACTGGATTTCTTTTAAACTTGGCTCTTGATCCTTGGTTTATTTTTGGAGGCTTGGGTCTGCCTGCAATGGGAATAAGGGGCATAGCGCTGGCAACGATCTTTGTCCAGTTTTTGGGCTGTTTGTATTTAGGGTTTGAAGTATCACGAGCCGGACTGATAACACGGGCTGGTTTAAAAAAATACTTTAAACCGGATTTCGGCCTGATTCGGCAAATCATGGGGCAGGGTGTTCCGATCTTTATTGATTTAATGGCATTGACGTTTGGCTTTTTTGCCGTGACGTGGTTCGTGAGCCAGTTTGGGCAGAAGGCGGTGGCCGCTTATGGTGCGGCCGGCCGGATTGAGCAGTTGGCTCTGCTGCCATTAATCGGTATCGATGTGGCTACGTTGGCGCTGGTGTCCCAGAATAATGGGGCGCAACTGCCAAAACGCATTCATGAAACGGTGTGGGTGGCGGCTAAGTATGGTGTGATCATCATGCTGATAATGGGGTCGCTGGTGTTTATTTTCGCCCGGCCGGTAATGATGCTATTTACCGAAGATCCGGAGATTTTGTCGACTGGTGTCGCTTTTATCCGTATTCGGTCGCTTGCGTTGATTCCAAATGCGCTATTTTTTGCATCCTCTTCTGCAATGCGGGGTATGAAAAAGCCGATCTTGCCATTGATTTTGAACTACAGTCGTTTTGTGGTGTTGCCGATAATTCTGATCCTGATTTTTGTTATGGGGTTGGGTTATGGTGTGACTGCGATTTGGTGGGCAACGATGGTGTCAACAGTGACAGGTAGTTTGCTGTCTTGGTTTTTGACGCAGAGGTTTTTGCCTAAGGTTTCTTGACCTTCTTTAGAATTAATCATGCGAAGTATTTCCAATAATTGCAGTGGCAGATTGGGATAATTTGGTTAAAATTTGCTTACTGTGATGGGTGGCTTACATGACTACAGAATCATTCCATTCGTCACAACCTATCTGTCTATTGATTCATTGAAGTATCCGGAATGATTGCGTCTGCACACTGCACCGGGAGAGAGAAAAGAATATGGTTCGGAGTAAGCCTGTGGCTATTTGGGTGGTCTTTTTGCTGGCTGTTTTTGGGGTGAATTTGCATGTGAGGGAGAGTAATGCAAGTCAAGCTGCGTCTGACTTAATGATCACAGAGATTATGTATAACCCACGAAGTAGCGAACCGGCTTGGGAGTGGGTTGAAATTTACAATAGTGGGTCAAGCTCAGTTAATTTAAGTGGATTTGTGCTAGACGATATAAATCCGACCGCTCATTCTGGGCCAAATATCGCCAGCGGGTCGATTGGAGCTGGAAAATCGGCCGTTTTGTACAATGCTGATAGCGTTTCAGCTGCCGATTTTCGAGCAGCATGGGGCGACGTTGATCTTATCCCGGTGACAGGCTGGTCGAAAATGCCAATCAATAACGGGACAGAGTCGATCGCGCTTTGGGAGAGTTTCGCAGATTATGAGGGGGACCATGAAACGCATGCGAATTCCGTTGAAAAAGTAGCCTACCATTCGTTTATTTCCGGTTGGCCAACAACTCAAAATGGGAAATCGATTTTTCTAAAGAACTTAGGGTCGGATAATAGTGTGGGGTCAAACTGGGGATTGAGCAGTATAGGTGAATCGACTCCTCTGTTTGTGGGGTACCAGTCAGAACCGGCCGGAGGGAATAGCGGCCTCGACATCGGCTCACCCGGCAGTCCGCCACCACCGCCTACACCTGTTCCAACTGAGACGCCCTTGCCACTACCGACAGAGACGCTAGTGCCGCCACCAACGGAAACATTGGTGCCACCACCAACCGAAACACTGATTCCACTACCAACAGAAACGTTGGCGCCACCACCGACCGAAACATTGGTGCCACCGCCAACAGAAACATTGGTGCCACCGCCAACAGAAACGCTCGCCCCACCGCCAACAGAAACATTGGTGCCACCGCCAACGGAAACATTGGTGCCGCCGCCAACAGAAACATTGGTGCCACCACCAACAGAAACACTGGTGCTGCCGCCAACAGAAACATTGGTGCCGCCGCCAACAGAAACACTGGCCCCACCACCAACAGAAACACTGGTGCCGCCGCCAACAGAAACATTGGTGCCGCCGCCAACAGAAACATTGGTGCCACCACCAACAGAAACGCTGGTGCCACCACCAACAGAAACATTGGTGCCACCACCAACAGAAACATTGGTGCCGCCGCCAACAGAAACACTGGTGCCGCCGCCAACAGAAACACTGGTGCCGCCGCCAACAGAAACATTGGTGCCGCCGCCAACAGAAACACTGATTCCACTGCCAACGGAAACATTGGTGCCATCACCAACAGAAACACTAGTGCCACCACCAACAGAGACGTTGGTGCCACCACCGACCGAAACATTGGTACCACCACCAACAGAAACACTAGCACCGTTACCAACAGAGACGCTTGTACCGCCGCCTGCTGAAACCCCATTACCTCCGGCCGGAACCCCACTTCCTACTCAAACCTCGATTCCAATCGAGACTCCGTCCCCCTCACAGACTCCAACCTCGTTTGGGCCGAGACTAAAAATATTGAGCACAAGTATTAGTCAGCCGGAATCTAACAGTGGGACGATAGATTTTGTTTTCAAAGTTTTGTTGGATAAGGCTGTGCCTGAAGGATTTGATATCGGGTATGAAACCAACGGCCTAACGGCTACGGTCGGAGAAGATTTCGCTGAGGCAAGAGGGGTCTTGTCGTTTACAGGCTTGGCCGGAGAAACCAAAATAATTACAGTGAAAGTTTATGGGGATGCTACAGCTGAACAGGACGAAACGTTTGAACTTATCTTGACGTTGCCCGCCGATGCAGGATTAGATATGCCGAGCAGTACGCTAACTGGAATCGGCCGAATTTTGAATGACGATAGATTTAAAGTGCATATCCCACAGCTATTTCAGCGATTTGAGTTTCCCAAACCTGAAAAACATTTACCCGACTTAGTCGTTGACAGTATTGGCGTTGTGAATGGGGAGGCTGTTGTTGTTCTACAGAATATTGGCGCTGGACCGGTTGAGTCCGCGTTCTGGGTTGATTTGTTTGTAAACCCCATCGTTGACCCGGTTGAGTTGAATGACACATTGGAGCAGATGGGTGAAACCGGTTGGGTGTGGGGGGTAACGGATGCTGCACTTCCGATGTCGGCCGGAGCGCGTTTAACACTCACACTGGATAGCGCTTATTTTAGCGATGTGTATTCAACCTTTTCAGGTGAGTTTGTTGATAGAGACAGGTTTGTTGTTCATGTTGATTCCGCCAGCACAATTGCAGATTATGGTGGCGTTCTAGAATCGCATGAGCAACAGGGTGAATCCTATAACAACATTGCATCTATTGTTATCGAGGATAATGCTCTTCGTGGCTTGCTAATCTCTTTTGATGAGCTCCGTTTGTCCTCACCGTATTAAATACGAATAATCGGCCGATATTATTTAGTAGCCGGTTGGCTAACATATTTTCTATGCATTGCTGTCTGTTTTGCTGCACAAATCAATAAATGCACGTGAAATTAACAGAGATTTTGATGAAAACCACCGAATAGTACTGGTGTACTACTCGTAGCAATGTTAGACTGTTTTCTAACCACTTCTAACCATTGATAAGCGAAGCTTTATGTAGAGTAAGTTCTGATACCAAATTTATGGGTTGCCCACCTGCTGCGCCAGTTAGCTTACGTTACTTTATATATAAAGTTGAACTAAGTATTGGCTATTTATCCAGCTTTAGCAGCTATGATGTATGTAGGATAGTGGCTGCCTAAACTCAGACGATTAAAAACTAATAATAAGCATGAGCGGCCACCCAGATTCTGATTTTTAGAAGAACTTGTATGATGTAGCGATTCTTTTAAAAATTTCATTCATAGTAAGGTAAATCTTAAGTTTTGGGTGAAAATATTAAATTCGCCAAGTCTGTATGAATGGATTAAACGTGACTTGACCCAGAGGATGAAGCACCTGTGGTGGGCCTATTCACCGCTTCTGCTGCTCTACTTTATGTAACAGCAGGAAGAATGCTAGGAAGAAAACTATGAATTTTAGCCAGGGGATTAAACTTAAAGTCGCCTCTCTCGCTGTTTGTATCTGTCTTACAATCAGTTATTTCGTATTACAGACAATGGTTGTTTACGGAGCCGACACTGATGCAAGCCCATCCAATGTAGGCCAATCAAATTTGCAGATGGCTTGCGGGTTTCCGGCCAGCGTTGGAACTGAGGCTGCCCTTAATGAGGCGATCGATTGTTTTGGCGCAGAAGCGGCCGGAACATACACAATTTCGCTGTCGGCCGATATCACCTTGCTTGCCAGCACCAATCCGATTTCAAATACAACCGCAGCGACTGAGTTGGTCATAGATGGAGCTGGGTACGACCTGGATGGTGGTGGTGCATCTGGTGTACGCTTAATTGAAGTCTATACAGATACTCACGTAACAATTGAAAACATCACCTTAACCGGCGGGGACGCTACTATCGGTGGTGCAATCCTAAACTATGGTGACGTGACGATAAATGAGAGCACAATCTCTGGAAATTCAGCCGGGACAAATGGGGCGGCTCTCTATAATCTCAACGATGCAGCTATTTCAAACAGTACAATTTCTGACAACACAGCGCCCAGTGCTATTGTCAACTTTGGGACATTGCTCGCGCGCCATGCCACGATTGTTAACAATACTGATGGGACGCTCTCAGGTGGTATTGGCATTCAGAACGAGGTGGCTGGAACACTGTCGATTGCTAATTCAATCATGGCAAATAACCCAGATGTTGATTGTGTGAACTTTGGGACGTTGGGCATCCATACAAACAACTTAATCAGGAGCGACTCTTCTGTTGTCTCTGGTTGGGCTTGTCGTAATGCCGGAACCGACATTTTAGGTTCAAACCCTCTTTTAGCCGCATTGTCTGATAATGGCGGCGATGAGGACACACATCATCCTACATTAATTTCGAGCCCAATCATTGGTGCTGCATCTGCAACTTACTGTACACCGGCCGACCAGCGGGGTGTTTCTCGACCAGCAGCTTCATGTGATATTGGAGCAGTTGAAGCTGTTTTGTTTTCAATTGGCGACGTGACTATTGCTGAAGGGACTGGTGGTACGGTAAGCGCCAGCTTTGTGGTATCACGTTCCGACACCACAGTCGCAAACTCTGTTAAGGCTATTTCGGCTAATGGGACCGCGATTGGTGGCAGCGACTTTACGGCTGTTCCTGCTACGACTTTGAGCTTTTTAGCTGGTGGCAGCTTAACCCAAACAGTGCCTGTCAATATCAATACAGACGATTTGGTCGAAATAGACGAAACATTTGCTATAAACCTAAATAGCAGTGTCAATGGCCTAATATTTGATAGTTCAGGTGCCGGTACAATCACGAATGATGATAGTGCAAGTGTGTCTATTGTTGCGAATCAAAGCGGTGCTGAAAACAGTGGTCCTATCTCTTTTGCTGTCTCATTGAGTGCTCCAGTTGATGTTGCAGTTAGCGTTAACTTTGATACCGCAGACGGAACTGCCACAACGGCCGATAGTGACTACACCGCCATTGCCAATCAACTTGTTACGCTACCTGCTGGATCTACGGCTAGCCAAATGGTTGCCGTTAGCTTAGGCGCAGACAGTGCAATTGAGTTGGATGAAACCTTTTCTGTTTCAATTGATACCTTGACAAACGGCGGCCGCAATGTTGTTTTAGGGACAGATACTAGAACTGGAACGATTTTAAACGATGACACAGCGACACTAACTCTCTCTGGTGGATTGCCACAAGATGAAGGGGATAGTGACACGCTGACAACAATCTATACTTTTTCAGCAACGTTGAATAAAGCTGTTCCTGGGGGCTTTTCAGTTGATTATGCGACTGCAGACGGCACAGCGACAGCGGCCGATGATGACTATGTATCCAAGACCGGTACACTGAACTTTGTTGGTAATCTTAGTGAAGCACAAACATTCACGGTTGCGGTTAACCATGACAATCGAGTCGAAGCAGACGAAACGTTCCAAGTTAGTTTAGAAGCGATAACGGGGACTCATGCGGCGAGCATTGTCAAAGCCGGTAGCCCACGGACAGCAACCATTCTCAATGATGACACTGCCATCGTTGTATTGTCTGGTGGGGTTTCTAAAAATGAAGGGAACAGCAGCACTGTAAGCTATGTGTTTACAGGCACGCTAAATGTTGACGTTGCGGGTGGCTTCACTGTGCCCATCGTTGTAAATGATGGTACCGCACAAGCCAGTGACAGCGACTATGTGGACAACGATTCAACCCTGACGTTTTCGGGTAGTGCGGGCGAAACTCAAACGTTAACTGTCTTAGTTAATGGTGACTCAAAGGTTGAGGCAAACGAGCAATTTGAAGTTGCATTGGGCAGTGCGGGCGGCTCTAGTTTAAGCGGTTCTATTGATGTTTCAGGGACACCACAGTCGGCAACAATCACTAATGATGACACCGCAACGATTATGATTAGCGGGGGTACCTCTAAGCCGGAAGGTGATTCTGGCACTGTGACGCACTCGTTTACAGTTCAGCTTGATAATGCTGTGCAAGGTGGATTTACCTTGCCCTACTCGACCAATGACGGATCAGCCACGGTTACTGATGGTGATTATCAAGACAATGATGGCTCTTTGATCTTTTCTGGAACAGCAAGTGAATTAAAAACTGTAAATGTTCTGGTAAATGGCGATATTAAAGTTGAACCGAATGAGACCTTTACCTTCAAGTTAGGTGCCGTAACGGGAACCGCCTTAGATAGTGAAATTACGGTTCCAGGCACGTCCCTTGTTGCAACAATTGCGGCCGATGGCGATAGCGCGGCCGTTACTTTTAGCGGTGCGGAAGCGATTAATGAAGGCGATTCTGGGACATCAGCTTATATATTTGATGTGACTTTAGATCATGCTGTACAAGGCGGATTTGATCTCGCATTCTCAACCAGCGACGGGTCAGCCACATCTCCCAGCGATTTTGTGAACCAAAGCGGCACGTTGAGCTTTGATGGTACGACGGGTGAAGTTCGCTCGATTACGGTTATCGTCAACGGAGATTTAATCGTTGAACCAAATGAAGCATTTACCGTTGCGTTAGGAGCGATTACAGGCACCGCTTTGCCTGTGTCGATTAATGGCGATTCTTCTATTGAAGGGATGATAACCAATGATGATGGGGCGGTCTTTATACTAGCACTTGACTCATCTACTGTTGTAGAAGGGAATACAAATGTGATAGCGACTGTTTCCTTAAATAGTATCAGCACATTTGAAACCAAAGTTGATTATTCTGTAACCGGCTTAACGGCAACGGTTGGTAGCGACTTCGTTGCGACTTCTGGGACCTTGACCTTTGCTCCTGGCGAGCTAGAAAAAACATTTTCTATCCCGATCTTAGATGACGGAACCAGTGAAGGTGATGAAACCCTTTTTGTCGAGCTTGAGAATCCAATAAACGCGACTTTAGGGATTCCACGCAGTGAGCTATTGACAATTATTGACGATGAGGGAGCACCCACTGTCAGCTTTGGCCAAGCGGCTACTTCGGTTAGTGAAGGTGATGCTTCGGTGCCAATTGCAATAACGCTGAATCGGAAGTCGAGTGTACCGGTTACAGTTCAAGTTCAGTCGGTTGATGGAACGGCTCAAGATGTAAGCGATTATAAAGCTATCAATCAGTCGGTCGTTATTCCAGCGGAAACAATCAGCGTAACGGTGGAATTTGAGCCGACTAACGATACTGTGTATGAACGTGATGAGACACTTACTCTAGAGTTGGGCGGCTATGTCAATGTTCAGGCTGGAGCGGTTACTGAAAGTGTGATAACGATTGTCGAAGACGATGTTGCTCCTGTCTTTTCGATTGATGACGCTTCGACGCTGGAAACAGATGGCTTAACGCAAATGGCGTTTTCAGTGCAGCTGAGCGCTGCGGCCGATGTGGCACTTTCGATTAGCTATGCCACTCAAGATGGAACCGCAACCGTTTCAGACGGTGACTACTTGGCTGCTTCCGGAACATTTAGTATTCCGGCCGGTCAGACCTCTGGAACAATCGAAGTTACCATTAATGGAGATATTGAGGGTGAAGACGATGAGTCATTTACCGTTGTTTTGTCTTCTCCAAGTGATGGGGAGCTAAATTCCCTCGTTACTGCTTCAACTGCAACCGGGCTAATTCTTAACGATGACAGGTATTTGATTCGACTACCGATTATCAATAATGGAAAAACGCCAGGCCCTGACCTGATTGTGTCACAAGTTTCGACCATCGATGGTAATGTGGAAATTACGATTAAAAATAACGGTACGGTCGCAGTAAATGGGTCATTTTGGGTTGACCTGTTTGTTAACCCAACGATTTTGCCTGAAAAACCAAATGACACGGTTGACTCTTTGGGTCAACAAGGGATTGTCTGGTTGGTTAATAGCAGGGCGTTGCCTTTGGCTCCAGGTGCCTCATTGACCCTTTCTATCGGTGATGCTTATTATCGGCCGGGGGAAACTAATTTCTCTGGAGAAATCCCGGTTGGAACAGCTTTGGCCGTGCATGTTGACTCCGCAAATGTAGGAACAGAATATGGAGCGATTCAGGAAGGGCATGAAATCATCAACGGTTTATATAACAATATTTATGTATCTACCGTTTCGGCCGATATCGTGATCCCGTAAGCTGAAACCTTCTCATAGACATCCTGATTATTTAAAAAGCACTTGGAAGTGGTACAAAACTCCTAAGTGCTTTTTTTGTTATTTGGGGCCGGTGATGTTCGTTAAATTAAGGGCGATATCGCTTTAGCTTATAGATTCTGTGTGTAGGGAGAATCTAAAAATACTAGGGTAATTAATCTGGAAACGTTGCACTATTCAGTAAAAATCAAGGAAAAAAACTGAATAATAGGTAAATTCTCGAAATACCCTAGCAAAAGTGTTAACTAATAAGCAGATGGAACGTAACCTCGAGTTGATAATCTACTGGTGGCAAGATTGCAATGTGACGAAATTGTGATCAGTTGAAATTAGGAGCTTAGCATAGATGCTCAAGACGAGAGTTGGGCAAAGAACTCTATCTTTCGAGCAATCTTTCATCCATTGACATACAGCTTAGGTCATGCTTTCCTGCTTATAATGCAAATTTGAGCTTTGGGCTGAAGCTTTGTATTTTGGGGAATCATTACTTTTTCAGGCAAATAACCACAAACACCAAGCGATTAAAATTGATCTTTTCCACATTTATTATCTATAGATTCAATAGTTGCTTGCCAAAGATTACATTGAATTTTTGAGTGTCGGGCTCTTAAAGCAGAGACTGCCTCTCTTCTTATCCCTTTGTAATCAATTGGAATCATCGAAACAAGATAGGAAAACAATATGAACCATTCAAAGACATTTTCAAGAACACTGGCAATGAAGGGGGGATTCGCAATTGTGATTGCAGCTGCTTCCCTTTTGTATTTTTCAGTTTTATTTACATTGACAGCTGCGGCCCCACAGGCGGCTGTTTGTGTTTCACCCAGCAACCTTTCAGTGAGCAGTGAGTTGGAGTTAAACGACGCAATCGAGTGTTTTAATCAAGAGGTAGCGGCCGGGACGTATGTGATTACTTTTACGCAAAGTATTACGCTGTCAGCTAGTACATTGCCGATTACCAACACAGTAGCTGGAGCTGACCTAGAAATCAATGGGGAAGGTTTTACGCTTGATGGTGAGAATACACCGGGTGTTCGGCCGCTAGCAATTTATGCTGATGCTGATGTGACAATCTCTGAGCTGATCGTAACCGGAGGAAACATAACCGGCACTGACGATATCGCTTTAAACCACGGCGGCGGTATACAAAACTTCGGCACCCTAACATTGATCGATTCTCAAGTGATAAGCAACGCTGCTTCAGCAACAAATGTGCTAAAAGGTGGTGGTATATACAACGATGAAGCCGGCACCTTAATTATCCAAGAAAGTAGCATTTCAGAAAATTCAGCAGGTAGAGACGGCGGCGGCATAGAGAATAGAGGTGTTTTAACATTAACCGATAGTATCGTTTCAGACAACACTGCCGGCCGATTCAGCGGTGGTATCGGTATTGTTAATGAAGCCTCTATCATTCGAAGCACGATTGAAAATAATCATGCGGTTAGAGAAGGCGGTGGAATTTACAATAATATTGCTGCGAATGTTCCCGGCGGGTCAATAAATATTGTAGATAGTATCTTTGCCAATAATACATCTAACCGTAGTGGTGGTGGAATTTATAACGATACAAACAGCGGGCTAAACCTATCAGGATCTACTGTCAGCGGTAATATTGCTGATGCAGATGCAGGAGGGACCGCCGGAGACGGTGGTGGGCTTTACCTAGTAACCGGTGCTTTTGGAAATATTGAAAACACGACTATTTCTGGTAATAGTGATGGGACATCAGGTGCTGGGGGTGTTTCAAATGCGGGGATCTTTACATTTACCCATGTTTCGATGATTAGCAATACAGGGACACTTAATTTTGTGAATAGCGGTACTGCTCATTTAATTAATAGTGTTTTTGCAGGGAATGCTGGTTTTGATTGTTCAAACACAGGTGGAATTCCAACCAACTCAGGCAATTTAATTCAGACAAACGATAATTGTCCAGCACCCGATGAGTCAGGTGATCCTGAATTAGACCCTTTGAATAACAATGGTGGTTTGACCCCAACGCATTTGCCAAGAGCTGGCAGCCCTGTAATTGGAGCAACTTCATCTAGCTGTTTGGCAACTGACCAACGTGGTGTTATCCGTTCTGGTGGCAGCTGTGAGATGGGGGCAGTTGAACTCATCGATACAATGGTATCTGTTGCTGATGCTTCTGTAACAGAAGGGACAGGTGGCACAACGGTAATTACGTTCACCTTAACACGCACCGATATGACTAATCCGGTGACTGTAACTGTTAATACGGTTGATGATTCGGCCGTAGCTGGAAGCGACTATACGGCTTTAGTTAATGAGGATGTTGTGTTTGATGCTGGAATAGCGATCAAGCAGGTTGGCATCACTGTTGCAACTGATAGTCAAGTTGAAGCTGATGAAACTTTTACCGTTACATTGAGTAATCCGATTAATGCTTCAATATCAGATGGTAGTGCGACCGGCACGATAAACAATGATGATACAGCCACAGTGACTTTAAGTGGTGCCGCGAGCGTAGAAGAAGGCGATGCGGGGACAGTCAGTTATGTCTTCACAGCAACTTTGAGTGCGGCCGTAGACGGTGGGTTTGATGTCGATGTTTCAACCGCTGATGGTACAGCGACTACGGCAGACAATGACTACAATCCAATTACCTCAACGCTTAACTTTGTTGGGACTGCAAACGAAGCTCAAACAATTTCTGTAGCGGTTGTTGGCGATATGGTTGCTGAGTTTGATGAGACGTTCAGCGTCTCATTTGGGACAATTACCAATACGATGCTAGCCAGTGATATCACAGCTGGTGCTGCTCAAGTGGGCACCATCAACGACGATGATGGCGTTTCATTTTCACTAGACGTCGGAAGCGTCTCTGTGACTGAAGCTGACACAACGGTGCCTGTAACCGTAACTTTGTCTGCTAGTAGCGCCGTATCAACAAGTGTGATGGTTGGAACAAGTGAAGGTTCAGCCACGGCCGGAGTCGACTTTGTTGCCCTGAGTGAGACACTTGAATTTGCAGCAGGTGAAATAACCAAGACGGTCACAATCACCATTAACGACGATATGCTTGATGAGTTGGATGAAACCTTTGACGTGGCTTTAAGTGCCCCTGTCAATGCCTCATTAGGCAGCCCTTCTGATGCGATGATCACCATTGTTGATAATGATGGCACGCCTGGTGTTAGTATCGAAAATACCGCTTATTCAGTCGATGAATCAGGTGGGGCGCTTGATGTCGTTTTGACTTTGACGAATGTATCCGGATTGCCTGTGAGTGTGACGGTAAAAACGACCGATCAGACAGCTGAAGCAGGTTCCGATTATGCAGCTATCGATGAGGTGGTTGTATTTGCGGCCGGAGATATTACTCAAACACTGTCTGTTTCTGTGACCAATGACACGCTTTATGAAGGTGACGAGATATTCACACTGACAATTAGTGACCCTGTTAATGGCGTATTAAGCACCAACACAGTGGCAATTGTTACGATTAAAGAGGATGATGCATTGCCGCAAGTGACAATTCAAGATGTGACTCAAGCTGAAGGCGATGCTACTGGCGTAGTCACATTTACGATCAGTTTAGATAAAGCGGTTGCGGTACCTGTATCTGTTGGTTATATGACTCAAGACGATACAGCAACGGTAATTGACGGTGACTATTCAGCAAAGAGTGGAACCCTATCAATTGCAGTTGGTGAGACATCAGGAACGGTGGAAGTAACCGTGAATGGTGACACAACTGAGGAAAGTGATGAAGCTTTTGTTTTGATACTAACAACCGTCAGTAACGGTACGCTCGATTCAATGTTAAGTGGCCGGACCGGTACAGCGACGTTAACCAATGACGATATTGATCCGACGACAAGCTTTACTATTTTTCTACCCTTAATCGTCAAATAGATGGTTAATGGGTAGGTCGAGACCATTTGTTTTGCATAGCAGATGGTTTCAAATAAAAAGCCCTTCTGGATTGGTTCCAACTAATCCAGAAGGGCTTTAGCAGCAGAGTGATTCAGGCTCAGGTGGGGGGCCGATGTTTCACCTCTATCTATAAGTTAAATAAATAGTGCTACTAAATGATAAAAGGAATTTGATCTTTTTTATGGTACCTATTTGCCTTAAATTTTGCTCTGTAAAGGGCTAAATTAGGCCTATAAAGCATGCTACATCGTGTTGTGTAGAGAATGCTTTAATAGAAAACGACGGTCATTTTGAAATTTATCTTATCTATTTTGCATCTCACCTGATCTACCTAATGAATAATCACAACGATTCTCCCCAATCCATTTCATTTATTAAAATTTATCTCGCCTTATTTTTCCTGATCCTTCTTTTTGGAGCAGGTATTTGGCAGGTTTTTGGATTTTCAACCTCATCTTCACGTCAAAGAAGGCCCACGGCCGTTGGCGTTCATCAAACTGACATTCGTGGCGGCAAAATTATTTTATCAGTTCCTCTTGATAATTTGGATCTGTCGGCCGTGCCACTTAAGCAGGAAAGTTGGTCTGTGGTTCAGTGGCAGGCTGGAAACGCGAACTGGATCGATGTGGGAGGCTGGCAGGGAAGTTTCTATCCGGATTCATCCGCTAATCTGTTGTTTGTTGAATGGTGGGTGGGTAAAGAGATTTTAGGTCAGGGTCCATTCCGCTGGGTAATTTATTCAGATAAAAGCCGCTCACAGCGCCTGTCTATTAGCGATTCTTTTTATTTGCCTGATACGGATAGGGAATCTGTGGTTGTTGTGCCAGCGTTCCAGACGACCGCGCCGGTAGCTGCTGCCTTTGGCTCTTCAGAACCTAGCACGCAGTCGATGTCGATTGCTACCGGTACCGATACAACCCAAGTCCAATCCAGTGCTGATCTGTCGAATAAGATTAACCAAGCAAATGGAGCCACTTTTTATGTTTCAGTGAATGGCGATAATTCGGCCGGGACTTCATGGGAGACCGCTTGGAACGAGCTAGATCAAATTGATTGGAGCCTTGTTTTGCCAGGGGATCGGATCTACCTCGACGGTGGCGAAAGCGCGGCATCACCTATGATTTACCGAACTTCACTCAAGCCAGCCGCTAGCGGTGAGCTAGAGCAACCGATTGTCGTACAGTTATCGGCTGAGTCAGGCCACAATGGGCAGGCTGTTTTATTTGGTGGCAATGGGGTGCTGTTGCCAGAATGCGGTCAAAAAGATTGGGATGAAAGCCAGTATCTAACTGCAAACGAATCAGCCATAAAATTTGAGAATGGCGTTTCAAACCTAATCGTTGACGGCCGTAAGCGACGCGGAATCGTCATTTTTGGCTGGAAAAAGACCGGGATCGAGTTTGATCCTGATCGTATCAACAACGGAATCGATGACAATACCCAGAATATCGGTTTACGCTACATGGAAATTTTTAACAATGGCGGTATTGTGCGCCAAGATGACGGCAGTTCAACCGGTTTGTATTATCCAAACAACGGAAGTCCGGGCATCAAATTATCTGGAGTCGGGCATACATTCCAGTTTCTAGAAATTCATGACAATGCGGCCGATGCGATCCAATCTAGCTTTACTGACCCTGAAAACGGCGTTTTTAACAATATGGATCAGTTTGTGTTGACTGATTCATGGTTGTACAACCAGCGTGCCCATTCAGGGATAGATAACAGCCCACTGGGTGAAGTTTGCAGTTTGGATAACCCGGCCGGTTGTGATGAGCTGGGGGCACCTGATATGACACTCGATTATCTCAACTACCCCTCAGACCCAGAGTTTCGCCAAGAAGCATTTAACTGGTGTACACATAACGACGGCATCCAAATTTATAGTTCTAACGAGTTAAATGGGCTGACTATAGAACGTAGCATTATCGGCCCTAACTTGATGAACGGTCTGCTTCTGGGTGACCGAAATGGACCAACAACAACAGCATGGGTGAATGATTTGATTTTGCGTGACGTTGTGATTACACGCTACGCCCACAGCGCGTTAGGCATGAAGAATCCTCCAGAACAAGCTGGTAAAAACTGGACACTTGAGAATGTCACTATCTATGGGCATTTTAGCAATACAAATAAAGGAACATTGAATTTAGATTCAAACTCAAACCAAGTTGAACATCGTATTTCAAATACAACAATGGTGTACGGTAGGACAGAATTCCCGAACGGCAACATCGCCTTTGAAAACAACTGTCAATACGGATTATATTCAGGCTCGATTGGTGGATTAGACATTGATCCGGAATTTGTTAGCATTAACGAAAGAGACATCTTCGAAAATAACGTTGCTGTTGATTTCGCTAATATATTTACCGATGATTACACCTCGGTCAATGCAGAATGCTTAACGTCAGGATCACGGACCTCATCGGTGAATGTGTTATTATCGAGGTTTAATGTCGAGTAGCCTTACCATATTTTTAACCGAAAGCCACCCTGTTTCTCTTTGTGATGACTTGAACATTGACGGGGTGGTTTTATATTGTTAGCCAAGTTAATTTGGCCCTTGCAAGGATAAAGCCTGATTTTAAAATCAGGCTTTGTTTTTGGAATGGTCTAAAAGGAAAGTTGATGATTATCAAGCCAACCCACACATTGTTCAAACGAATCAGCCTTGTCTTTTTATTTGCGTTAGTTCTAGCCACTTTTGTCACTGTGGTTATTGCAAGCGCGGACGTAAAAGAGGCTAGCTTAGCCTGTGGCACATTCCCGGTTAATGCCGGAGATGCGGCCGAATTAACCGAGGCGATTGATTGCTTTAATGCAGAAACTGCAGCTGGTGCATATGAAATTAATTTAACGGCCGACATCCCACTGACTGCGTCACTCGTAGCGATTGATAACAGTTCGGCCGGAGTGATGCTTAATCTTAACGGAAACGGATTCAAAATTGATGGGCAAAATATTACCGGTACACGTCCCATAGCCATTTACACAGATACCGTTGCGACCTTAAAAGATATTGTGATTACCGGCGGTTTTATCGATGCGATTGATGGGGCGTTGCGCCCAGAAATGAGTGGTGGTGGCATTGTCAGTTATGGCGATTTAACCCTTGAGAACTCACAGGTTATCAGCAATGTGGCTGAATATTGGGGAGGCGGAATCTTTAGTGAGTCTAGTGCAAAGCTAACGATTATCGATAGCAAAATTGCCAACAATCGCGCCGCTAGAGAAGATGGTGGTGGTCTCCAAAATTTTGGGACGCTCATTTTGGATAATAGTGTTGTTGAAGGAAATATCGCTCAGCGTTTTAGCGGTGGTATTGGTATCAGCGTTGGCTCATCCAGCGTAAAAATCACCATTTCAAATAGCTCGATTTTAAATAATGTTTCACAGCAAGGCGCTGGAATTTATAATCGCAACGCACACACGCTTATCTCTAATAGCATTATCTCTGGGAACGTTGCCAGTGCAGAAGGTGGCGGGATTTTTAACAATCGCGCAGGGGCACTGCTCACGATTACTCACTCAACTATCTCGGACAATAGTGCCGTAAACGCTGGTGGTGGTCTTCACAATAATATTCAAGCTGATTTAGTGATATTGAATTCAACTATTTCAAATAACAGCACAAATGGCTCAACCGATAGTGGTGCCGCTTTATTCAATGCTTCAGCAAGTAAGGTTGCGCTGCAAAATTCGACTATTTCTGGGAACACGGGTGATTATGCCTTAGCCAATAGAGGCACGATTGGGATTGTTCATACGACAATTGTTTCTAACAGCAGTGGGATTGGATTTAAAAATCTGACGGCAACGGTGCCCAGCCAAGTTGTCATGGCGAATAGTGTGATCGCGAATCATGCGGTTGATTGTTCAAATGATGAAACGGGCGCACTGCTAGTTAATACGAATAACCTTATCGAAACAGATGCGGCCGGGGCAGAATCTTGTGCCAGCGGGTCGACCCTTAATGGTGATCCAGAACTTATGCCTTTAGGCGACAACGGTAGCAATACGTTTACACATCTGCCATCTGATACCAGCCCGTTGCTAAACGCGGCCGACACTGCCGCCTGTGACGCGATGATCGGCGGTTCGATTGATCAACGTGGTTTGCCTCGTCCTAGTGACTCTTGTGACATCGGCTCAGTTGAGCTGATTGCAGGCATAACTGTCAATAACGTGACCGTAACTGGTGTTAACAGCGGATCGGTGAATGCGGTCTTTACTCTTACTCGTGATGATACTGATGATGCAATGAGCGTAATCGTGAACACGGCTGATGGTACTGCAACGGCTGGCGAAGATTACACGCCTGTGGTTAGCCAAACTGTTTCATTTGCAGCGAACGGTGCTGCGAGTAAAACGGTAAGTGTGGCCATCTTAGGTGACAATGAGTTTGAAGGTGACGAAACCTTTAAACTGTTGCTAAGCGATGCGGTCAATGTCGCCATTATCGATAAAGAAGGGATCGGGACGATTAAAGAAAACAAGACGATCAAGTTGACCTTAAGCGCACCTGCTTCTGTGGTTGAGCAAGATAGTGGCACATCTGACTATGAGTTTACTTTTACGCTAGAAAGCGCAACTGCGGCACCCTTTGACTTAACCTATACCACGCAAGACGGAACTGCGATGGTTGGTGACGCGGATTATGAGTTCCGCACGGGAACACTTAACTTTAGTGGTGATGCTGGCTCTGCTGGAGCTGAGTCATTTACCGTAAAAGTTTCAGGTGATACAAAATCTGAAGCTGACGAAACATTCTCTGTCTTAGTTACGGCGATTAGCGACCCAGATGTGGGTGTTACCCCCGCATCGCTTGAGGCCGTGATCAAAAATGACGATGAACCTATCGTGAGCCTTGCTGCTGCCACTTATTCAGCACTAGAAGATGATGGTAGCGTTGTGGTGCGGGTTGAATTGTCTTCGCAATATAGTGAGACGATCACAGTGGATGTTAAGACGGCCGACGGAACTGCGCTGGCCGGTAGTGACTATACTGCGGTTGACCAAACACTCTCGTTTGCGGCCGGAGAAACGGCCAAAGATGTGACTATTTCGATTGCTGACAATGAAAGCGGGGAAGATGATGAAACATTCACTGTAGCGTTGAGCAATATTACTGGTGGCGCACCCGGCACAGTAGTCACCGCAACCGTTACGATTGCAGGTGACGGTGAAAGTTTGATTTACCTACCCTTGATTAATCGATGATTGATTAAGAGTTCGTTCTTTTAAGAATAAGGGTCCGTGGTGTTCATTGTTGAATGTCATGGACCTTTTTTGTTTGCGACTCAAGAGTTTGCCGTTTAAAATTAAACAAGATGAGGAGACTTCATGCCTATCTCGTTCTATCTTTTTATGTAGCGTAAAAAACTATGGCACAAAAATCACCAAAAAAGCGGTCAGTACAACCTTCGGCCGAAGCTGTGTCATTTACATGGCCTGGTAAGCAGGCTGCTCATGAGCAGGCCACTGCTCCGACTGATCAAATGCGCAAGTCGGTTAAAACCATCTTCGCGAACCCTGACCCAAACAACGGAATCCGAGTAACAAACATTTTTATAGAGGGAGATAACCTTGATGCGCTTAAGCTAATGAATCACCCTTTGAGCCATCAGAACAAGGTCAAGATGATCTATATCGATCCCCCTTATAACACGGGAAAAGAATTTGTTTATTCAGACTATTTTGCAGACAGTGCCGCTTGGTTAAACATGATCTACCCGCGGCTGATTTTAGCCCACCAGCTTTTGCGCGAAGATGGGGTGATGTTTGTCAGTATCGATGATCGTGAAGTACATCGGCTGCGAATGGTGCTCGATGAGATTTTTGGGGTTGAGAACTTCGTCTCGACAATAATTTGGGAGAAGAAATACGCACCTCAAAACGATGCTCGCTGGCTATCTGAGAATCACGATTATGTGTTGCTCTATGCTAAGAATAAGCAGGTTTGGCGGCCGAATTTGCTCCCGCGTACGGACGCAGCGAATGCCCGTTTTAAGAACCCGGATAATGACCCACGCGGCCCGTGGAAAGCGGCCGATTTTTCAGTGCGTACCTACACATCTCGCTGTGATTATCCGATTACGGTCCCATCCGGCCGGATTGTGACACCGCCACAGGGGCGCTGTTGGACTGTGACCCAAGAACGGTATGAAGAACTGGTGGCCGACAATCGCGTTTGGTTTGGCAAAACGGGCAATAACGTCCCTGCGATGAAAAAGTTTTTGTCTGAAGTGAAACAGGGGATGACGTCGTTAACAATTTGGAAAAGGGATGAGGTTGGCGATACCCAATCGGCCCGAAAACAGATGCGCGAGCTGTTCGGTAATTCGAGAGTGTTTGACACACCTAAGCCGGTTGGCCTAATTCGAAGAATGTTGCAGTTGGCAACGACGGCCGACGGCGATGAGTATGAAAATATTGTACTCGACTTTTTTGCGGGATCAGCCACTACTGCCCATGCGGTAATCGAACAAAACGCGGCCGATGGTGGGAAACGCCGTTTTGTGACGGTGCAACTGCCTGTACCGCTGGATGTAGAAGGGTTTAGCACTTTAACCGAGGTCGGGTTGGCTCGGATAAAAAAGGTGCTTGTGGCAACTGGTTCTATAGAACGTTGCCAGTATGAGAGGTTGGTCAAAGAGCCAGATGAGTCTGCAAAAGCCTTTACCCACGCCAGAGTATTGGGAAGCTGAAAACCTGCTGGCTGCGATTGAGTACGCGGCCAAAAAGCTGTTCTTTAGTGTTGATCGTAAAAATATGAATCGTCGGCCGCTTACAGAAAGTTTGGACGACAAAATTATGGGGGAGGTCGCTACCGTTGCTGTGGTCGAGTATTTGCGTTCGGTGGGAGTACCGGCCGCGTCTTATGATCAGTTTCGGTTAGA
>JBGCDP010000351.1:0-5135 GCA_045105475.1 Anaerolineae bacterium
TGGAGATACCCTCGTTTTTGGCCCTGAAAAAGATGGCACGGTTACCTCTGACTGGGATTATGATGCTAGCTATGGTGATTTGGATCAGTGCAACGGCATCACTGTCAATGGTGAATATATTTACCTGATTACCCACGACTACCCATACGTTTCAAGATGTTTGATGGGTGAGTTTACAGAGGATCCACCCGGCGGTGGCCAAGGTGGCGGATAGAAGTTAGTGAGTGGTGGGTGGCAAACGAACACCCACCATTTATCTTCTACCTAAAGGATAATTTGATATGCAACGCTACTCGGTTTTATTTCTTACTATTTGCCTTGGCTTGATCGGTTTTATTCAGGTCACCATCGCTTCAGCGCATGGGCTTGAAGCTGGTCAACTCAGCGTTTTACTAGATGATGTAAAAGCAACTGTGACCTTTGCCCCCTATGCCAGCACATTTTTGTTTGCTGATACAAATCAAGATGGTTTACTGACAGTCAGTGAATTAGACATGCATCAGGCCGAAATTAAAACGCTGATAAAAGAGCAGGTGGTCCTGCGCAATGAGTTAGACGCAGCGGCCGTTACCATTTACACAGATGTGACGATACCTGATGAGGTTGATACGCGAGATGGAGATGAAATTGCGGCCGATTATCTGCAAGTGACATTGCGTGCTGTCTGGCCAGAGGTGCCAGAGATTGTCGATGTAGAATACGGACTTTTTGCTTCGGCCGACGATCAAGTCAGCTATCTGATGAAAGACAGCACAACCGATACTGTACTTGAAGGAGAGCTTAACGCACATGAATCTGTTATTCGTTTACGAGGTGAAGGTTCTCCGGTTGAGGCGGTCAGTGGGGTTTGGTTAATAGGGATTCAGCATGTTTTGACCGGCTATGATCACATCCTTTTTGTCTTGGCCCTTGTTCTGGTAACTGCTCAACTATGCTCACTGCTGTTCTTGATTACGACCTTTACTGTTGCCCATACCATGACGCTGGCGGCCGTCGCTTTTGGCTATGAGCCACCTGTCCCTTCATGGATGATTGAAGCGACAATCGCAGCATCCATTGGCCTCTTGGCCGGTATGTATCTGCTTGGCATCACGGCCGAAGTTTGGTGGGTGACCGGATTGCTTGGGCTTGTACACGGTCTGGGCTTTGGTCAAGCGATGACCGCGTCGCTAGGCTCACTTCAGGCTTGGGGATCAACACTCGTAGCGATTACATTGGGTGTTGAACTGACCCATCTTGCCATCGCTTTAATTGGTTTTGGTGCCTTAAAGCTTATTAAAAAACCAGATTACTTAAACAGCGTCCGTCGCTTGGCAACGATCGGTGTTTTTTGTGTCGGCTTCTATTGGACCGTTGAACGCATTCTTTTTTAATTAATTTGAACTGAACTGAAACGATGGTTGTTAAACACCAGCCTTCTATGCCCGCAGCTTATTCACAAATGCGGCCGTTGCTTGCCCGATCTCATCCGGTGAATCTTCTTGGATAAAGTGCAGCCCTTTGACCGTAATCTCTTCTTGATTCGGCAAATTTTGAGCTGACTCACGCAATGCTCCGGCCAGGACAATTCCCGGTTCCGCATTGATATATAGTTTGGGTGGACTTTCGTCTGAGCTAAGCCAGGCAAAGTAGTCACTCACAAAGCCATGTACATCAGCCGGTTCTCCATCAAACGGAATTTCGCGCGGCCACGTTAATGTCGGCCGACGGCTCTCTCCCGCTTCCAAATAAGGTGCGCGATATACGTCCATTTCTTCTTCTGTGAGTTTCCGAATGATGCTGCTTGGCAAAATGCGTTCAACAAAGAAATTTCGGTTGAGTACAAGATCTTCCCCTTTTTCAGACCGCATCCCAGTAAATGCGCCACGGGCCGCTTCTGGCCATTCTTCCATTTTAGCGGGCCGCAAAATCGCTTCCATATAGATGATGCCTTGAATAAGATCCCGATGCTTATTTGCCCAATGGAATCCCAAACCAGATCCCCAATCGTGAATGACTAAAACAATGTTGTTGCCCAGACCCATCGAATCCATCCAAGCATCTAAATATTTATAGTGGTCTACAAACCGATAGCTACCAGATGGGTTTTTTCCTGACTGTCCCATGCCGATGAGGTCTGGGGCGAGTAATCGGCCGCATCCTTCAGCATGTGGCATAACATTGCGCCACAGATAAGAAGAGGTGGGATTCCCATGCAAATAGACAATCGGATCGCCGGAGCCTTCATCGATATAGGCCATTTCACTGTCAAGAATTTTGATTCGTTTGTAGTCGTACATTTCGATTTTTCCTCTACTACGTGGATTGTGTGGTCGTGCTTCAAAAGTCTAGCGGTAAATTTAGAAGGGGCAAGGACCGACACCATGCAGACTATTTTCCACTATTCATGATGTCGATCAGTTTGCTCATGTTTTAAGAAATGGTGCGCAGTACCCGTCGGTAAATTAAAAAAATTGGAGCAAGTAAAACCGCAACTGCTACAAATGCAATGCGAAAAGAGCCAACCGTTGCGATGATGCCCATTAAAGGGCCGCTAAACATTTGGCCTACCGCATCGGCCTGACCCCACATCGAAAGAACCGTAGCACGTACCTCTTGACGAATTTGCCGATTGAGGAGTGCTGATACAAATGGGTAAATTGTTCCGCGAAAGCTCCCCAGCACGAGCCACGCGGCTATTGCGGTCGCAATTCCATTGGCTAAGCCAAATAACAATACCCCACAAATAATTATCCCATTGGCGATAATCAAATAACGCAAGGCAGCGGGGTCATTGTCCACATCAACCCGACGGCGCACAATTTCTGTTATCAGCAAGCTGAGGAGGCTGGCTGAAAGATTGATAATAAAGAACCAAATAGTGATGTTTGGGCCAAAATCGGTGACCGAACCTCCTGTGAGATCTGCGATTGTCGTTTGCCCCGTGTCTGCCATGAGCGCTGGAAAAGTGAAGTTGGTGAGCAGGTGAGCTTCCCAGAAACGATCAAGCCCCTCGCTACTAAGCCCCGTGATCAAGGTGGCGACAAACATCAATGTGAGAATGCGATTATTACGTACGACGTCTAATCCTTGCTGAAAAGTGAAACGCATTTGTCGCCAACTGTCACGATCTTCACTATCAGTTGGTGCAAACCCGGTTTCGGGCATAAGCCAAATGAGGCTGAGGGCAAGGACCAGCATACCGGCGCCACCCGTTATTAATGAGAAGCGGATGTTTGTCAGAAGCCCGATGGCTACGGCGACCCCCATCCCTAAAAGGGAGCCAACACGGCCGAATTGCGATCCTTTTAGAAGGGTGCTTCCTAAACTTGAGGCACCGATTTCGCCAGCCAACCACGCATCTTGTGCCCCACTGGTAAATGTATGGCCAACCCCCCAAAGCGCTTGGGCTGCAAAAATGGTAACGACCCAAGGTAATAACCCCTCAAGAATAAAACCGAGCCCAATCACAAAAACGCCGATAATGATTGATAGCTTTCGGCTGTATGTGTCCGCCACGATGCCAGTTGGGACCTCTGCAAAAAATACGCTCGCTTCGAGAACTGTGCCCAGTAAAACAAGCTGTAAAGGGGAAAGCCCGGCCGCAACCCGGTAAACACCGGTGTACATGCTCCAAGTAGAGAAAAAGAGTGCCGTGCAAAATGTGATGAGTAGATAGGTTTTTCGCGCTTCCATGCCTGTTGATTATCGCTGAAAGGGGTTGAGAGGCTAAAAACAAAAAAGAGACCTCTAGAGGTCTCTTTTTAAAGCTGGGCGACAGCTAGCTGTCGCCCAGCGGTAATTGCTGCTTAAAACACTATGGTGTGGTGACGATGTCACCTGCAATAATGGCGGCACGAACATCTTCTAAGCCTGGAATTTCAATGGTTGGGGTAGTGATACCTACACCATCGTTCTCCAAGGTTCCAATCCAAATGCCACCTTCAAACTCACCTTTGAGTTTTGCTTTGGTTGCTGAAACAACTGCGGTGTCAAGACGTTTTAGAGTTGACATGAAGATAACGTCAGCAAACTCTGGCAAAACGGCCGCGAAGTCGCTGTCTACACCGATGACCCATGCGCCGCCACGTTCTTGCACAGCTGAAGCTGTACCGATGTTAGCTGCACCAGCCAATGGGAAGATCACGTCTGCGCCTTCGTCCATAAGTGAGTCAGCAAACGCACGGCCGTCGTCGGTAGATTCAAAGTTACCGGTGAACAAACCATCTTGTGCGTCAACGTCCCAACCTAGAACTTGAACGTTAGTGCCGTTCTGTTCGTTGTAGTAGTTCACACCCAACACATAACCGTCCATGAAGTCGGTTACAGGTGGAATGTTGATCCCACCGTAGGTGGCAACGATGCCAGACTCTGTTGCGGTAGCGGCCGCATAACCAGCCAGGAACGCATTTTGATTACTGGCAAATACAACGCCTTGAACGTTGTCATATGCTGGATCATAAGCGAAGTCAAGAATGACAAAGTCTTGGTCAGGATTCGCTTCGGCTGCGGCTGCGGTTGCGTCACCCAACAAGAATCCAACAGTGACGATCAGGTCACATGCGTCGCCGATGAATGCATCGATGTTCTTTTCGTAGTCAGCCTGCTGTTGCGATTCGAGGAATTTCCCCTCTACACCGAACTGCTCAACTGAAAGTTCAACACCCAACCATGCGGTTGCATTGAAAGATTTGTCATCAATACCACCAACGTCGGTGATTTGACAAACTTTCGCACCAGAACCGTCAACCATAGATTCTGCCATCATTTCTTGACCCGGATGGGTTGGGATGCTGCCAGCAATGATGCCGTCGATAATGGCGTCTAAGCCATCAACTGCAACTGCTGGGTCAGAGATGCCCACACCGTCGTTAGCAAGGTCACCGATCCATAAGCCACCTTCGAAGGTGCCGTTTACGGTTGCTTCAGAAGCTGAGTAAACAGCGGTGTCTAGACGTTTGAGGACAGAGGTTAGTACGATGTCAGCAAATTCTGGAGCTGATACGGTCCAGTCGGTGTCAACACCAACGATCCATGCACCACCACGTTCTTGAATCGCAGCTGCGGTGCCAAGACCAACAGGTCCAGCAACCGGCATGATGACGTCAGCACCTTCGTCCATTAGACTTTCGCCGAACGCCCGGCCGTCGTCGGTT
>JBGCDP010000352.1:0-67176 GCA_045105475.1 Anaerolineae bacterium
AACACAATTTGCTGTGATAGCTCTTTACTGTTCCAACGCTGTTTGATCACGGCCGACAGTTCAACTTCAATCGGTAACCCTAGTCCGGCTAAATTGTTTAGCTCAAGCGGGTCGTCACCGACATGAAACAGCATCGTTAGATACCCTTCGCTATGCAGATATTTGTAATCCCCTTGGCGCACCATCAGCATCGGGGCGAGGGCGTTTTCGCCCAAGTATTCGGCCGCGATAAGGCGATCATCGTCTTCTTCATCAAAATACAGGGTGAGGTCAGCCCCTTCGATTGGCTCGATGAGATCTGGTAAGTGGCCGTTGTTCGCCATCGATAAAATAGTGGGGAACAGATCAATGAGTGAGGCGAGTGTTGAAACTCGTTTTCCTTTTGGCAGATTCCGGCCATGCATGATTAATGGGACTCGCAGAGCCGACTCAAAAAAGTGTGACTTTTTCCATAATCCACGCTCACCTAGCATTTCTCCATGATCAGAAGTGAAAATAATGACGGTATTCTGGTCGAGTTTTATCTGCTTTAGCGTTTTGAGCAGTTGACCAACTTGATCATCGATATAGCTAATCGCTCCGTAATACCCCTGACGGGCGTTGCGGTGCTGGTCTTCGCTGAACTCCCCATCGAGTAAGCCAGAGTTGTTCATGATGCGGTAGCTGTGTGGGTCTTGCTGATTGTTGGGTAGTTTGGGGACGCTAGGTAGATCGATTTCAACATCGTCATAGCGGTGATAATGTTCGGCCGAACATAAGAACGGGTCGTGCGGATGGGTGTATGAGACGGTGAGGAAAAACGGCCGTTCGTCTGTTTTGCTCTGCTTGTCTTGGGCGATTTTGGTGAGCTTTTGCTGGGCTTGAAAGGTGACGAGGTTGTCGTACTCGATTTGGACACTGTTGGCGCAAGGCCCCGCATGGGTCACGATGCGAGCGTCAGTGACAAAGTCAGGCGTTTCTGACTCTCCCCAGCTGGCCGTCCACTGAAAATCAGCCGGATAAATGTCGGCCGTCAAGCGTTCTTCATAGCCGTGGAGCTGGTCGGGGCCAACAAAATGCATCTTGCCGCTGAGAGCGGTTTGGTATCCCATTTGGCGTAAATAGTGAACAAAAGTCGGCTGCCCGGCCGGAAATTCACACCCGTTGTCAAAGGCTCCGACCTGTGAGGCGAGTTGTCCTGTCAACATGGAAAAGCGAGATGGGGAGCAAAGTGGATAGTTGCAAATGGCCCGTACAAAAACAACGCCATCGGCCGCAAGTTTGTCAAGATTGGGCGTTTTGCAAATTGAATTGCCGTAGGAAGACAATGCCAATGCTGTTAATTGGTCAGTTTGGATGAAGAGAATGTTTGGAGGTGTGGTCACTGTAGCGCCTACGATTTTTTCTTCTTTTTCTTTTTAGCTGGGGCGCGTGAGGCTATATCGGCCGACTTTAAGACCCAGTCACGGAGTTCACCATTATCGTCGTTTAAAACGGAGTCAGGTGGTTTAAAATAAGGCATGCGGTGAAATCGTGCGGCATCAACTTTTTCATATTCAGCCCGATTGGTGTCATCGACCTTAAAGTACACAACGTCATCAGACGATATAAGGACAAACATGTTGCCTGACTCTTCTGAAAATATACCGACTCCGCCAAACATCTTTCTTGACCGGATGGGATGAAACCGGCCGATTAGAGTACAAATTTCTTCTGCTAACGCTGGTGTGGTTGCCATACATTCTCCTTCAACTGAACAATCAGGCATTTGATTGACAATTGAGATTTATCTGCTCAAATATTGCCAGTAGATTGCGAGATACGCAAATAGCTCCCTCCTAAATCTTTCTAAGCAAAGAGTGATACTTCCTGATGATATTTCATGGTAGACGAAGCGAATTAGTCGACAAAATTATTGAGATATTTTCCCAGATCTATGCAGGGCTGGGTCCTGGCTTACGGAAAGATACCTATGCTAAACAAGCGTTATCGCTTGAATTTAAAAGTCAAAAAATCGCTTATAAGATGAATAAACCTGTTCAATTTCGAGTCGATGAAGTGGTTCTTGGCAATTTCATGATTGATTTTTTGGTTGAAGAGAGTGTGGTTGTACATGTGTATGCGACGGATGAGCTTTTAGAAGAGCATGATCGAGAGATTTACACCTATTTGCGATCTGCAAATGTCCATGAAGGGGTGATGCTTAATTTTGGGCCAGAGCCTAGCTATATCTACAAAACGGCCGACCATTACACCCGTGGTAAACAGGTGTGGACCACCCCAAATTAAAAGATTAGATAAAAGAAAGAGTAGAGAGGAAAGATGGCGAATGAGAATTTTGATTTAGACGATTACAACCAATTGCTGAAAGTTGCGAAACGGCGCCGCAGCGTACGGAAATTTGAGCCAGGTCGGGAAGTGTCTCGTGAAGTACTCAGCCAGATTTTAGAAATCGGCCGATGGGCACCTAGTGGCGCGAATACTCAACCTTGGGAATTTATCTGTGTCCATGCACCCGAACAGCGGCTGGCAGTGCGTGAGGTATTCTTGCGGCAAGCCGGCCGGTTGCGCACCCATGCGGCGACATTTCCGGCCGTGCGCAAGGAGTACATGGCGAATACCGTCGCCATTATCATCGTATTAGGTGATCCTCGCTGGAAAGCTTCATTTCCACAGGGGCATCCTGACCAACCGGAATACATCCCTGAGTATGACGAAAATAATGAGAACATTCTGCTTGCATCAATTGGAGCCGCGACTCAGATGTTGCATTTAGGTGTGGCATCCTTTGGATTAACTTCTGCATGGCTTTCTGGGGGTGGTGAAACCACGACCAATCAAGAGCTGAGTGAATTACTTGGTTATCCTGAGCATCTGGTTGCGTATGGCACGATTCCGATCGGCTACCCGTCTAAAGATGTGACACATCGTTATCGTCGGCCGTTGGAACAGCTTGTGCACTGGGACAAATACGAGCCAACCCAATATCGTTCGCAAGAGCTAATCGATTTTTACAACGACTCACTCCGGCCGTTTGCGATGTATCGCAATGACGAAAATGCAAGCGATTGGGAAGATGTTGATGAAAAATTGGGTGATTGGAAAGAGGCATTTACAGGTCGGGTGACCAACCCATCTGGAGATTTTGATGATTGATTGAATCATGAGATGAGCCACCTTATCTTTTCATCACCCTGTCAATCAAATGACCCAAAAAGGAATGCTATTCAATGACGACTACCCCAACTGATGCAAAGTCAATCGGCTATGCAAACTCACACGATACTTTGCGTATCAGTGCTAAACGCTACGACCAATCACCATACCTATCAAAATACATGACCGAAAATGCGGTGTTTGGCCTGTATGCCAATCGTTTCTACCCACTTTTGCTCGATGGGGGCGATCCCGTCGCTGAATATTGGAAATTGCGCAACGAAGTGATGCTCTATGACGTGCCGGAAAAGCCACTTGAAATTCAAGGGCCAGATGCGGTTGCGTTATTGGAACGGGTATTCACCCGCAAAATCGGTAGCTTGAAACTGTGGCGTGCTCGTTACGCCATCGCCTGTACACCGCAGGGTAAAATCTTGATGGATGGGGTTTTAATCCGCCTCGCTGATGACCATTTTTGGTACGTGCAGGCGAACGGAGAGTTTGAAACGTGGCTGAATGCCCACTCTGTTGGGTTGGATGTGACCGTGCGTGATCCGAAATCTTGGGTGTTACAGATACAGGGGCCAAAGTCGTTAGAGGTGTTGAACGTCGCGATAGACGGTGAGTTGGCAGAGGATTTTGGCTATTTTCGGGCGGGTAAATTTTGCATCGGCGGCCAAGAGTTGTTGGTCACCCGCACCGGCTGGACGGGTGAAATGGGGATCGAGGTGTATAGCAATCCTTTGATTGACCATTTGGCTTTGTGGGATCACTTGGTTGCTTGTGGCGAACCGTTTGGCATGGTCAACGGCAGTCTTGAATCGATGGGGATTCGCCGGATCGAGGCGGGTATTCTCGACAATGGGACTGACATTGACACAACAATGACGCCGTTTGAAGCGGGCTTGGGAATGTTTGTCAATTTTAAAAAGGGCGATTTTGTCGGCCGGGCTGAGCTTGAAAAAGCGGATAAAACTTGTTTGTTGTTTGGCCTGATCTCTGAGACAGGGACACCGATGGCAGCATGTGAAGTGCTTGATGGAGAGACGGTTATTGGCTCGATCACGGCCGGTGGTTGGTCCCCAACCCTCGATAAAGGGATCGGCTATGTACGCTTTCAGGCCCCATCTAACAATAAGAATGGCTGGCTGGGACAGACGCTCACCCTGCGTGATCGTGATGGGAGAGAGCATGTTTGCAACGTTGTTAGCCTGCCGTTTTATGATGCGGAGAAGAAGATTCCGCGTGGAGAAGCATAATGTCTAATTATCGAATTTTGAATACTGAGCAAATTGAGAGCTTTATGCAGAAGGGATATCTCATTGTGCGAGATTGCATCGATTTGGATGTTGCGAACAAATGGATCGATGATGCGTTTGAGCGATTGGGTTATGACAAAAATGACCAGGCGACTTGGACCGAATCACCCGTTTGGTTGAACCATCAGAGCCAAATGCCGGTTCGTGAGTTGGCCCCCAAAGCTTGGGACGCGATCCTTGATGTGATTGGAGGTGAAGATCGGATCGATACCCAGATTTACGGAATAGAGTCCAAGCATTTCACGACGATTAATTCGTTTGTTTGGTCAGATGCGTTTGTGGCGAATTTTAACTATGGGGCTGGTGAAACATGGCGGCCGCCGTCGGCCGAAGCGCCTGGGTGGCACAAAGATGGGAGTTTCTTCCGTCATTTTCTCGATAGCCGTGAACAGGCTTTGCTGACCGTTGTGATGTGGTCAGATATGAAACATCAGGGGGGCGGAACATTTGTGGCTCCTGATTCTGTGCGTGTGGTCGCGCGCTATTTGGCCGATCATCCTGAAGGGGTTCACCCAAATGATTTTGACTTTAAAAGCTTAATTCAGCAGTGTGGTGAGTTTGAAGAGCTGAACGGGAAAGCAGGTGATTTTGTGATTATCCATCCGTTCATGTTGCATGCATCTTCGCAGAATTTGATCCAGCAGCCTCGCTTTATGAGCAATCCACCAGTTGTGCTAAAAGATCCGATGGATTTTAACCGAGACGATCCGGCCGAGTTTTCGTTATTAGAAAAAGCGACGCTCAACTATCTTGGCAAAGATCGGTATGATTTCCAGCCGACGGCCGAGCGTGAATCGTTTTGGTGGCCGGTTTAGTTGGATGCGCCGGTAGTGCGAGACCCACATGGTCTTTGGCAAAAGGCTCTTCTTGACGTACCTAACCTACGAATAGTTGATTCAATCTCCTACAACCCCAAGTAAGTTTGTTATTGGGAAACGAAAAACGACCCCGGCCGATAATTTAGTTGGGCTGGGATCAGCCATTCAACTCATAGGCACTATTTACCTGTTTGTAATTTGCTGGGTCCAGCTCTTTCTCAATAAATGCTGGATGGTCTATTGGAAAGCGATAGGCTCGATAGAGCCACTGGTACAGTCGCCCACTGGGTGGTCCACCGACAAACGGACTCATCCATTCCCACACAATTTCCCCTGTTCGTGTCACTTCAAACAGTCGGCCGGTCGCCCCTTCGCAGATCAGTACATTGCCGCCAGACAGCCGCTGCGCACTTGAAATATGGGCGGAGTAGAACTGCTCTGGAACCCCTGGCTTGTACCGCCAGACGATCTCGCTTGTTTTCGGATCAACCTCAATAATTTGTGAATAAGGGAGCGCTAGCGGCCGATTACGCCCATTGTCGAAAATTTGGATGTTGCCACCTGGCACAGGGGTTGCATCATGCTGCATGCTGATCGTGGGGTCGCCTAATTTCCACGTGATTTTCCGTTCTTCTGGATCGATTAGAATGACTCGTGAGTTCTCGCACAATGAGCAGACAAACTGCCCATCTGGCATAACGTCAACGCTATTCATGTGGCTCCACTCTACGCCGCTTTGTAATGGACCAATTGGGTCATCAACCGGGTCAAGCATTTCCCAAGTATGCCAGCGGTCTACCTCTTCCCCTTTCCGATTAATGCGCACAAGGTCGTCTCCAAACATGATCTGAGGTCGTTCTGCATTCCGGTACCCACCTTGAACCGTGGCGGCGATATCTTCTGGAATCACGACCCACTGTGGAAACAGAATGTCGCCATTGTTAAAGATATGAAAATCGTGGTGCATGCGGGGCTGGTCATAGTGCCAAATCAAATTTCCGTCCCAATCATATTCGCGCAAGCTGGTGTATATCCCGCCGAGCTGATAAACGGCCATGTCAGGGTCTGAATAGTCGTTTTCGGCTACAGCATTGGCACGATTTAGGTCTGCCACAATCATCGCGCTAATGAATAAATTCCCATTGGGGAGGAACTTTGCCATGTTGGGGGAAATACCGTCAAACTGCCAGCTCTTGACGACACGGCCGTGCATATCGATTAAGTGTATGTCTGGAAAACTAACTGGCGTAAACAAGGTGTATCCCTTGACGCTTAAATTTTGGTTGTGGTGTGTAAGCCCATTTTTGCGGAACGCTGACCAGCCCATAACTTTCTCCTTTTTTCATATAAATCAACCGATAAAAGCATATCCCCCTAATTGCTAACTTGCCACGCTTAAGTAACTGATAGAGAAATGTAAGCAATTAGGATTTTTGGGGGAATCTTAGCGGCTTACGTTGTGGCATAGTATCAAATTGATATAATTTTTGAATATTATTTGATAAATTGGCAAAAATAAGACGAAAAAATAGCAAAAACGGTAAATAACAACTTATGGAACTAGACGACCTTGATATCGCAATTATGCGAGAGCTGCAGCAGGACGGCCGAGCATCGTTTACTGAATTAGCGACAAAGCTGAACGTATCACACGGCACAATTCGTAATCGGGTGACTCGGTTGCAAGATGGGCAAATGCTCAAAATTATCGGCTGGGTAAACCCGCAAGCGGTTGGGTATACATTGCCCGCCAACATTCAAATTGCCGTTGAGCCACCCAATCGAATTCGAGAGGTTGCTACCCAGCTGGTCGACCTGCCAGAAGCCCGTTTTGTGGCGATGATGAGTGGAGAATATGACCTGTTTGTCGATGTGAATACCCGTAGCTTGCAGCATTTAACCGAGCTTATGTCAGAACACATCTATCCGATTGCGGGCGTCACCCGCACACGCACCAATATCTATTTAGAAGTCTTTAAAATCGGCCCGTCTAAAGTGAATCTACGGCCGCAATCAAAGCAAACATCTAACGGAGCTTAACGAATGTCTAGTTTAATCGACCGCATGAAAGCCTTGCCTGCCAGGGCTGTGGCAATGCCGAAAAACATTAAGCTGTTTTTATTTTCAGTCCTGGTTTATGGGATGGCGGTTGAAGGAATCAGCGCCGTCCTGCTTAATCTATATCTCTTACGTTTGGGATATGGGACTGAATTTATTGGCACGCTAAATTCGGCTGGGCTGTTTGTTTTCGCCTTGGTCAGTCTGCCAATTGGAGCCGTACAAAACATTTCAAGCCGTAAAATGCTCATGATTGGGCTTGTGTTTTCAATGGTTGGTTTGATTGGTTTGCCCTTGGCGCAATATGCTGATTCGTGGCAGGCGGCTCTGCTGATCGGCTTTCGAATCATGTCGATGATCGGCCTGTCTTGCTATTTTGTGCATCAGGTTCCATTTGCAATGGAGATCACCAAACCGGTATGGCATAGTCGTATTTTGTCTTTAACGATGGCCACTTTTTCATTGGCTGCTTTTTTCGGCAGCTGGGTGGGTGGCTTATTGCCTGAATGGTTTAGCGTTTGGCTCGCACTGCCTCTGACTGATCCACGCCCGTTCCAACTTCCGATGTTTGTTGCAACCGCTGTTGTTGTGCCCGGCCTGATTTCGGTGTGGATGATCAGTGAAGCGGCCGCGGATGATTCGTCAGAGGCTGAGAAAGCCGAAGCGAATAGTGCCGTATTAAAAAGTGCTGAATCTAGGTCATCAAGCCATAGCCGATTTGGCAACTGGCGGGCGATTATCGGATTGGTTACTCTCATCATTGTGATTCGTGCATTGCAAACCAGCAGCGTGGGGATTGTAAACACCTTTTCAAACGTCTATTTTGATGACTTCCTGAATGTCCCTACCAACCGGATTGGCTTGATAAGCGGTATCGGCCGTCTGTTGGGTGTGCCTCTTTCGCTGACGATTCCATGGTTGGTCGGCCGGTATGGCAACTTTAGGCTCGTTTTGATCTCGCTAGGCCTAATCGCAGTCTTATTGATCCCCATGGCGTTCATTCCATCTTGGCAAATTGCGGCCGTGGCACTGATCGCCATCAACAGTATGGGCTCACTCCGTTACCTCTCGTTTATCTCATTTACGATGTCGCTGGTGACCGAAAAGCAGCGCAGCCTCATTTCTGGTGCAGGTGAAATGGCGATTGGAGTCGGGTTTGCCGCATCGTCTTTTGTCGGCGGTTATCTCATCTCATGGTACGGCTATCGGGAGCTTTTCTTGTTTGGGGCTGCTGTTACAACGATTGGCACACTTGCATTTTGGCTCATTTTTCGTAACCGAGCCGCTACTATTCCAACCGATCCTGTCCCTGCCGGATAGGCAATATGTTTTGTATGAACATTCTGGAATTAACTGTCTAATCGTTCATCCATTCACAACTTAAAAATTATCATGGTCCTTGATCGTCTCAAAACCCAACTGCCGGTTCTACCACTCACTGTTGCTGGCTCTCATTTCTCGCTAGAAGTCTTAAGTAACACACTGCCACTTATCTATACCTTACTTATTGCTCAACGCGGTTTTACCTATTCGCAAATCGGAACGATCGCTTTGATCGGCGGTTTGTGTGGTTCTGTCACCCAACTTCTGTTTGGCATGTTGGTTGACCGTTGGGACGCACGTAAGCAGGTGATTCTCAGTATTGTTTGGATGGGGTTAGGCATGGGGACCGTCGGCTTTGTCGGTGATTTTGGGTGGCTGATTGTCGTCGTTGGTTTTGCTAAGCTAGCATCGGCCGCCTATCACCCGGCCGGGGCGGCTCTGGCTAATTTTGCTAGCAATAAAAAGAAAGGGACCTCTGTCTCTTACTTTTCGGTTGGTGGTAGTTTAGGCTCTGCAATGAGCCCTTTAATTTTCGGTTTGGCTTTAGGTGCATGGGGGCTGAGAGGGACCTTGTTGCTCATCCCGGCCGGACTGTTCCTTGCCTTTTTGCTGTGGTCACCGCTGGGTCGAATTCCAATCATCTCAAATAAGAACGAGGGGAAAGCCAAAGCGAATAAGGCCGGATCGATCTGGGCTTTACTTCCGATAGTCATCTTGGTTGGCACTCGCTCATGGACGTCAGGTACCCTATCAACCTATTTACCAGAATGGTATTCAAGCCAAGGGGTCTCGCTGGCTTGGGCCGGTAGTGCATTCTCGCTTGTGTTAATCATGACCGGCGCCGGCAACCTGCTGGGCGGGCGGGTGGCTGACCGTATCGGCCATGAGCGGGTTGTGCTGGGGGGTATGGTATTGTTAAGCGTCGGATTTTGGGGATTTATGAATCTAAGCGGCCCACTTCAGATTGTTTCTCTCTCACTGGTCGGAATCGCAACGGGGATGACGACCCCATCTTCTTTGGTTATGGCCCAAGGAGCTTGGCCGCAAGCGATTGGGCTGGCCTCTTCTCTTGTCATGGGGGTAGCTTGGATGCCATCTAGCCTTGGATCATGGACAATTGGCCTGATTGCGGATCGTACTTCGCTAACTTTTGCTTTGTCAACCCTCACATATGTTCCGTTGCTAGGCGTGGCTGTTTTGTCGGCCGCTTTGATTTACAACCGAATGACACAGGATTCAAACGATGACTTTTCAACAGCATAATATTTTAGATTGTCGGCCGAGTATCGAAGGCAAGGTCGCCTTTATAACAGGTGGCTTTGGTGGTATCGGCTGGGAGTGCGTAAAGGCTTTATTAGCCCATGGTGCGAAAGTTGCTTTTACTTATGTAGACGGAGCAGAGGCAGCTGAACAGGCTGAAAAAGCGGTGGCTGAATATCCTGACAATTTGTCAGCGCATGTTCTTGATCTCCGCTATATCGATTCGATTAAAAGCTGTATGGGGGAAGTGATGGAACGCTGGGAGAAGATCGACATTGTTATTAACAATGCGGCCGTCGGTTCAGCGACTGTCTCTGCTTTTGCTGATAACACAGCGGATCAAGATTCAGCGATGCTAACGATTAATGCGGATGGAACTTTAAAAGTGTGCCAAATGTTTTTGGAGCTGATGGGGCCTAAACTGAAAACCTCTCCCATGAAAATGATCAACTTTAGTTCAGTAGGGGGCGGTATTGGTGCATTTCCTGGCTTTCGTTTGTCAGATGGGATGAGCAAGGCGGCCGTAGCTGCCTTAACCCGCCAACTGGCGGCCGAGCTAACAGATAGCCTCGTCGATGTCTTTGCCATTTGCCCTGGTGCAACCAATACGAAAATGTTTCAGTCGAGCACGCTCAATCATTTAACGCAGCAAGAGCAGGATCGATTTACCAGCTCATTGCCAAAACAGCGATTGATTGCGCCGGAAGAGATTGCCAATATAGTTCTGTTTTTGTGTTCAGGATATTCAACACCGATGCATGGAGCGGTGATTGATGCATCGATGGGGTTGGGTGTGCGGCCGGGGTTGCAGACTGAATACAAGAGCTAAATGACTTTCTAGCTCTAGCTTATCTCTTTTTCCGATTTATAGGATTTAAAAATGCCGACCTTGATTAGCCAAGGTCGGCATTTTTCGTCTAAAAAATACAGGCAGCTTACGTATTGTGATTGATTCTATAAAATCATTTAAAACTACGGTGGATATAAGAGATAGAGGATATAAATAGAGCCTAGAAATTTTTACTAAGTGACCGAGACAGCTATCGCCTAAAGCTGATTTCAACAAATGATATTTAAGCAAGACTGTTCTTATTCCCTAAATATAAAAAATGACAAAGCATAATTCACGAATCGTAACCTTTATTGTTGCGGGTGTTTTAATAATCGGGTTGGTCCAATTTTGGCAGGCTTGGGTAATTTATGCTCGTTCGCCAATTGCGGCCAGCTATGGTGTAAGTTCAATCCAATTGCAGGTAAGAATCGTCTTGACCTTTATGTGGGGCTGTATTTGGATCTGGCAAGCTTTCCAACTTTATCGGCATCAACAATCAAATCGTGCGCTGCTACCATTGGGCAGCATTGTTATTCTATATACACTGTATCGATTGGTTTTGGCTGTGATATCACCTTCTGTCATTGATCAACAACGTTGGGTTCTTTTGTTGGTCTTGGCCATCATAGCTTTAGGTATCGTAATAAGTTGGGGAAGAAGACACACCCGTCTCAGTTAAAAACGACCGCTAAATACACTTTTAACCTTTTGGCAAAGAGCCGTATTTAACGCGGGCAAACAAAAATATCAGACCACAAATTAAAAGAGGTATGACTAAAAATGAGTGATCCGAAAGCGGAAAAGTTACAAGAAATGCGAGCACAAGCGCTGCTTGGTGGTGGAGAAGCCCGCATTGAGAAGCAGCGACAACAGGGAAAAATGACCGCCAGGGAGCGGATCGAAGTCTTGTTAGATCGTGGCTCTTTTCATGAAATTGATTCTTTTGTTGAACATCGTGAAACTAATTTCGGGATGGCTGAAAAGAAATTTTTAGGCGATAGCGTCATTACCGGTTGGGGGACCATCGATAGCCGTCTCGTCTACGTTTACAGTCAAGACTTTACTGTTTTCGGTGGTAGCTTAAGCGAAGTTCATGCACAGAAAATTTGCAAAATCATGGACATGGCGGTCAAAAATGGAGCGCCTTTAGTTGGAATTAATGATTCTGGTGGGGCACGTATTCAAGAGGGTGTTGTGAGCCTCGGCGGCTTTGCTGACATCTTTTTACGCAATACGTTGGCCTCTGGCGTTGTACCCCAGATTAGCGCAATCATGGGGCCTTGTGCAGGTGGTGCGGTTTATTCTCCGGCCCTGACAGACTTTATTTTCATGGTTAAGAAGACGAGCCACATGTTTATTACTGGACCTGATGTGGTGAAAGCTGTCACTGGTGAAGAGGTAACTTTCGAAGAGCTGGGCGGGGCGATGACTCATAATCAGATTAGCGGTGTTGCCCATATGGCGGCCGAATCTGAGGAAGATTGTCTTTATCTAATCCGTGAAATGATGAGTTATCTGCCATCAAACAATATGGAAGACGCTCCCTACGCAGCCACCGTCGATGATCCGTTACGGGCCGATATGGAACTCGATACCCTCATCCCTGATAACCCAAACAAGCCATACGATATTCGGGACGTAATCAACCGCATCTTTGATGATGGGAAATTTTACGAGACACAAGAGCATTTTGCACAAAACGTCGTCGTTGGTTTCGCTCGCTTAGGGGGCCACAGTGTCGGCATCGTTGCTAATCAGCCGATGATCTTGGCAGGTGTACTCGATATTGACGCCAGCGAAAAAGCGGCTCGATTTGTCCGCTTTTGCGACTGCTTTAATATTCCGCTGATTGTTTTCGAAGATGTTCCCGGTTTCTTGCCCGGCATCAATCAGGAGCATGGCGGTATCATCCGCAAAGGGGCCAAACTGTTATATGCCTTCTGTGAAGCGACTGTACCAAAGATGACCGTTATCACCCGTAAAGCCTATGGTGGCGCTTACTGTGTGATGAATTCAAAGCATATTCGGTCAGATCTAAACTTTGCATGGCCCACGTCTGAAATCGCTGTGATGGGACCAGATGGAGCGGTAAATATTATTTTCCGCAGAGATTTAAACGATGCAGAAGACCCTGTGGCTAAAAAGGCCGAGCTTGTCGACGATTATCGCGATCGGTTTGCTAATCCATATGTTGCTGCCCGCATGGGCTTTGTTGATGATGTGATTATGCCGCATGAGACGCGTGCTCGTTTGATCAACGGTTTAAACATGCTGCAAAACAAGCGTGATACCAATCCGCCAAAGAAACACGGGAATATTCCACTGTAATTAGTGAATAGTAATTGGTGATTAGTAGGTAGCTGCTAATTACTAACTGCTAGCCACTAACCACTCATAAAAAATGGTTGAAAATTTACATACACGTCGCTTTAATAAGTTATTGGTAGCCAATCGGGGTGAGATTGCGGTTCGCATCATCCGGGCCTGCCATGAATTGGGAATTAAAACGGTCGCAGTTTATTCTGACGCTGATCGAAACGCACCCCATGTTCGCATTGCTAATGAGGCTTATCATATCGGCCCATCGGCCGCTCGTGAGAGTTATTTAGTCGCTGAAAAAATCATCGATGTCGCCAAAAAATCAGGGGCTGGGGCTATTCATCCTGGCTACGGATTCTTGGCTGAACGGGCTGATTTTGCTCAAGCCTGTTACGACAACGATATCGTTTTTGTAGGGCCAGCTCCCCACGCGATTACAACAATGGGTGACAAGCTCTCGGCACGAGAGGCGGTTAAGAAAGCGGGTGTTCCGCTTGTGCCAGGGACACCTCCTGGGCTAACGGATGAGCAACTTGTGGTAGCTGCTGAAGAAATCGGGTACCCGGTCCTTGTGAAGGCTTCGGCAGGTGGTGGTGGTAAAGGGATGCGTCCCGTCCATGATCCGGCTGACCTGCTTGATTCGCTGGCTAGCGCCCGCCGTGAAGCGCTTTCCGCATTTGGTGATGGGACTGTTTACCTTGAAAAGTTGATTACAAGCGGCCGCCACATCGAGATCCAGGTATTGGCAGATGCACATGGGAATGTGATCCACCTGGGCGAGCGGGAGTGCTCGCTCCAGCGTCGCCATCAAAAGTTAATCGAAGAATGCCCGTCTATTTTTGTCGATGAAGGGATGCGGGCCAAAATGGGGGCGGTTGCGGTTGCAGCTGCCAAGGCGGTTAACTACGTTTCGGCCGGAACGGTTGAGTTCTTGGCTGACCGCGATAAAAACTTTTACTTCTTGGAAATGAACACCCGTCTCCAAGTTGAGCATCCTGTCACTGAGCTGGTTACAGGTGTCGATATTGTGCAAGAGATGTTACGCGTCGCTCGCGGCCGTGAGTTGCGCTATCGGCAAACAGACATCAGTATGGAAGGTTGGGCGATCGAATGTCGTATCAATGCAGAAGATCCGTTTATGAACTTCTTGCCCGCAACCGGCACAATCACGACGATCAACTCACCGACTGGGCCAGGGGTACGAATTGATACCGGTGTTTACGCAGGTGCTGAAATTACCCCATATTATGATTCAATGATTTCTAAGCTCATATGCTATGGGAACAATCGTGGTGAGGCGATCTTGCGTATGCGCCGGGCTTTGCGCGAATACCACATCATGGGTGTAACCACTAGCATCCCATTCCATTTTCGCATGATGGAAAACGTTCCTTTCATGGGCGGTAATTTTGACACCAACTTTGTCGAAAACGAGTTCAATATGAAAGACCGTGAAGCGACTGATGAGATGGAAGCGGCCGTTGTTGCTACTATTTTGGCACATCGTCAAGGTGAAGTTTTGGCTCAATTTGTGGCTCCGGGTTCACGAGACACAACCAACTGGAAATGGCTTAGCCGTTGGGAAAGACTAAAAAGGTAGATGTTAGAGAGCGGCTGTTAGAAGTTAGTGAGTATAAAACCCCTAACGCATATCTAGCATCCAGCTTCTAAAATCTATTTCGCGAAGCGAAACTATGAAATACATTACGACAGTAAACGGAAACGAATACGAAATAATTTGGAATGAAGATGGAAAAGTCGTCGTCAATGGAGAATCCTATGCGGTAGATCTTAATTCGCTAGGCAACGGGAATCTTATTTCTATGCTTTTTGACAATCACTCATTTGAAGCGGTTGTTAATTCACCTGAGCGTGATCAATGGGAAATATTGATGAACGGGGAAAACTATGACATCGCAGTTAAAGATGAGCGAGCTTATCGTTTGGCTCGTGCCCGTGGTGAGTTAGACGGTGATACTGGAGTTGTTCCTACCAAATCACCGATGCCCGGTGTCATTGTCAATGTGCTTGTCGAAGTTGACCAGATGATTACGAAAGGTCAGACACTTGTTATTCTTGAATCGATGAAGATGGAAAATGAGCTAAAAGCGACTCGTGACGGGAAAGTTATTGAGATTAAAGTTGAAGCCGGTGCCACGGTTGAGAAAGATGCGGTTTTGGTTGTGGTAGGTGATGAAGAAGCTCCTACTGAGTAAGCTCGATAATTTTCGTTTGATATTTATATGGGCCGCTCTGGTTTTAGCCGGATGCGGCCCGATTTATGCGCCGCCTGCCCCAACACCCACAATCGTGCCAACCCCACTGCCTGCGCTCCAATTTGAGCAAGTTGCGTTTGGCACCCAACTCATCACAGCCTTTGCATTTTTACCTGACGGCCGGTTACTGATGGCTGAACAAGATGGGCTAATTCGCCAAGTTGGTACGAATGGTGAGCACCCGATCATTCACCAGTTTGGAGTATCTCGTGCTGGTTATGAAGATGGCCTATTGGGGTTAACGCTCGATCCTGATTTTGAATCAAACTCGACCCTCTACACCTACCGCACAGTCCCTGATGTTGATGGGAACCCTCAAGTTGGAGAAGTTGCCAAGCATGTTTTTGTTGAGAATCAACTAGAGTTTCGTGACGTTATTCTTGAATTGCCCCTTTATCCTGATCAGCGTTACCACTTTGGGGGCGGATTAACCTTTGGCCCTGATGGTTATCTGTACATGATCTTTGGAGACGCAAATAGGCCTGACCTTGCACGTGACTTGTCCACCCCAATTAGTAGTGTTTTACGCTTTGCATCGGATGGGAGTGTCCCGGCTGATAATCCGTTCCCTGACTCGATTGTCTATGCCTGGGGGGTGCGTAATGGCTTTGGTCTAGCTTGGCATCCTGAAACGGGTTATTTATATGCAGGTGAAAATGGGGACTCTTGTGACGATGAGTTAAACTTGATTGAACCTGGCCAAGATTATGGTTGGGGATTGCACGAGTATAATTTGTGTCCGTATCCTGATGATGCTACCCAGCCACTGCTACAGTGGACTCCGGCTATTGCCCCCTCTGCTTTAACTTTTTTTACGGCAGATTCGATCCCTGAATTTAGTAACAAGCTATTGTTGTGTGGTATCAATCAAAATCAAATTCATCAAATCAGTTTTTCGATCGACGGCCGTTCGGTGGCTCGTGATGAGATTTTAGAGGTCAGCGGCCGGGATTTCTTTTGCCAAGGGGCATTGGCACAAGGGCCAGACGGCTGGCTGTATACGGCCGTAGACGGCGAAATATTCAGAATCGGACGTTAGCTGGCGGTGAAGACACCCGTTGCTAGAAATTTTAAAAGATCTCGTTTTGATACTCCATATCTTTATTAAACTATGAACCTTGAAGTTGAAGCTAAATTCCAATTTAATGACTTGGCTGCTTTACGCAGACGACTATTGGCGGCCGGTGGTGTCCTGAAAAAGGAACGTGTGTTTGAGAAAAACACCGTTTATGACGATCAGCAGCAATCGTTAAAAAATAACCGGCAGCTGATCCGACTTCGCCAAGACGAGACGGTGAAGCTGACATTTAAAGGGCCGCCTCCGGCCGGATTTGAGTCGGAAGCGAAAGTTCGCGAAGAAATTGAATTAGAGGTCTCAGACTTTGACAAGATGGAGCAGATCATCGGCCATTTAGGATATCAGCCTGCAATTGTTTATGAAAAATACCGTGAAACAGTTATGCTGAATAAGGTCGAGGTAGTGTTAGATGAACTTCCCTATGGAAATTTTATTGAGCTTGAGGGAGACGAAGCCGCTATTAAAATGGTGGCAGATAGACTTGACATCAATTGGGACAACCGGATTAATAGCAACTATCTGGCCCTCTTTGAAAAGACCAAGCTCGCCTATAATCTCACTTTTTCTGATCTCACTTTTGCTAACTTTGCTGGTTTGGAAATAGAGTGGGGCAAAATAACAAATTAACGCTAATTGGTTGCCTAATCAGCTATGAATCGTGACTCATCAATTCGTGAAAGTACATATTTGCTTGTGGGAGCTTTGCTTACGGTCTTTCTGGTCGGTATTGTAGGGTATGTCTATCTGGAAGGATGGTCTGTGGTTGATGCGCTCTATATGACCGCCATTACACTCACAACTGTTGGTTTTGGGGAAGTTGAGCCCCTATCTGCGTCTGGCCGGATATTCACAGTTTTCCTGATGTTTATAGGCATTGGTACCGTGGCCTATGGCTTTTCAATTTTGGGGCAATATATCCTGACGGTGAGCCTGAATCAGTTTGCAAGAGAGAAACGTATGAAAAGAGAAATCGAACAACTATCAGACCACTATATCATTTGTGGTTTCGGCCGAGTGGGGCAAAATGCGGCCGAAGATTTGCGTCGTGAAGGGCGAAAAATTGTGGTGATTGATACCAATAACGAAAAGTTGATGCGTTTAGAAGAAAGCGACTCAACTTTACTCTATTTGATTGGGGATGCGACATTAGACGAAACGCTGATTGAGGCGGGATTAGAACGTTCGGCCGCTTTGCTCGTTTGTACCGGAAACGATTCTGACAACCTGTTTGTCGTTCTTTCTGCCAGGGCGTTGTGTGAGGATCTTGTGATTGTTGTACGCTCGTCACTGGAACAAAATGAGACAAAAATGTTACGCGCCGGAGCCGACCGGGTTATTTCTCCTTATCAGATTGGTGGCAAGCAGATGGCAAAAATCGCACTCCGGCCGGAGTTGGTTGATATGCTCGATGTGGTCACTACAAGCGAAGGGATCGACCTATTTATGCAAGATTTGGCCCTGCTGCCCAACTCGCCTTTAGTCGGCCGATCACTGCGTGACAGCGAAATTCGGCACAAAACAGGGGTGACTGTTGTGCTGTTGGGACACAAAGGAGAGAGGCCGGTTACATCGCCAGGGGCTGATACGATTTTGCAAGCGGGAGATCATTTGATTGTAGTGGGTGAAGGGAAGCAGGTTGCGGCGTTGAAAACATTGGCAGAAGGTGGCGAGGAATAAGAGCCAGTAATTAAACGGTCAGGTTTTACTGCCACTGATAGATCGTTACCCCTTCATTTTGGTAGGCGATCTCTAAATTGTTCGCAAATTTTTCAAGCCCGTCAGGATCATGATCTTGACGTTCTAAAGAGCCAACATAAATGTATGTGACATCATATTGATTTAAATAGTTGCTCGCCTGATTCCAGTCGCTGGTGTCATAAATCTCTCGTATTACATTGCCTCGAATACCGACCTGATCGGTGCTGTCTCCCCGCCACTGATACTCATGGCCCGACCAGCCTAACAGTGTTGGCAGGCCGGTATTGGCGGAGACGCGTGCATAATAGCTGTACGCTCCACCGGTGGTTTCTAACACCACATCGGTTGGACTTGCGTTGGCTTTTAGCCACTGAACCGCTGCAAAGTCGCTTGGATTTTGATTTTCCATGAAGACAAGGCCGTCTAACGTTGGTTCACGCCGATTTTCGGCTGAAATTGGGCCACGATACTCAATGGCTCTGGATTGTGCGCCAATGATTGGAAAGCGGACGGCAAACACAAACAGGATCGAATAAACAGTGGCCGTCACCCAGCCTGTCAGCTTGTGATTTTGAAGCAAATAGCCAATGCCAACCAAAGCGGACACGCCGAGCAAAATCCATACCTGATAGTAGAATTTGAAAATCGTGTTGATACGCTGCCCGAAATTGTCTTTGAGATAAACATACTCAGGCCCCAAAGCGAGCAATGTTCCGGTAAAAATGAGCAGGAGCAAGAACGGTAAAACCGGGTTGAACTTATCCTCGGCTGGTCTTCGTTCACTGCTGTCACCCGTAAGCTGACCCGTCCATAACCATACGATTGCACCTAAAATCGTTCCCAGTAGGAGTGTGACTCCTATGTAAGTAAATCGCTTCGCAAAATAAGTTGGCAGCAAGGCGGTCACAAATGCAACGCCCCAGCCAAAATCGGTCGCGCCGGTGCGCTCTGGCAGTGTCAGCCCTAGCTCTGCTACGATGCCGTTATAGAAGTTGGCTCCAAACGGAGATGCCGCAATCCCCATTGCTAAAACCAAAGCTAATACGATGAGCAAAATCGGCAGGCCGACTCCCATCATCAGCGCTGATTTTAAATCACCCTTCTTTTCTGTTCGCTGCCGAGCAATGAGGGCCCCCAGCAAACACACAATCACAAATAGTGGTGTGCCAAAGATGACTAAAAATTGGGCCACACGGGTAGGCTGTACGAGCATGGGCAAGATGAATGGAGCACCCGCTTGTGAATTTAATCCGGTCAAAAATGGATAGTAAATGACAAATATTAAAGCGATGGTGCTAACCGCAATGACAATGATTTCGGTTAGGTGTCGGCCGTTGAACTGGCCCGCTGTGCGCCAACGATTCAGCGCGAATGCCGCCAGCAAGACAAATAAATGGATCGGAAGATCCCAAGTGTTTGTAAAAGCCAATCCGCCCAATAGCACGGCCGCGACAAGCAGTTTTTCAGCCCCTAAATTTTTGAAAAGATTTTCTAACCAGCCTAATGTGCCTTCTTTCTCAGTAGGCATCCATTCTTTATCATCTAAGTACCAAGTGAGGGCGAGGGCGACGATCAGAAAAATGTAAGGTAGAGCCAGCACATGGGGATGAATGTCGCCTAGCACAAAGCTGAAGCCAGGGAATTCTGCTATCGGTTCAAGCCCATCGCTACCAGATAGATTGTACTCTTCGATAACACGCGAAGAGCGCCACCACCACCAATTACCATTTGGAGAACCTTCGCTGGTCATGAACCGGGGTGTCGAGGCTGCTGGGCCATCAATGTCGCGAATATCAAGCCATTCCCACAACCCATCTGATCCAATGCCATTACCGTGCAAGGTTTCCATCAGCATCTGGTTGTTGCCCGCGAGTGGCAGGGCAACAGAGGCGATAATGCCTAAAACGATGGCATTTTGTTTAATGTTTTTCGTTGCTCTCTCGGCCGATTGGGTGACTAAAACGGTTAGGTTATACACAAGCCCAAAGGCGCCTATGCCGGCTCCTGCTACGAGCCAAGCTACGGTGAGGTTAAACGTGACGCTTGTCTGCACGGCCGCTAGTCGGCCGACAATTGACATCATGATGTACCCCATGTAGTAATAGCTAATCGCAAATCCGCTAAGCCACGGGTCAAGTGGGGGATAAGTTGGGCTGGTAGTGACTGAGTTGAGGAATGCAAACTCCATCGGCTTTTCAGTCGCAATAATTTGGGGGTTCTGAGCGCGGACAAACGTCCAGACAAAAAATAGAAGTGTGAAAATGAGTTCGGCCGTCAACACATACCCGAGGTTTTCTTTAATAAATTGCCACAGCTTCTGATCTGTTTTTTGATACAGCCAAACAGACACACCCAAAAATAAAATAATGGCAAAAATAATCCCGCCAACTGAGTTGCCCGTTAGACCATAGCTGGTAATGAGCCAGAATGTGAAGGTCGTCATGACCAATCCGGTCATTTTTGAAAAGGCGTACCCTTTGTCGGGCAGTTTATGAAACAGCCGATAGGCAAAGAGAGAACCGGCCGAGCCCAGTGCCATAAGAACGAGCCAGAAGCGAAATGCAGAAAATAAATCAGGAAGAGACATAGTTTTACGATTTGATGAGACTGATGCCCTGATTATGGTGTAAACGGAGATTTCTATCCATAAAAATAAGGAATTATTGAACTGAGTCTTTAGAATGAGTTTAGCTGAGGCTGGATCGCTGGTTCACTTTTATCAGAAACATTGACCCCGTTAGCAGTTGGGCTTTAAAATTAAGCTTTAAACAAACTACAAAAATGAAATAAGTTATGAGCGAAACAAATTATATTCCTGAGCCATTACAGACAATTATCGAAGACTTTGAATTTTTAGAAGGTCAAGAAAAGTTGATGCATCTGCTTGATCTGTCAGAGCGCTTGCCAGACCTCCCGGAAGAGTTGCTTTCTAAACGTGATCAATTTGAACAAGTCCACGAATGTATGTCGCCTGTATTTATTTATGCTGAAATGGATGGGGAAGCGATTGAATATCATTTTGATATTCCGCGTGAAGCGCCCACTGTGCGTGGGTATGGAATGATCTTGAAAGAGGGTTTAAAAGGCTTGACCCCAGCCGAAGTTTCGGCCGTTTATCCTGAATTTTATATCGGGATGGGGCTGAAATCGGTTATTTCTGGACAGCGTTTAAACGGTATGGGTGCGATTTTGCGTTACATGAAGCAACTGGCGGCCGAAAAATCAGCCTAGTTCTCCAAAATCATTTCGGCCGCTACTTTGCCTGAAAGCGTCACCATCGGCACGCCTCCGCCTGGATGTGTTGTTCCCCCGCAAAAATAGAGCCCTTCTACTTCAGCACAGCGATTGTGTGGTCGTCTAAATGCAACCCACTTGTCATTTGACGAGGTGCCATAGAGTGCCCCGCGAAATGCCCCGCTCATGGCTTCAATGTCGGCCGGGGTTAGCCACTGCTCAACTTTAATCCTGCCGTCTAAATCAACACCATGTGCTTTTAGCTTATCCAAGATTAGGTCACGATAGTCGGCCGCTTTCTCTTCCCAGCTCCATTTTTCATTGTCCAAAGCCGGGGCATTGACCAGCACAAACCAATTCTCATGCCCTTGCGGAGCATCGGCCGCTTCTTTTTTGCCTGTAATCGCCACATAAATTGTAGGGTCATCAGGCATAACCCCATCTCCGAAAATTTGTTTGAATTCCCGTTCATAATCTTGGCTAAAAAAAATATTATGGTGGGCTAAATCTGGTAGTGGCTTAGCAAGCTGTGACGCTGTGTCGATACCTAATAAAAGAACAAACCCAGAGCATGACGGTTCGGCCGCTTTTAGTTTGTTTAGCTTTTTCTCGATAACCGCTGTTTTGGGTAGCAGCCTGTCGTATACAGTTGTGACGTCTACATTTGCGATTACGTCTTGTGCTACGATCGATTGCCTTCCAACGGATACCCCCTGTATTTGGCCGGAATCGTTGACCAAAATTTTATCCACCGGCGTGCTTGTGCGAATCTCTACCCCTAATTCACTGCACAACCTTTGATACGCTTGCGCAATCGAGTAGATGCCCCCTTTCGGATAATAGACACCGCCATTTAATTCAACATGGGCGATCACATTGAGCGTTGCGGGTGCTAGATACGGGCTGGCCCCAACATAGGTTGCGAAACGGCCCAGCAGTTGACGGAGATGGGGTGATTGCACGAACGATTTAATGGCACCATGCATCGTACGGAATGGGTCGACTTTTGGCATTTCGCGCAGTGGTACGCGCAAAAAACTAGCTGGCGTTGGAGGCTGATCGTAGATAAAAACAGGGCCAGTAATACGATGAATTCGGGCGGCATAGGCGAGATAGGCTAAATATCCTTCAACATCGGCTGGCCCCCCTAAGGTTTCGATTTGGACCAATGTTTCCGGAAGGTTCTGACTGATGTTGAGTACAGTTCCATCTTGATAAAAGTAGCGGGTGAGTGGCTCAACCGGCTGCAAATCTAAATAATCATCGAGATTACGACCGGCCGTAACAAATAGCTCTTCAAAGACATGCCGCATCGTAATGACTGACGGGCCAATGTCCCATCTAAATCCGGCCGAGCGAATTTCGCTCATCTTCCCGCCAACTTGCTCGTTTTTTTCAAGAATAAGGACCTTCTGCCCGGCCGCTGCTAAGCGGATTGCTGCACTCATTCCACCTATTCCAGCTCCAACGACAATCGTGTCAAATCCTTCCATCAGTCAATTCCTCGTGCTGGGCGCTAAGACGCGTCCTTTCCATTCAGGTCCGGCACCAAAATGCCAGCGGAGCGCTTTAAGCGCAATAAGTGTCATGAGCAAAACTGAAATCGGCATCAGCACCGCTTGTAATAGGGCTAGGCTTGGCCGCACACCGACAAACAGGTCAATGCTAACGCGTAACAAAAGGATGAGGACGACTAACCCTGCAGCGAGTGAACTGGCTGATACTGTAAGCCAAATAAACGGCACTGCAAAAACCATCCAATGAAAAAAAGTTGAAAAGATCAGAAATGGAACGCTGTTACCATGTCCGGCTAAGATATTTTTGCCAAATCCGGCCGCGGCTTCGCGCCAGTTGGAGTACATGCGGCAGCCGATTAACCCCCCTCCATCAACTAGCCTTAAATTAAAGCCAAATAGTTTTGTCGCACGCGCTAGGGCCACATCTTCAATAATCTGATCTGCAACTGTTGCATGACCGCCTATGTGTTCATAGATGTGCCGTTTGAACAAAATACATTGCCCATTGGCGGCTGCAAAGGCTGGGAGCGGAAGGTGGTGTACGCCGATCAAAGGTAAATAGCTTAAGATTGAAAATTTCATGAGCGGAACGATAAGCTTCTCTGCCCAAGTGTGTGTGTGTTGGGTCGGCCAAACTGAAAGCATCGCTGCCTCTGACCGCTGAAATTCGCTCACCAATGCAGTTAATGCCTCGGCCGACCAGGTTACATCAGCATCGGTAAATAGAAGCATTTGGCTCGATGCTGCCGCATGTTCTGCAAGCTGTTGGCAAGCCCAATTCTTGCCCAACCACCCGGCCGGCAGTGGTTCTCCTTGAACGATTTTAAGCCGTATATCCCCATCGGCCGCTTCCAGAGCGGCATCGGTTGTCCCGTCTTTGGAGCCATCGTCAAGCACAATCAGCTCAAAATGGTGGTCAGTTTGCGAAAGCAGTTGACGGACGGTCCGGCCGATAACGGCTGCTTCGTTGCGAGCTGGAATCAGAATCGATAGGCGTGACAGGTCAGCTTGAGCATTTTTCGGCCGGAGGCGTACCATAATCGCCATATTCGCTACGGCCGTGATTAAAAATATGATTAGGAAAAATCCGCAGATTAAGAAGAGCCAAGCCATAAAATTTCGGTATGCGACAAACGGTTACAACGGCCGTTTATTTAGCGAGCCTCGATGTGTGTATAAAACAAACAGGAGCTGAACGGCTAGAAGCGTGGCTAGCACAGGGTCCCAATCAAAACCAAAGAACCAAATAAAACCGGCCCCAATTGTGGGTAGAACTGACCATAAGTCCTTTTTCGGCTTGATAACCAAATGCATGAAAACCAAAACGGTCAGGATAATTGTTGGCATCACCCAGAGCGTTGTGCCGATCCATGCACCTAGCATGGTTGCGAGTGCTTTGCCTCCCTTGCCGTTTAGCAGTGGGCTAAACGCATGTCCTAGCGAGGGAGCCAGTGCGATTGGGATCACTTCATACCCATGCCACCCGAAAATCATGTAGATGATGCCTACAGGCACGGCCGCTTTGCTGAATTCAGCACAAAAGGCCAGCATACCCCAGCCGGCCCCGGCCGCTTTTAAAACATTAGTTGCACCAGGATTCCCATCACCCACACTGCGGATATCAACCCCGGCTAACCGGCCGATCCAGACCGCTAGCGGTAAAGAACCGCATGCAAACGCGATTGAGGCCCATAAAATAATATTAGGCCAAGTCGGTTCAATCATGATTGCTTAGCTCCACTGTAATAGCTCCAAACCATGAAGCCACCCATTATAAGACCACCGCCAACAGCTGGCCCGGGCAACCCCCAAAAGAAGAGTAGCCCAAAGGTTTCTAGGAACCACGTGATTGCAAATACGAGCCATAGAGCGATGCCGGTATTTTTTAATGATGGAGGCTGCAAGATAACAGTCATTAAAAATGAAACTAAAAACCAGCCAAAATAGTTGAGAAATGGGATGCCGAACCATGAGATAGCGGGGACATCTTGCCACACCCAAAACCCCCAGTTCACCATTTGGGGGTCCAGCAACAGATCCCAGGCAACCATGCATCCAGCTGCGATCAAGGCGGTTAACCAGCGACTTGTGCGGTGTGTATTACCACTAATCATTTCAGCCAAACGCCAACAGGCGGGTAAGAGGATGAACCATGCAACTGGAACCAATAAAGGCACGTGCCCAATTTGAGGCTGTAGCAAATCTGTATAAAAATAAGCACCAAATGGTAGACCTGTTGTTGTGCCGATGTATTCAGCTGCCCATCCCATGACACCTACGCCAAAAAATGTAAGCAGGGTGCGTTGCCAGCCCCAAACCGGGATGAGGATTGAGAGCACGACGGCCGCTTGGCATACCGTTCCTAGCAGCATGGTGACAGGAATACTCTGAGGCCCAACGGTCCAAATCGCAATGGGGACGGCGGTCATGACAACAAACCAGAGTGCCATTAAACTGGCCGTGATCGAGTTGATCTCCGTAAGTTCTTTGTATAACGAGGTTTGGATATTGTTCAGCTGGGTGTTCAACAGTTAGATAAAAGGGTCTATTTTTGGAGGGCTAAAAGTTGTTCAAGATCCCCATGTACTTCAAGCCCTGCACATCGGCCGGTATCATTCAGAATCGTAGTGGTCCCATCTTTTAAAGTTAGGGAAATGTCGGATAGTAAGGTTTCGCCGACCCGCTCTGTCATGCTATCTCGATTTGGGCCATAGAGAAGCCCCCCTTTTGTGCGTGTTGCATTCACAATAAGGGTTTTACGTCTACTTTTGATGACCCATTCAACATCATCGTCGGTGATTTTTAGGGATTGGGTTTTGGCGCCAGTGTATGTTGCAAAGCGGTGTAAAAACCCTTTATGCTTTAACCCGATGATAAAGCCGGGGAATGCATATCGTCTCCATGGAATGATCGCAATACTACCGATGAATGAGGTTCCGTAGGTGCTAAAGTGATTAGATTGCATCCAAACATAACCGGCCGGAAATGATCTGCCCCAATCTTTTTCGATGTACCCTTTTCCACCCGTAAAGACTATCTTTTCACCATTGATGATTAAATGACCAATTAATTCGTGATTAAGACTAACTATTCCATGGTTGCACTCCATATTTGGCAAATATCCATATGGCCCCATAATGCCCGGGGATAAAAAGGTTGAGGGCCAAGGAGCTGTTTCCCCTAAAATTAGCGTGCCACCTATCGAAAAATCTGGATCTTTAATATTGAGTGCTAAACGAGTTTCAGAAAAGTGATTTTGGCCGACATTAACCGCAAAACGACGGGACTCTGACTTAAAACTTGAACGGGAAAACCGATGATAGGCCGACTGACCTGTCGAGCCATTTAAGACCTGTATAAAGGAGTGGTTTAGCTCAGGATCATCATTCTTGAAAATACCGGGAATTACTGCAAAACGATGTTTTTCAGTTGGGTCGACTAATTTGTAATACCACCCTTCAAAAAAAGGTGCTTTTTTAGATTCACCATGATAAAGCTCCGGTTTAAACAGAGTGCGAAAGTAGGACATTATTGAGCCTCTGCTTTGTTAGGAATAGCAATGTAATTCTTTAAGACGGGAAGTTCGGCCGCACGCTCATGACTTTGTCTAGCCAATAAAAGCGTCATGCCAAATACAACTAAAACATTAGTAATGAAGAAAAAAGTGAATTCTTCAATAGGCAATATCGAACCAAGTAGTATCCCTAGAGTCTTCTCACTACTAATGGTCCATGTACCAGCCAAAATAGCGATGCTATCAGCCCCTGCTAGGAAAAGCGTGATAGGCATAATGCCCCAAAATACGAGCCGCCTATAATGCCACAAAATATCAGCCCCGAACCCTGTTTGGATCATAATGGGGATAAAAGCCCACGAGATAATCAGGGTAAGGTAAATTGTTGGTGAATATCCGGACAACAGAAAAGCGGTTGAAATAAGCCAGAAAAATCCGATTAATAACGTCACCCATTTATTTAGAGCCAGATTAGGTTGAAAATTGCCCGGAGCCATCGCTTGTGGCCACTGCCTTATGAGGTAAAAGGTGATAAGAGACGTTAAGGAAGTTTGTAGGATAAAGAACGTATATTCCTCGACCGGAACATAGCCAATCACTAATCCCGTTACCAAATTAGGGTCATACCACCAAACTCGGGTCGCAACTAAATAATTATCCCAAGGGGTTGTCCAGACAAACGCAACAACAATTAATGACAAAACAACGTTAAGCACAGGCCAAGTCGAGAAAGCAGATGGAAGCGCTTTTTTTGCTGATTTACTTTGGTAGAACGCTAGAAGCCCAAAAAGAATCAGGGGAATTCCTAGAAAAATCTGCAAAAATCGAAAATAAGTCATATTGTCTAATTGTAGAAAAGTCGCACCGAAATCGTTTAAGTCGCGTAATGCACATTTATCAGGCGGATGTTACCTTGGATATTAATGGTTGTATATATGTGTAAAGTAAAAATAAAAATTTCAGCAGATTCTGCAAGGTCTTAAAGAGAAATTTTGCATCTTGCTTTTTTTTGTTATAATGCTCGCCCTCAGTTGATCTATTGTCAATTGTTGAGTATTTAAATAGTCATTTATACGTGTTTTACAAAATCAAAAGAATTGGTTTTTACACCAATTTTTTAATCTCTAATTTATTAGGTATTAATAATTTTTTTATTAATAGTTTGCGATTCAAACTATTACCGCCTGCTTATCCCTGTATCACTCAATATGAATTATCTAAACTTGCGCCAGATTATGGCGCAATCGTTTTTATAGTCAGAGGTGGAAGTCGAAATGGTAGCTAAACCCTACATGTTAACTGAAGAAGGTTTAGAGCGTTTATCAGAAGAGTTAGAAGAGCTTAAAACAACCGGCCGTGAGCGGCTGGCTGAGCGCTTAGCGATGGCTCTTGAAGATGGACAAGATGATGATTTTGTCGATAATGCTGAACTTGAAGCTGCTCGTAATGAGCAATCCTTCTTGGAAGGGCGTATCGAGAAGCTTGAGCAAATTCTAAGCAACTACAGCTTAATTAGTGAAGCTAAAATCATTAAAAGCCGTGTCTCTATCGGGGCGTATGTCACGATTGTTGAAGAAGGTTTTGATGAAAAAGAAACATATCATCTCGTTGGCGCGGCCGAAGCTGATCCCGTTGAAGGCCGTATTTCAAACGAAAGCCCTTTAGGGGTTGCGTTACTTGGCAAGAAGAAAGGTGAAACGGTAGAAATCGAAGCACCTAATGGAACAATTGCGTTCCGGATTGCCAGAATCAAATACTAAGCTAAGTAGCACACGCATCTAAGCGCTAACAAAAAAAGCTGTTGACCGACTAGAATCGATCAACAGCTTTTTTGTTGTGTGTAAATGGTTAGCTTTTTAAGCTGTTCAGTCGCCTTTGACCAAAACGATTTCAAAATCAGCAATGCATAACGGGGCATTTCCATCCCAAAGCACTTTTTTGCCAGGAATTAGTTTGTGACCATTTAGAGTAGAGCCATTTGTGCTGTTAAGGTCTGTAACAAAAACCTCTTTGCCTTTTAGCTCAACTTCAACATGCTTTTTCGATACGCGCCCACTTGGAAGAATCATCTGGCACTCGGGGAGGCGGCCGATAATGATCGCTTCTTTGCGCATAGCAATAAATGCCGGTTCCGCTTCAGAGCAGTTCAAAGAATATATCCCCTGAATAACCGTTTGTTCTTCATCAGGTAGGTCTGCTTCAATTTTTTCTCCCTCGTTCAATTGGCGCAGTGAGAGCCTGTATCCACCGAGATTAATATCAACATCTCGTTCCCATTCGTATGATATGGAAGGGGCCAGGCGTTCATCACCTAAAAACGAGCCATTTGTGCTATTGAGGTCACGTATAACAACACGGTCCTTAAGCACCTCAATCTCGCAATGCTTTTTTGAAACATATCTTTCTTGTCGGCCGAGGACAATGTCGGCCGAATTGCTGCGCCCTACAATAAGATGTTCACCAACAATCAGTGGGGGATGCACACTCTCAATCCGGCCCTGATACGAAACGACGATACATTGAGAGATCGGCTTGCTTGCTTCTTTTAGCGTTTCTTCCCTAATCGAAGCAAACACCTGATCACGATTTAGTTCAGCAGTGACCAGCTTCATCCCTTTTTTAATGCGCTGTGCCATTTGTGACTCGCTTTTTAAAGCATAGCTGGGCAAAAACCTAGATAGACGAGTGCGTACTTCAGCCGCTGAAGCTGGCCGATTGTTTGGGTCCGGATTCAGCATTTGCCGAATCAAAATATTTAATCGATTCGGCACCTTAGGGTTATGTGCTTTTGGGGGAATTAATTTGCCGCTCGTATGAAATTTTACCGCATCAAACAAGTTCCGAATCGGATAGGGCCGTTTGCCAGTGACCGCTTCATACATGGTTACTCCAAGTGAGTAAATGTCTGAGCGTTCATCAGTCAGGCCACCGGTACATTGTTCGGGCGACATATAAGCAGGGGTGCCGAGTGTCATCCCATTCATTGTGTGGGTCAGGCTGCCACTAGCGATTTTTACTAAGCCAAAGTCGCTCACCATTGCCTGGTAAGGGCTCATTTCGTCGCCACTATCGGTTAAAAGAATGTTGTCAGGTTTTAGGTCTCGATGAAGAACACCTTGCTCATGGGCAAAACTCAACACATCCGTGATTTGAGAAAAAATGACGGCCGTGTCTTCAATAGGAATGCCATTCGGGTTTTCCTCGATTAGCTCCCGCATGCTGGCCCCTTCTATATACTCCATCATCAAATAGTAACTTTCTTGAATTTCTCCAAAATTAATAACGTTGACGATGTTTTTGTGCTGCAGCTGGGCGGCCGTCCGAGCTTCCTGCAAGAATCTCTCAAAGGAGTCAGGAATATCGATCATTTCAGGGCGCAGCAGCTTGATCGCTGTGTATCGTTGCAAATCAGGGTGATAAGCACGATAGACAATCCCCATACTCCCTTCACCTATGACTTCTTGTATTTCAAAATTATTGATGACTTCGCCAATTAACTGTTTCATTTAGCCTTTTATTCAGCAGAAGCGGCTGTTATTTACTACTACGAATCGCTTGAGACTTTAAAACCTGCACAGGATACTCGTTATCCATTTCATTGATAAGGATTGAAAATGTGGAAATTTCCAGCAACGACCTCACTCTTGTTCTTGGCAATACTCAGCGCAATCTTAAAAGTATATCGTTTCAATTTTGTTAGTGTGCTCCATTTTATTTAGTTTGTGCTACCTATATTTCTGTACCTTTGTATGTGCAACAACTGATGATTAAGCATAGTTGTAACAACGAAATTTTATATGATTCGGTAGTCATACGGCCAGATTTTTAATACAAATGATTGAATTAGGTGCTATTGAGGGATCAATATTTCTTGACCCGCTTTTAGCAGATTTGGATTGACTAAGTCATTAGCTGCCAAGATTTGCTCAACAGTTAGTTGATTTACGGTCGCAATTGACGTTAATGTATCCCCTGGTTGAACAATATAAACAACCGTTGTTATCTCACTTTCGGCCGCGCCTGACTCTTCATCCTCAACTTTACCCGATGTTTCCTCTTCTGTTTGCAAAGGCTCTGTTTCGTTTTCATCAATTTCTTGTGAATCTTCACCTGATGATTCTTCAACGTCCTCTGGATCCGTGCTTTCTGGTCCCACTTCAGATTCTATAGGCGTAATTGCTTCAGGCTCTTCCGGCACATTTTCAGGCTCAATTTCAACTTCGGTGCTTTCTTCAGTTAAACCGATAATTGGAGGGACGTACTGCGTAAAAATAATCGGCCCAATTACTGTGATGGCTAAAACGGTAATCAAGATGATGCCTGCAAAAAAAATGACGAACTTAAGCCATTCAAATAGCCCTCGATTGTTAGATTGGTTTTCAGCTGCGTGGTGAGTGTTATTCTGCTCCATAGTGTTACTTCTTACGTAAGTTGTTTCTTGATCCATTTTAACGGCTTCCTAATAAATAGAGTTTTGAGTCTACCATAAAAAAAACTGGACAGGCAAACCGTTAACCACCAGACAATGAGAAATATGAGGGAGTCTTTTCTAGCAATATTGATCTGAAAAATTAATTATAAAAGCTCTTTTAGCTGCTGCCGTGGGCGAATTATTTCCCACTTTGCTCCCTCTACCAGTACTTCGGCCGGTTTTAAGCGCCCGTTGTAATTACTGCTCATGGCGAAGCCATAGGCTCCGGCGTTCATAATTGCTAGCAAATCCCCTCGCTGAACACGGGGTAGAACCCTGTTTTTCGCCATGAAATCACCAGATTCACAAATAGGCCCAACAACATCAATCATCTGAGCTTCACCACTATTTGCCTCGTTAAGCGGCAAGATGGGGTGGTCTGCTTGATATAGCGTCGGCCGGATTAGATCATTCATGCCGCTGTCAACAATTGCAAACTGCTTTTCACCATTGTTTTTAGTAAACGTAACCTGCGTTAGCAGACAACCAGCGCCACCAATGATTGATCTACCTGGCTCTGCCTTAAGGCCAAATCCAGCACTTTTTATCGGTGCGCCTGTTTCTTTGACCCAAGCCTGAATTGTTTTACCCAATTGGAGATTGGTGTCACTAATACCTTGGGCGTAGTCGATGCCCAATCCGCCTCCAATGTCAATATAGTCAAGCTCAATTCCAGCTGACCTTAATTCAATTGCTAAATCGGTGATGATGTGGGCGGCTTCTACAAATGACGCTGTTTCCTTAATTTGAGAGCCAATATGAAAAGCGATCCCTGTTGGATGAAGATGGACAGAAGCCGCCGCATGCTGAATCAAAGCCATCCCTTCAGCCATCGGAACGCCAAATTTGTTTTCTAGCAGACCGGTTGAAATATATGGATGGGTGTCTGCGCTCACATTTGGGTTAAGTCTGAAGCCAACACGGGCAACTTTTCCCATTTCGGCCGCAATCGATTCAATCACATAAAGTTCAGCCGTTGATTCCACATGGATGGCTGAAATATCAGCCTTAAGTGCCATACGGATTTCATCATCTCTTTTTCCGACACCAGAAAAAATGATCTTTTTGGGATCAAATCCCGCTTCAAGAGCCAGAAATAGCTCACCGCCACTTGTAACGTCGGCACCAATACCGGTGGTGCACAGAAGCTTTAATATCGCCAGATTTTGGTTGGCTTTCAGCGCATAGGCAAAGGTCGCTGTAGAATCGGCCAATAAATAGCTATTTGTGTTTTTGCGAATAAGCTCGGCCGAATAGATATAGGTAGGGGAGCCAACCTGGGCTGCAATGTCAGCTAACGGTACACCGTCACAAAATAATCTGTTATTTGAATAATGAAACATGAGTTTTCACGGAAAAGAGAAATAGTGAAGGTGGTTGATGAATAGGATGCAGTAGGGGATGCGTACTTATCTACGCCCCTCGTTCCATCTCAGAAATAGTTTTAGCGACATTTTCGATAGCCACACGCTGCTTACGGTAAAGATCGGATTCGCTCATTGCTAGCCGTCGGGCGATATCACGCACCTTGCGCCCCTGCAAAAACTTTAGCTCTAGAATGTTGTACAAAATCCATTCTGCATTGGTCCAGCTTCGATCCCCTTCAGGTTTTTGGCGTTCAATCGCTTTGGTCAAAATTTCACGTAGGGCTCGAGTTGCACTGTCCTCATTGTCTTCAAGCGCATTTTGGACAATGCTCAAAGCGAGAAGCGGGCTTTCTGTTAGGCGCGGGCCACCCCAATAATGACTGAGTGCTTCACGGACCATCGTTGAGAAGCCGGGATCATTGAGAACCGCTAGTTCTTCAGCCGGATTAATTAGCGCAGGTGTTGGGTCGCTGTGAGCGGCTAAAATTCGGCGTTGTTGAAGCTCGGTCACTTGAGGTAACAGCCCTTCGACGGCCGCAAACACTTGTCGCTGTAGCGCTTGGTCTTCTAAAGCTGATGCAGCCTGACCCGATAAGCGGTTAAATAAAATTGATTCGTTTTCAGTGAGATAGGCTGTTTCTTCGCGGCGTCGAATTCCAAAAATGCCAAGCATTTCATTGCTTTTTTGATCGCGTAGCGGCCGGATCCAATAATCTTGCCAGCGCACCAAATCTTCATCTCCAACCGAAATGGGGTAATCTCCAAATTCCTCAGTTGTGACTGTTCCATTCTCACGGGTTAAAACGATATTTTGCAGTTCGGAATCTGTTGCGATATGGCTGTCTTCTACACCGATCCCAACGGAGCGTTCCATGCGTGGTCCATCCGGTGTGTATGACACAACAAAAGCGGATGGAATTTGTAACGCGTTGCACGTTGTCGCCAAAATACTTTCGAGATATTCATGCATTTCACGAGTTGTTACAACCCGCTCACTTAAGAGTTGAATCCGCCGAACATCTGGGTCTTCGTTGAGTTGGAAAATTTGCTCAAGCGAACGTTTAAACGTGTGGATGGCCCACTCGGTGATGATAACCGTTGCAACAATAGCGAATGGTACGGCCAGTTCAATCGGTAATCCTAAAAAGTTGGACCCTTGACGTACTGTGACATATGCGATCAAAACGAGGGTGGCGGCTAAAGGTACCCGAGCCATGTATTTATAGAGTCGAACACGCACCACACGTGCTGGAGATGAGCTAAGCGCAAAATGAACGAGCTGGGATGTCAAGATGGCAAACATCGCACCCACAATTAGGTTGCCGAAAAAAAGAAGGATATCAATTAGAGAGTCCCAATTTTGCCCTTGAGCCGTTCTGCCAGATGAGATTAGAAGATAAGGATAAACTCCGATTGGTGCTGCTAACGCTCCAGCTAATACCAGATTCAACCGTCGGCGTGTCGTCGGGATTAATGTGCGATTTCGGGCACGTGCGATATTCCAGATAGAAATACTGACGATCACGATAAAAAAGATGCTAAATATAGGAAAGGCAAACCCAGCTTTTAAATAGGTAAATGACTCCTGCTGTATGACAGTCCCAACAAGAATGTTCGAGAACATGGCTGTGAGCATAACCAAGGTGCCGATAAGGTAAACGCTGTAAACAGCATACCGTCTACGCTTGGAGACAGACCCTGTCGAGATGAGGAGGACGTCTGATAGGTGTAGCAACGCGGCCGGGACATGGGCGATGCCGATCCATTCGGCTCGCAGCCAAGCTTCGGCCGATGCCAGTGGTACACCGATAGAAACGATAAGCTCTGTGGTGTAGACGATGACAACAAATGTTGTTAGGAGTGAAAAGGCTCGCGTGACCCGATCACGCAGAAAGTAGGGAAGGTTGTATAGGACGATGGCGGAGCCAAAGATGACGATGGCCGACTGCAGCACGTCATTGGTGAGTGAAATGATCGCCTTAAACATCGATTAAATTTAGAAAAAAAGCAACGAGTGCAGAAAGCTTATGCGGTTAATAGCTCAGAGAAATCGTCCATATCAATTGTTTCAATTTCAAGCAATTTAGTCGCAATCAAATCAAGTTTGTCTCTGTTGTCAGTCAGCAGTTGGGTTACTCTTTTGTATTCTGTGTTGATGATTTCATTAACTTCCGCATCTATTTTTTCTGCGATAGCGTCAGAATAGTCCCGTTGTTCACTTATCTCGCGCCCAAGAAAGACCATCTCTTGCCGTTCACCATACACACGCAACCCTAAACTTTCGCTCATGCCATATTGAGTCACCATCGCTTTAGCTGAGCGGGTAATCGCTTGCAAATCGCCACTTGCACCGGTCGTTACATCACCATAGACGAGCTCTTCGGCAACTCGGCCGCCAAGGGCCGTTGCGATTTGAGCTCGAAACTTTTTGGTTGTTAAAAGCTGATTTTCTTCAGCTAAGAACCAAGTGACACCACCTGCCATGCCACGCGGAATGACAGTGACCTTACGCATGGTTGGCCCCTCAGGTAGCAACCATGCGACGAGTGCATGTCCCGCTTCATGAAAGGCGACCAGCTCTTTTTCTTCAGGTGTGATGATTCGGCTTCGGCGTTCTGGTCCCAGCTGCACCCGTTCAATCGCATCCTGCATTTCAGTCATGGTGATTTCTTTTATATCTTTCCGGGCTGAAAGTAAGGCGGCTTCATTGACACAATTTTCAATATCAGCCCCAGTAAAGCCTGGGGTAGCGCGGGCTAGAACTTCAACATTGACGGTGTTTGCAATAGGCTTGCCGCGCATATGCACGTTAAATATCTCTTCACGGCCGCCAACGTCTGGCCGGTCCATGATGACACGGCGATCAAAACGGCCGGGGCGTAACAGTGCAGGGTCGAGTATGTCTGGTCGATTGGTGGCCGCGATCATGATGATATGTTCATCCGTATCAAAGCCATCCATTTCAACTAAAATCTGATTGAGTGTCTGCTCACGTTCATCGTGTGATCCACCCAAGCCAGCTCCACGCTGACGGCCGACTGCATCAATCTCATCAATAAAGATAATGCATGGACTGTGGCGTTTTGCTTGTTCAAAAAGGTCACGCACACGGCTGGCACCAACACCCACGAACATTTCAACAAATTCAGATCCTGATAGTTGAAAAAATGGGACGGCCGCCTCACCAGCAACCGCTTTAGCAATAAGAGTTTTGCCTGTTCCCGGAGGACCAACCATGAGTAGCCCACGTGGAATGCGCGCACCGAAGTTGACATATTTTTCCGGTTCTTTTAGAAAATGAACGACTTCTTGCAGCTCTTCTTTCGCTTCTTGCGCTCCAGCCACATCATCAAAAGTAACGGTAGGTGTGTCACTTGTGACCATTTTCGCCTTACTCTTCCCAAATGCCATCGCTTGGTTTCCAGCCCCTTGCGATTGACGCATCATAAAGAAGATAAATCCGCCCATTAACAATAAGGGGAGCAATAAGAATATGAACGAACCGCCACCTAATGATCTTTCAAAGAAAGTCGGCCGGTTATAGGTGATACTAATTTGATTTTCGTTTAGAGTTTGGCCGTTGACGCCGTATGTGGCTAAAACTTCTTCCAAAGATGAGGCATTGCTTTTTAAGGATCTCTCCTGTTCACCATTTGTGTAATCTATTTCAAGGCTACGCCCATCAGCTGAGACTTCAATTGCTCGAACATCGCCCTCAAGAATATCTTGGGCAACTTGGCTAATTGGAAGTGGTGGATTGGTCGCGTCTGAGTTAACGACACTCCAGACAATAGCGACAATTGCGACTCCTAATAATCCATAGATTAAGAGGCGCGTGATTGAGGATGAATTCATATGAATACCGAATTTGTGCTGTCTTTTACTAAGAAATTGATCGTAGGATCTTTGCTTCTTGGCAGACAGATATAGTTTTTATTGTTGGCTCAATGAGCCAGTTTACAAGGTGAGAATGGCATAAAAAATGCCAGAAAAGTATATCAGAAAAATAGGGGGAGGGTGATTTACGGCCGATACTCTTTGGTTCTAATTACAGACAAAACTTAAACACCACCCCATGCAGAGGCGACGAAATACCAGAGCGGAATAAGCCCTAAGAGTAAAGCAACGGCGGTAACACCTAAATAAATAAGGCGATTATCTTGTGATGCAGCCACTGTTTGTGGGGCCGGTTGCAATTCTTCATAAGCTTTTGATGCTGGTTTTGCCTTTTGCTTTGGTTTGGCACGAATAGGGCTCTGGTTGTCGTTTTTGCTTGTCTTAGACGGCTGTTTTTGCCTAGTAGGAGACTTCGGCCGAGGGGTTGGCACTTTGGTTGGCAAAATTGTGGCGTCAGGGTCAATTTCTGGTTTGGCGGCTGCTTTATATCTTAGGCTCTCTAAAAACGGGGAAGTTGCTTCCTGACTCTGTTTTAAGTAGGTTTCCAGAATGCGCTCAAGCTGACCAGCTGTGCGATATCGCCCGGCCGGTTCTTTGGCTAAAATCTTGTGTAAGATTTGTGCCATCTGAGGCGGAACGGTTTTGTTAATTGAGCGGATATGAGGAGGGGGCGACTGCAAATGCTTTAAAGCGATTGCAGTTGGGTTTTCACCTTTAAACGGAAGCTCATTGCTTAGCATTTCAAACATGATGATGCCAATTGAATAAACATCAGAAGCTGGCGAGGGGGGATCTCCGGCCGCCTGTTCAGGAGAAAAATATTGTGGCGTTCCCCAAACAACATCGCTGCCTGTGCGCGTCGCTTCACTCACAGCTCGTGATATGCCAAAGTCGGTAATTTTCGCTCGATCATCAGGGGTCACCAAGATGTTTTGTGGCTTCATGTCACAGTGAACAAGCCCTGAACGATGAGCATACCCCATCCCTTTGCAGATTTGAATCGCAAACTTGAGCATGCGCTCAACCGGCATATGGTTTTCTTCAGCGATATAGGTGCGAATAATGTCTTTCAGTGTTAGCCCTTCGACATATTCCATCACCATGAAATAACGACCTTCCCATTCACCAATGTCATATACTGCAACAATGTTTGGATGGTTTAAGTTCGCTGCTGCGTGTGCTTCGTTGCGAAATTGCTGTAGGAATGTGTCATCCCCGGATAATGACTCATGGATGATTTTGATCGCGATTTCCCGGCCGAGGTGCATATCTTGTGCACGGTAAACGGCCGCCATGCCCCCCATGCCGATGCGCTCATCAATTTTGTATCGTTCGCCTAAAATTGTGCCGGATTCCATAATGGGATTATCAAGTGCTAGCTGTTAAATGTCAATTGATCGAAATAGTGTGGTGCAGGTATCAAGATGCTGTTGTTTAGACCCCGGCAAATGTGGAGTGATAGTGAATGGTTCCAGAAACAGTGTTTAAGCTGTTTGGAATCAGTTCAAGGGCCATAAAAACGGGGTCTGGCCCCTTATAAGTTGATGTGAGATTAAATGTTGGCAGAGCGGGCTTGAAGCCAAACTTCGGATAATAATCAGGGTGACCTAGCAAGACACATGCCACAAACTCAGCCGCCTGACACGCTTCTAGTCCAGCTATAATGAGTCTTTTGCCTATCCCTTTTTTTTGATGGTTGGGCGATACAGCAACAGGAGCAAGCCCTGCAATGTTGATACCAATCGGCTGTTCATTTCGGCCAATGAGGCGAACAGGAGAAAACATGATGTGGCCGACCAGTTCCCCTTCCAGTTCTGCAATCAATGAAATGACGCTGGGTAGCGGCCGTAGGCGATTCACCAAATCAGCTTCATCTGCGCTTTCAAACGCTGCTAGTACCACTTGGTAAACAGCGTCTTGATCTTCAGGGATTTCTTTGCGAACTACGAGCATACAAAGGCACCTGTCTTTTTACTAACTCGAAATTCAACATTTGATGCAAAATGTTCATTGAGAAGTTGACGCAAGGCGGCTTCGTAATCTCCCCAGACAAGTCCATCTGGAAGAAAGCTTTCATACCAATCTCGGCCCGACTCAATGTAATCAATCACCGGTTGCGCTTCAGGAATCACCAGCCAGTTTTCAAGTGTACGCGTTTCAACTTGCTCGAACGATGTAGCTAACAAGTCTGCACCACTCTCTAAATCAAAGCCATCACTTATCCCGAAATTGTCTGATTCAAATTTTGCCCCTAATGCCTTCAGAGCGTTGCTTCTCAATGCTTTTAATTCCAACATTGTGTTAGAGGAGTTTGTTGCTGCGATAAATTTCCCGTTTGGTTTAAGCACACGACGAAATTCAGCCATCGCTTTTTCTTGATCGGGAATGTGGTAAATCATGTGGTTGGCAAAGATGACATCGGCCGCATTGTCTTTGATGGGCAATGTCATTGCGTCTAAATTGATACATGAATGTTCTTTGGCTGGACCATCCATAAGCATGCCGTGCGATAAATCACAGGCGAAATAATGGGCTGATAAATTGCTAACGATGTCAGCATATTTACCAGAGCCACATCCGATATCAAAAACGACTTCGTCTCCCACCCAATCGATTTGATTAACGATCCAAGGGTAAAAATCTACTTGGGGCTGAGTGTATTTTTGGTGAGTTAAGATGCGTACATCGAGCTTGTCGGCCGTTTTGTAGCTCGATTCTTTCAGATGCTTTTGGTCTGTTCCAACTTTGAGTAGATCTGCTTTAAGTGACATTTAATTACCTGTAAGACCCATCAATGCACCTGAACTGTCTAGCTCAAGCTCGTAGGTTTGATTATTTGAAAACGAAGAGAATTGACTGAACGAGGGGACTTCTAAGCGGTGTGTTCGGCCATTTTCATCTAAAAATATCGCGACGTAATCCTCTGTTCGGGGCCCCTCACGCTCATTAGATTCCAACACATACTGCGGCCATTCAGAATTTTGATCTGAGCCGGTCAAAGATTCTGTACGTGTTGTGACCCATTTATCGACTTCATAGGTGTATTCCGTGTCGTAAACCGGTACCTGTTCATAGATCGGCACTTCATCGTAGACGGTAGAATATTCTGTGTCATAGATCGATTCAGAGCACTCAATGTCTTCAAAAAAGCCGTTGCCTAAATCTCGCTGGCCGCAAACATACGTTCGTTCCCCAACATACACTTCTTCAGATACTTGTCGAGCTTCTTCTGTGTAGCCCACAATGACATCATCATAGCTACGGATTTCTTCGCTTTCAGAAATCAAAAACCCATCGGCCGGTAGATCCCAACCTGTTTCAGTAACCGTTGTAAGTGTTTGAATTTCAACCGTTCGTTCCCATTCATACCCTTGTAATTCGGCCGTGGTGTTGGTCGTCCGGGTAGCAAACCAAGCCAAGGCGATACAGGCTAATACGACCAGGCCGACCCCGATGAGTAGCGGAGTGCGATTTTTGGGTTGAGGCGTCGCTGCAACTGGTTCAGGCTCAGCTTCCTCTTCTTCGAAGGTCATATCGCCTGAAGTGGGAGCCATTCCTAATTTATAATCTTTAACAGCTTGTGCTCCGCTGTCTTCTTCTCTCAGGTTTGTACAGCTTGAACAGTGACGATTTTTGGCTGGGTTATTGGTATTGCAATAGGCGCAGATCCAATCTGGCCCCATCTTTGCATATCCAAGCAAATCAGAATCTTCGATGACTTGGGCATCTTGTGGCAAATAAAACTTTGTGCCGCGTTCGCGGGGAGCAGTACAAACAGGGCAAGCTTTATGCCGCCCTAACACTCCCTTTGATGAACAATATTGACAGTCCCAGCGTCCTTCACGAATCGCCATATGGTCAAACCTCCATGAATTGTTGATTTTAGCAGAACTACGGGTGAAGAAGTAGAGCCTTCCCCTGAAGTTCTGCTAAAGGCGCTGATGGATTAGTAAAAATCAATACGATATAGGAGCTGATGGGTTTCTCTTGTACAGTCGGCCGGTTGTCAGCTATATTTCTTTCCTAATGGACGATAAGAACGATAAACCTGTAGATCAATTCAGAAACGAAGAAAGCTCAACGCCACCTGACCCACCTTTCAAGCCGATACCTCGGCCGCCTCAAGTTGGGGATATGGTTCACCCTTTTTCTCAATTGAACCAAAATACGTATGTGACCTATACCTTGCTAGCCATTATCGGCGTGATATTTGTGGTTCAATATGGGCAACAAACGGGAAGCTTTGGAACTTTTGATGCGATTTGGTGCACGCGTGAAAGCAAAATTTTACATGATTGGGCAGGTTGTGGCCCTGCGATGGTCGAAGGGGGGCAACTATGGCGCTTGTTCACCTTGATGTTTTTGCATGGAAACCCAACGCATATCGCTTTTAACGCCATTGCACTTTATTCACTTGGCATGGATATGGAGCGCATTTACGGCCAGTATCGCTTTTTGTTTATTTATATTTTTGGTGGTCTTTTTGGCAGCTTGCTCAGTTTTGCAGTTCGTGGCTCTGATGAGTTTACCGTGGGGGCATCGGGCGCAATATTCGCTATTGCAGGTATGAACCTCTCGTTTTTCTATATGTATCGCGACAAATTAGGCGATATGGGAGAGCAACGTTTCCAGTCGATGTTGCGCATGGTAGGTATTAACCTCGTCATTGGATTCCTGTTGATTCGGGTCAATAATTTAGGTCACATTGGCGGATTAATTGGCGGGATATTGCTGGGGTATATGTTTATTCCCTGGTATACCGTGACGGAAACAATTCCTTCGGTTGAAGTGTCTGATCAGAATAGTTTAACAGTCAAAAGTGTTCAGGCTCTAAGCATTGTACTCACCACTGTCGGGCTCGCCTTAGCTATTTGGTATTATTGGCGTTTTTTGTAAGCGAATTTTAGTTGACAGCATTGTGATTGAACGGTAGCATATATCCCCAATCGCAAGATTTCCCCTTTTAAAATAAAAAGAAGATTATGCTATACCGGCCCTTTGGGCCGTTTATTTTTCCTAACTTGCAATTGGGAAATTGCTTAACACCCTAATGACAAAGAAAAGAAGATTTGAATAGGGATGAGAAGCTTTATCGATTTTATAAAAGCTTATTCAAACAGATAAAATTCTTAAATGAATTGAAGTTTGATTAGTTAACAGTTCGAGGAGAAAGACGTGAGACGCGAAATATTAACTTGGTCTGACGTAGATAAATTAATCGATTATGTTGTGCCGCAAATTCACGGCCGATTTGATTCGATGTTAATTATTACCCGAGGCGGTATCGTACCGGGCGGTATGTTGGCAGAAGCTTTAAACATTACATACCTTTTAACTGCATCTATTCGTTTTCCAGCTGACTTTCCGGGCATGTTTAGCCCGCAAGACAAATATGTTATTCCTGAATTTATTCAATTTCCAGATGATGATTTGTTAGAAGGGCGGCGTGTGTTGGTCGTAGATGATGTGTGGACGCGCGGCCGGAATGTGGTAACCGTTTGTAATCGTATTGACGCGGCCGGTGGTATTCCTGAAAGCTGTGTGTTGCACTACAAGCCAGGCTCATCACTCTACCCAGGCCATACACCGACCTATTATGGTGCAGTTACCGATGCATACATCATCTACCCATGGGAATTAGACCGTGGACCAAATGCGATGAGACTCATGCATGAGCAATAAATTTATTAAACTTTAGCGGCAAACGGTTGAATTTAAAATCAGCTTTTGCTACTATCGCTTTTCTTAAAAACTAACAGGCAAATATTGCCAGTTTAAATACCCTCAAGTTTGGTGACGATCGGGTCCCCGACGGCGAAGACCGTCGAACCGTGTCAGGTCCGGAAGGAAGCAGCACTAAGGCGATTCCTTTGGGTGTTCGGGACAACCTGGTTGTCATCAAACTTGCGGGTATTTTTTATTTAAACTAGTTGATCAGTGAGCGGAGCGTACCACCACTTTCTTTAAGCTTATGCCCTACATTGTCTAAGCCTTCGCCTGTATTTGTTAGTGTTCCTCCCAATTGCCGCAAGTAGCCAGCGACATTTTTAAGGTCTTTACTGATTTCTTCCATTCGGTCAGAGCCTCCCTTTAATCGCTCTGCTGCATTGTCGATCATCTTATTCTCCCCTATATCGACACCTGTGATGACGTTAAAGCCCATGACCTCTTTGTATTCAGGTTTAAAGCTAGGGATGTGAATATCGTCGATTTCAACCCCAAATTTCTCCATGATTTTGGCCGCATTGGCGATTTCAACTTGGCAGCGTTCCAGTGCATCGGCCGCCATTTCAGAAATTTTCCCAGCACTTGGGGTTTTTGTCTTCTTATCGCCCATTAGGAGTGAGCTGGCAGCGAGCGCACTGTCTCCGGCCGCTTCAATGCTCGTCCCTGTTTCATTGAGCATCTCAGGTAACTTTTCGATGAGCTCCATAAAGCGCTCCCGGTTTTCCCAGACCATGTTTACGACCTTCATTACTTTTTCGACATCAAAATCATCAAACTGATCCATTATTTTTCCAAACATCATATCTCCTTAAAAAGCTGAACGCTTAGCGTGCAGAAAAGCTGGTCAGCTGAATTGCATTTTCAAGAGATTAGTGTGATCACTGCGATCTGGCAAGCGCATCGACCCATCTGTCTGTAAAATTGAGCTATGGATCAAATTGAATTGAAAAAACAGGCGGGAAAATATGCGGCCGACTTGATTGAGTCGGGTATGCGGGTCGGACTAGGAACCGGCAGCACGGCCGTTTGGGCAGTGAGACGAATCGGGGAAAGACTTAAGGCTGGAGAACTGACAGATATTGTGGCGATACCAACCTCTATTCGTACAGCAGAAGAAGCTGAGTCATTGGGAATTCCATTGGCATCTTTTGATGAAATCAGTGAACTTGATATTACGATTGACGGCGCTGACGAAGTTGACGGCCGGTTGAACCTGATCAAAGGGGGAGGCGGTGCTCTATTGCGCGAGAAGATCGTGGCTCAAATCACAAAACGGCTGGTGATCTGCGTTGACCCATCTAAGCAAGTCTCTCTTATTGGTGAAACATGGGCTGTGCCTATCGAAGTGGTACATTTTGGATGGGAATCGCAAAAGCGCTACTTAGAATCAATCGGGGCAACTGTTGAAGTGCGTAAAGATGACTCAGGCGCACCCTATTTGACCGATGGGGGCAATTTAATCCTCGATGCGAACTTCGGCCGAATTTACAATATTTTGGCTCTTGAAACTAAATTGCAGCAGCGAGTTGGCATCGTTGAAAGCGGCCTCTTCTTCGAAATGGCTCACGACTTAATCGTTGCTAGCCCAGACGGCGTTCAGCATATTCAAGGGCGAATTGCTTGAGTTTTTTAGGGTATGGCGTTGATTTCTGGCTTATAGCACTGATTGCGGTTGGCTTAACCGGTCTGTCAAAAGCTGGATTTGGCGGTGGTGTCGGCGCTATTGCGACACCCTTAATGGCGCTAATTATGCCGGTGCCAGAAGCGGCCGCTTTGCTCCTTCCTATTCTGATTTTGGCTGACCAAGCCGCCGTGTATAAATATAAAAACCGTGTCGATTTGAAAACTATGTGGGTTTCCCTCCCCGGCGCCATAATTGGCATTGCTATCGCATGGTTTGCATTTGATCAACTTCAATCGGCCGAAAACGAGCGGGTTTTAAAAATAGGCATCGGCGTTGTTTCGATCGTATTTCTAGTTTTTCAGCTTTCGCGCGATTATATTTTTAAACGAATTGACGGTGTGCGCTTTCCAGACTGGGTCGGTTTTTCATTGGGAACAATTGCAGGGTTCACCTCAACTTTGGCCCATGTGGGTGGGCCACCTTTTCAAATTTATGTCATTCCACAAAAGTTAAAACGAGATATTTTTGTAGGCACCAGTGCATGGTTTTTCTGGGCCGTTAACCTGCTTAAACTCGTTGCTTATGGCTTTTTAGGCCTGTTGACCATTGGAAACCTGACGGTAACAGTGATTCTGCTACCATTTGTTGTGATTGGCGTGTATCTAGGCTTTTGGCTTAATGGCCGCGTGCGGCAGGAAGTTTTCAATTGGATAATTTATATTTTGTTAGGTGTAACTGCCGTCCAGTTGATCCTTGGGCAAAGTTTGCTGGGCCTCACTTTCGGGTAGTTAAATCACGGCAAGATATAGAATGATGTTAAATCAAGAACAAAAAAAGCGGCTGATAGCGTTTGGGCAGAAATTAATCGATCAAGAAAAGTGCAAAGTGATCGTTTCTGCCAATCAACCAAAGAGCGGATTTTGGTTTGGTGGGGGCAATTTAAGCCAAGGGGCAGACGGCAAGCTGTATCTGATCGGCCGATATCGAAACTTTGGCGATTCGCGCACCGGTTTGGGAATGGGAGAACGGGGACTTGAGCTGTCGATATTTTGTTCAAACGATCGGGGCCAATCATTCGAAAAAGTGCTTTCGATGAATAAGGCTGATCTAACTCGTCAGCATACGGCCGGATGGGAAACGCTTTCGATTGAAGGTGCGGCTCTGCATTTTACATCTAACGGCGTTGAGTTATTCGTATCATCTGAAAAGAAAATCGGTTATCCGGACGCACTGGCTGGCTACCTTAAACCTGGTTCCGGCCGCTGGACCATCGAGCATGCACGTGCCAAATCGATTCAGGAATTGGAATTGGCCCCATTTAAAACAATCATTGAAAATGATGACGCACGCTGGCTGCACCCCAAAGACCCATTTTTTAGATCTCAACCAAATGGCGATTTGCTGCTCGGTTTCGTGACCCATCCATTTAACTGGGCCGGATCAAATTCCGGTTATGCGGTGCGCCGTGCAGGTGAAAATCATTTTGATCCGGCGGTGTTTGACTTTTTTCCGACGGGCCTTACTTGGGACATTGCCATTAGTCGTATCACGAGTTGGTTACCGCTTCCTCAAGTGGGCGTTTTAGCCGATGGGGTAAGCCGCACGCTCGTATTTTATGATGGGGGCGAATCGATGCGTGACTTAGATGAGCATAAATCAGCGATGAGTCGGCCAAGGGGCTATTCGTGCGAAGAGTTAGGCGGGCTGGCGGTTGCAGATGAGTCAGGGACGGCCGACTTTGAACGGCTCTCGATTCTGGGGCCAGATTTTGTGTCACCTCATGGAACTGGGTGCAGTCGCTATGTTGATGTGCTAGAAACGGCCGAAGGCTATTACGCGACTTGGCAGCAGTCCCAGCCTGATTTCTCTCAACCGCTCGTAATGAATTTTGTGAGTAAAGAAGAGGTGGAACACCTCCTTTTGTAGGAAGATGGTGTCGTAGCAATGTATACGAATATCTGACAGGAGTAAGCTTCGACTTCGCTCCTTCGCTACCTCGTCACTTCACTGATATCATTCAGTATATGAAAATTTCGATTCTCGACCAATCACCGATTCGCAAAGGGGGTACGTCCCAAGATGCGTTGCAAGAAACACTTGAACTCGCCAAATTAGCTGAGAAGCTTGGTTACACTCGCTTTTGGGTCTCAGAGCATCACAACACCAATGTGCTCGCTGGTAGTGCCCCTGAAGTGTTGCTAGCCGCTATTGGTGCTGCGACAAGCAAGATTCGGATTGGATCTGGTGGGGTGATGTTGCCACATTACAGTGCGTTTAAAGTAGCAGAAGCCTTTTCACTATTGGCCACCCTGTATCCGGATCGGATTGATTTAGGCATCGGCCGTGCACCTGGTAGTGACATGGAAACGGCCCGAATTTTGGCGACAGACGGCCGCCCAAAGTTTGAGCGCTTTCCGATTTTGGTCGAACAGTTAGATCAAATGCTGCATGATCGGAGCTTCCGGCCAAAAATCACGCCTGTTCCTCCGGTTGCACCCACTACATGGATGTTAGGTTCAAGCCAAGACAGCGCGATTTTAGCAGCCGAGCGTGGCTTGCCCTACAACTTCGCCTACTTTATCAATAATCGTATGGTGCCTGCTTTGTTCGCTTACTATCGCAATAATTTCAAACCATCTGAGCAGTTGGCTCAGCCAAAAACAATGCTGACGATGAATGTGATTGTGGCAGAAACATACGAGCGTGCGTTTAATTTGGCTCTGAGCCGGACATTGCCATTTTTATTTCGGGCAACCGGTCAAAAAATCGAAGGGATTGTCAGTCCCGAAGAAGCGGCCGAATATCCGTATACGGCGCAGGAATGGGCCTTTGTCGAAGATCGGTTAAGGACGGCCGCAATTGGTACTCCTGAGCAGGTGAAAGGGATTATTGAGAATGTAGCGCGTGAGTGGGAGACAGATGAAATTATGACGGTGACAATCACCTATGATTTTGCAGAGCGTATCCGGTCATACGAGATGCTGGCAGAGGTGTTTGAGTTGGAAAGCGACAATATGGTGGTTAGTCAACCAGCATAAGACTCATTGCTGGTTGACGTTTCGGCCACCGCATTTCCGCAACTATTCTACGGTGACGCTTTTTGCCAAGTTGCGAGGCATGTCTACATCACAGCCACGCAAAACCGCCATGTGGTAGCTCAATAACTGCAATGGAATCACATTGACGATTGGAGCCAACAAGGGAGAGCATTCAGGAACCCAAATTACATCATCAGCTTCATCTTCAATGCGGGTGTCACCCGCAGTTGCTAGGGCGATGACGCGACCGTCTCTGGCTTTGGCTTGCTGCACTTGGCTAAACATTTTGTCGTATAGCGAGTCTTTGGTAACGACAGCGAGAACCGGCATTTTTTCATCGATGAGTGCGATTGGACCGTGCTTCATTTCTCCGGCCGGATATCCTTCTGCATGAATATAGCTGATCTCTTTCAGCTTAAGTGCCCCTTCTAGGGCCGTCGGGTAGTTGATGCCTCGGCCGATAAATAAAAAGTCTTCAGCATTTACATATTTTTCAGCCAACGCTTTAAACTCAGCGTCACGCTCTAAAATTTGATCAATTAGTGCAGGCAATGCCTCAAGTTCGGCCGAATATTTAGCGACATCTCCTTTTGATAGCAGACCTTTAATCTGCCCCAATACACACGCCAGCATAAATTGATCAACAATCGAACTAGTATATGCCTTTGTGCTAGCAACTCCGATCTCCGGCCCTGCATTCATGGCGATATACCCATCGGCTGTGCGCATACTTTGGCTGCCGTAAGCATTCACAATGCTCCACAGGGTTGCTCCATTTTGGCGTGCCTGTTCACTAGCTGCTAGCGTATCGGCCGTTTCGCCTGACTGGGTAATCGACATGAATACCGTTTTGTCATCTATGATCGGGTTGTAATAACGGAACTCAGATCCATACTCAACTTCGACTGGAATACGAGCTATCCCTTCGATTAAAAACTTGCCGACAAGCCCTGAATAGTAGCTGGTACCGCAGGCGACTGTATAGATTTTTTGAATTTTATTGACCAGTTCAGGTGTCAAATTCATTTCTGGCAAAAGGAACTCCCCTGTTTGTGAATCAATCCGGCCGGCCATTGTTGCTCGTAGTGAATTACCCTGCTCAAAAATTTCCTTTTGCATATAGTGGGTGTAATCTCCACGCGTTGCACTTTCAGCATCCCAATCGATAATGTGCTCATCAACCGTTAGCTGCTGGCCATGAATGTCCATCACCTGATAATCGTGCCGATTGACAACCGCCATCTGCCCATTCTCTAGAAATACCATCCGTTTGGTGTATTCAAGAATGGCAGGAATGTCAGATGCGATAAACATTTCATCTTCGCCAATGCCTAAAGCCACGCCGCCTGAATTACCCAAGCGTGCGCAAATTAGCGTTTCAGGATTGTCTGGGTTCATTGCCACAACCGCATTGGCCCCTTCTAAGCGATTTAATGTGTTTTGGAAAGCAACTAAAAATGATTGCCCAATTTCAAGATGTTTTTCAATGAGATGGGCAATAACTTCTGTATCTGTTTCTGACTCAAAAACGACTCCTTCTACCTGCAATTCTTCTTTGAGCGTAGCATAGTTTTCAACAATCCCATTTTGGACGACGACGATTGAGCCGTGCATGCTTTTATGTGGGTGGGCATTGGCTTGATTTGGTTTGCCGTGGGTGGCCCAGCGTGTGTGTCCGATGCCTATGTGACCAGAAATAGGGGATTGCTCTAATAAATTGCCAAGTTGAATGAGTTTGCCAGCATCTCGCCGAACTTCAATGTACTTGCCATCTAAGACAGCAATTCCGGCCGAATCATAGCCGCGATATTCTAATTTGCTGAGTCCGTTATAAATGACACTAGGTGCCTGTCGACTTCCGATATATCCAACGATTCCACACATAATTCGTCCTTCTCTTCACAGGGGTTTTGACTGCCTGTGAGGTCCTTTGCGCATACGAAAAAACGGCCGTCTTAAACTTTAAGATGGCCAAAAGATTTTGTTGCTGCAAAGATAGGGGCTAGTGGCTCCACTAATTTACCTTTGCCCTTTTACGCTTGTCAAAGCGGTCAGCACACTAGGTGCTTTAACCATGAGCTGAACGCAGTTCAGCCTATAGCCGAACAAAGTTCGGCCAGTCACATGCAATTCACTTTGTACAAGCCGTTACCAACCTGTTTTGTAGAATTGCTTTGTTAAGGGCAAACGTCAGGGGGTGACCACCCTGGGAGGCATCCGCTGATGCTTCGATTTTATCCGAATCTAACTCTAGATTCAGACAACCTCCGTCCTCGTCAACCAATTTCCGGGGAGAAAATTGGCCCATGCGCTAAGCTGATTTCAATTAAGATTTCAGTCGATTACCCTGTTAAGTTGCCGGATGGTATGTGGCTGAGGACCTTTTGTCAATACACGTTAAGAATTTTTAATAGCTTCTCAATCATATGATGGGCCTATTAAGTAGTGCTTAGGAGCCAGAAATCAAGCGTTTTACCTACAAAAATGATGATTTCCCCACGCTTAATCGACGAAGTATTGGATGTCCTTTTCCCCATGCTATAATCCAGCGGCTAACATGCTAAGGGTGGAAAAATTGATGAAGCTATCAGTAATTATTTGCTGCTATAACGAAAAAGATTCAATCGAGGGCGTGATTGAAGCAACTGCAGCCGTTGAATTAGGATCAAACTGGGAACGCGAGATTGTCGTGGTAGATAACTTTTCTACAGATGGCACCCGTGAAATTCTCTCTAAACTATCACAACCAGACATGCAAGTTATTTTGCATGAGAAAAACTTAGGCAAAGGTTCTTCTATTCGATCTGGTATTGAAGCGATGACGGGTGACTACATGATTATTCAGGATGCCGATACTGAATATGATCCGGCCGAACATGCGAAATTTTGCCAGAAAGTTGAAAAGGAAAACAACGCGGCCGTCTTTGGGTCACGTGTGCTGGGTGGGCAAGCGATCTACGAATATGCGCATGCCTACTGGGGCGTCCGTTTTCTAACTGGGGCCACGAATCTGCTGTTTGGTTCAAGCTTAACCGATGTAGCGACGGCAACTAAAATGGTGCGTAGCGACATTATTAAAGCCCTGAACTTAAAAGGGACAACGTTTGATCTTGACTTTGAATTGCCATGTAAGATTCTGTTAGCAGGCCATACGATTGCTGAGTTGCCCATCTCATACAGCCCACGAACCTATGCTGAAGGCAAGAAAATTACTGTTTGGGATGGTTTAGAGGCACTTAAAGTCATCGTAAAGACTCGACTTTTTCCCGGACCACTCTATAAGAAGTAGCCGCACAGTCGACGATATTTTTAATTTGTTTTTAGAATCAGAGGAAATTGTTTAACGTGGGGCTGAACTTTTTTGGTTACTGGTTAGTTTCCCGTTATAAGAAGTTAGAGACGGTCTTGTGGCTGAACGATCAGCTTGTTTTGAAGATGCTCGCCTAAATTGCCACTGTATGAAGCGGACACGGTGAGCCAGTGCACGACCCATGTTCCACAATAGTTTTGAGCCTAACTCAGGATTGTCGCTGATTAAATCAAGTGTAACTTTGCGGTCCAGCGTTAACACGGTCGCTCCAGCTTTGCCTGCAATTAAACGTGCACTGCGTAAGCCTTCATCGAATAATGCCATCTCGCCTGAAATTTGCCCCGGCCGCAAAGTCGCCATTTTGCGGAAGTTGCCCTCAGGTTCTCCTGGCCGATCAGGATCGTACCAAACTTCTACAGTGCCATCTTGGATGAGGTATAAATCAGTTCCAGGTTCTCTAATCTCAGCAATAATTGTGCCCGGCTCCCAACTTTTCTGATCTAACCTTTCGGCCAAACGCTCACGGTGAGCGTCTAATAAGCCATTTCCAATATCTGAATTAGCGAGGAATGTTGCGACATCTTTTACTTTTTCAAGCTCATCATCAGCAACAGGGGTGTATCGATTACCAAAAGTAAATTGGAGACCTAAGAAACTAGCGATCATTCGCCTCGTATCTTCCGGCCGTTCAAATTGTGGCCAATGCCCAGCCCGTGGCATGATGCGTAAATCAGCCATTGGCCATTCATCTGCGATGACGCCTGCATCACTTAATGGGACTGTATTGTCTTCTGCACCCCAGATCACCAAGGTCGGTGTCTGAATGCCTTTCAATCGGCCGCTAAGATTGTTGGCACGCATAGCATCGAAGCATTCGGCGCGTACAATACCTTGGTCTGGCCGCCGTGCATCTGTTTTGAGCCGATTATAATCTTCGACCGTGATGCCAGTGCGAGCTGCAAACGACGCCGGCCGCATAATTCTATCCGTCACACTCGACGATACTCGCTCAACAACACTTGAGATCAAGCGTGTAGGTGTAAACTGCTCAAGTTTTGTAATGGGGGAAACAACCAAATTTATATAGGTTGAAAGTTTTCCGGTCACAGTAGGGCAAATTAAAATTGTCCGGGAAATAAGAGCAGGAAATTTTTCGGCCATTGTGATCGAAATCATTCCGCCCATTGAATGGCCTACTAGAATGACGGGCCCATCGTATAAAGATTCGACAAAGTCTGCTAAAACATCGGCATACTTTTCGATTGTGGCCCCTTGCTTCATGCGAGGAGAGTTTCCATAACCGGGTAGGTCAACAGCAATACACCAATATCTCTGTGACAATAAAGCCATCAGTGGTGACATTGCATAAGCTGAACTTGACCATCCGTGTATGAGTAATACGAGTTGGCGATCCCTTCTGCCTTCCTCATAAAAGTTTATTAGTTGATTTCCGACGCGTAGTGTGGACAACTTTTTATGTTCCTGAACAAAGTTTTGTTCTAACCGTCTATTGTAAACAGGTTTGCACGTATTGTAAAACAGATGTCTGCAAAGCGTTTATATGAGCGGATAAATTAGGACCTCAATTCTAGGGGGTCCTAATTTCAAATGCATGTAAATTCCTAGACAGATGTCTGGTAAAAATGTACCACTAGAACTGATAACTAGGATTCAATTACTGTTTTTTCACAACAATATTTTCGCTCATATAGACTAGAGAGCTTGGTAAGCTAAGCCATAAGCATCAAAAGCCCTTAGCTTATTTATCTCTATTTCCTGTAGGTTTCTAGAAAAGTTGCGAATAAAAGGGCTTTAGAAAGTCATTGAAAATTGGAATAGAGAAATACAGTTGATTTTAAGCCCTAGCACTTATGCCTTATTTTTGGCGGCATTCATGATTACTTTGTTCGATGCTATTGATAGATAATAGTGAGTAAAAATAAAAACCTGATAAAATGCAGCATGTAAGCTAAACCTAATGCAATCTAATGATTTATTTCGGCAGAAACATGGAAATTCTTTGTTTTGCCTTGATGACAATAAGATAGCTTACAAAGTTCCTGATAATTTTAAAATAAGCTTTTAAAGAGATAAATTATGACTGAGCAAGAAATTCCTATTAGCCAAGAATTGTTTGAGATATTGCGTTGCCCATTAGCTGTTCAAGATAAGGAAAAATACGGAGATGATCCTGGAAAATTAAGGATTGTTAAAAACAGCTGGTTGGTTTCTGATGATTCTGGTCTTAAATATCCCATCCGTGATGGGATTCCGGTGATGTTGATTGATGAAGGCGAGAAGTGGAAAAATACGGCCGATGATGAATTGCCTGTTCCACCGCCAACAGAATAAACACACAGGTTTTTAGATTAGGGTATTGTCCTAGCTTAAAGGATACTCCTGCATCAAGCTCAGCTAGAATAGATGGAATAGTATGAAAAAGGTTCTTTACGTAGAAGATAATCGAGCAAATAGAATATTAATCGGCCGCTTATTAGACAGTCGCTATGACCTTGTATTTGCTGAAGATGGGGAGACTGGATTGAGGCTGGCAGAAGAAGTCAAACCAGACTTAATATTAATGGATATTGGCTTGCCCGATTTTGATGGGCAGACAGTGGGAGCCATGATCCGGCAAATTCCAGAGCTTAAAGATGTTCGTATTGTGGCACTGACTGCTTGGCCAGAGGCTGCAGTATCTGAATTAGTATCCCGCTATAACTTTAACGGAAGCATTTCGAAGCCAATCGATGTTTCCACATTTCCCTCACTGGTAGAATCCTATTTGCAAGACATGAGCCCATAATTTCGGGCGGTGGAGGGGCAACCTGAAACTTATATCAGCGCAGAGATATTCAATTGAAGAATTAACCGAGGCCTACAACCAAACTCGGCAAGATTATATTGTGCCTATGCCGATGACCCCTGCTCGTCTCAAAGAATATGTAGAGGCCTACGATGTTGACATGCAATCGTCATGTGTTGTTATTGATGGAGAAGAGCCAGAGCTGATTATGGGGCTAGGAATGCTGGGCGTTCGCAGTAACCGATCTTGGATTACTAGAGTGGGTGTCTTGCCATATACTCGTAAATTAGGTGCTGGGAGCGATATTCTCACAAAGCTCATTATCACCAGCGAGCAGTTAGGTGTTGAATTCACATGGCTTGAGGTTATTAGCGGAAATGATCCGGCTTATCGCCTATTTGTCAAAAACAAGTTTAAGCAAACGCGCGAGCTAATGGTTTTGAGGCGCCCGCCTGGCACTAAAATAGAAGAAGAAGACGAGTTGCCCACGCCTAAAACAATCGAAGCCGTTGATCGGTCAGAGGCGATTCATCAGATGGTATTTGACGACGGTTTGCCTAATTGGCTCAATCAGCCGGAAACATTCCGTAATGTGGCGAAGCTTGAAGTCTACAAGTTAACTTTTGCAAATGGTTGGGAAGGATGGGCCTTTTACGAGCGCACACTTATTCAGTTGAAGCGGGTTTTTGTACAGGTGATTAACGGCCCACCGGACCAAGTAACAGCTCAAGTTCTAGCTTGGTTGCATCGTGAATATCCCATGCCAGATGCTGTGTGTGAAAATTTTGAAGTGCATGATCCAAGAATTAAGGGATACCTGCGTGTTGGCTATTTCGAATCATTTCGCCGGGTTGAGATGGTAAGAAATAATAAGAAGCATAAGACTTTATGACTCAAGAATATAGTAATTTAACGCCAGATGGTGTGGAAAAAGCGATGGGGCATTTACGCGGAATTGTAAATTTAACTCCAACTATGTCCTCTACTACGCTCGATAAAAAAGTAGGTGGGCAAGTTTTTTTGAAGTGTGAAAACTTTCAAAAAGTGGGTGCGTTTAAATTTCGCGGTGCCTACAATGCAATTTCAAAATTGCCGCAATCACAGTTGGCCAAAGGGGTGATAACCCATTCAAGTGGGAATCATGCTCAGGGTGTGGCTTTGGCATCAGCGATGCTTGATGTTGAAGCCACTATTGTGATGCCAGAGAACTCTACGCCGGTCAAAATGGCTGCAACGGCCGGATATGGGGCGACTGTCGTTAAATCAATACCTAAAGACCGGGAGAAAATTTCTGGTGAGTTAGCAGAAAAACATGGATATACACTGATCCATCCGTATGATCATGAAGATATTATTTTTGGTCAAGGCACGGCCGCTTGGGAGTTGTTTGACCAAGTTGGTGATCTGGACTTTTTGTTTGTGCCGGTTGGTGGCGGGGGGCTTATATCAGGCTGTGCTTTAGCAACAGCCGTACGCTCGAGCAACTGTAAAGTCATTGGGGTTGAACCAGTTAGCGGTGACGACGCTGGCCGTTCATGGCGTTCGGGTAACATTGTGTCACTCGATGATGTCCCTAACACGATTGCTGATGGTGTCCGCACCCGCTTTATTGGAGATCGAAATCATGCTGTTATGCAAAAATATGTGCATGATATGACGACCGTTACAGAAACACAGATCTTGGACGCGCTCCAATTTATTTGGTCACGGATGAAAATCGTTGTTGAGCCTAGCTCCGCTTTAGCCTTAGCACCTATTTTGTCAGGCGAATTTGATATCAAAGGGGGACGAGCTGGTATTTTGATCTCTGGTGGAAATGTCAATGTTCCGGGGTGTGGTTTCTTTCATTAAATGATTTTTTGGGCCTGTATCGCTTTAAAAATATCGTGTAAAAAAGTTGACGATTAAGCTAAGGTTCTGTATATTTACTGGCCGTACCTAAATAGATAGCACGTCGAAAACCCGACCTCTTGTTTAAGTTAAAGTAATTTAGGCAAAAGGGCGGGTTTTTATATGAAAAGATCAAGGATTAATAGACATGTCTCGCAAATGTAAACTAACTGGAAAAGGACCGTTAAGCGGTAACAACGTATCTTTCTCTCAGAAAAAAACCAAACGCCGTTTTCTGCCAAACTTGCAGACTCGCAACATTTTTGTTCCTGAATTGGGACGCAAAGTAAAAATCAAGATGTCAGCTCGTGCAATTCGCACTATGGACAAAAAAGGTGGTTTGATGAACTATCTACAGTCCGAGAACATGACAATTAAAGACGTTCTTTAGTTAAAACGAACGAAAACTTTAACAAAAAAGGCTCACCAGAAATTGGTGAGCCTTTTTTGTTTTATATGCCTAGCTAAGCCACTGCCTGCTTAATCTACCCAATCAAATGTGCGTGTAACCGCTTTCTTCCATTGAGCATAAAGTTTTGTAGATGCATCACTGTTTTCCTCTGGATTCCAACGTTTGTCTTCACCCCAGTTTTTACGCATCTCATCAGTGTTTTTCCAGAAACCAACGGCTAACCCGGCCGCATATGCGGCACCTAGTGCTGTTGTTTCAGCCACTTGCGGCCGAATAACGGGTACATCGAGGACATTGGCTTGGAACTGCATGAGCAATTCATTTTGGACCATACCGCCGTCGATTTTAAGTGCCTTTAGCGGTACACCCGAGTCACTGTTCATTGCATCAAGTACCTCACGGGTTTGAAACGCGGTCGCTTCAAGTGTTGCACGGGCGAAATGACCTCGATTGACAAAGCGAGTCATGCCGACAATGGCACCACGGGCGTCGTCGCGCCAATATGGGGCATACAGGCCGGAGAATGCAGGGACAAAATAGATACCGCCATTGTCTTCAACTGTTTTGGCGAGTTCTTCTACTTCTGGTGCATCATCGATTAATTTCAGATTGTCGCGTAGCCATTGGACCAGAGCACCAGATATAGCAATTGAGCCTTCAAGTGCATAGACGGCCGGTTGATCACCAAATTTGTAGCACACAGTACTGAGCAAGCCATTCTCTGAATGAACGATTTCTGTACCAGTGTTTAAAATCATAAAACAGCCGGTGCCATACGTGTTTTTGGCTTCACCTGCAGAGAAGCAAGTTTGCCCAACTGTCGCTGCGTGCTGATCGCCCAAAATACCTGCAACGGGAATTTCACCGCCAAATGGACCATCTTTACGTGTTTGACCATAAACCTCTGAAGACGATTTGATTTCAGGCAGCATATCCATGGGAATTCCCATTTCGGCCGCAATTTCCTGATTCCAATCGAGGGTGTCGAGGTTCATGAGCATGGTGCGTGAGGCATTGGTTACATCAGTTATATGTACGCCTCCATCAGTTCCTCCAGTTAGATTCCAGAGTAGCCATGTGTCAACGTTGCCGAAGAGTGCATCGCCATTGTCGGCCGCCGTGCGTACGGCTGGGACATTGTCTAAAAGCCAGCGGATTTTTAGCCCTGAGAAGTAGGTGGCAAGTGGGAGACCTACCTGTGGCCGGAAACGATCTTGACCCCCATCTTTTGCTAAATTAGCAACCACATTGGCGTTGCGAGTGTCCATCCAAACAACTGCGTTGTGCAGCGGTTTCCCTGTATTTTTGTCCCAAATAACCGTTGTTTCTCTTTGGTTGGTGATGCCAACCGCCTCTAAATCTGCGGCCGAAATTTTCGCATCTTTTAAAGCACCCTTAATTACTTCTTGCGTATTTTCCCAGATTTCTAGTGGATCATGTTCAACCCAGCCAGCCTGTGGCATGATTTGCTCATGCTCCATTTGGTGCATTCCGATCGATTGACCTGAATAGTTGAAAATCATGCAGCGGGTGCTAGTTGTCCCCTGATCGATTGATGCGATATATTTGTTCATAAAACTGCTCTCCTTTTCTGGGATCTTTTTGTTTGATTCTGGGGCATGAGTTTACAAAACATCCTTATCTCTTACCACCAAAAATTTAAACCCATGTGCACCATTTAGCCAACTTGGGAACTTTATGGGAACTTCTGACGTTAAAGATATTAGCGGAAAGAATTTAGAATCATCACCTGTGATCTATTTCCGTTAAACTGATAGAAAAAATGAATCGACGGTTACCGATAAAATCATGATCGTAGCCTTAAACAAGAACCATTAGGAGGTTCAATGACTATTAAACAATATAGAAGAAGTATCTTTTTAATTTTGACATTTATTTTGGCGGCTTTAGCTGCCTGTACGCCAACTGCTGTGCCAGAAGCTGAGATTGAATCTCAAACAGAGGAAGACGCATTAAGGCGCGTGACGGAAGTCGCAGACTCTGTTTCGGAAGAAAGCGAAGAGGCCGCCGGAGATATAGAGTCACCTGAAGCTGAAATGTCGGATGAGAATGAGATTGTAGATGAAGAAGCTGCGGCGATCGATGAATCACTGAAAAAACTGCCAGGCTTGGCCAATTCCGGGACAGGCGGCGCGAATGCTAGCCTGCCACCAGCGACATTAGGTGGGGCTGGCGGCGAATCGATTACGGGACAGGCCGAGGGGAGTCTAGATGTTGCAGACCCACTTGGTAGCTCGTTGGTAATTGATTCTAATCTTTTTGAAGAGACTGAGTTTGTACTAACGGCCGAATTGCCGCAGACACCGGCCGGACAGATTGCGATTGTGCGCACTCGCAGCGATATGAACCTTGAGCTAGCACGCGAACTTGCAGCTAATTTTCAATTTCCGGCCGTTATCTATCAACAGCAACTTCCAGTAGAGATGTTAGAAAACATTAGAATGGAGACCGATGGCACTTTTCCTGACATGCCATTTCTAGCTTTTGACAATGGTAGTCAGCTCGTTATGACGGCCGGATCGTTGTGGATTAGCTACCCACAGCAGCAGGTATCAGAAAATGTCATCATCGATATTAATGATTTCTCAAAAGATCAAATTTTGGCGCAGACCCAGGCGCTGCTAGATTCATACGATTTTATCGATTTTGAATACACTTTGCGGGCTGAAGCTTATGGGAGCGTGGTTGTTATCCCAACCTATTCAGATGTTTCACCCAATCAGCCGATAATGGGTTTCTACTACACCCTTGATGAGGCGAAAAACCCGGTTTTGCAATCAATGTACATGGACCTTTATAGTGAGGTTGAAATCGTAGGAGACTATCCGATTTTATCAGCTGAAAACGCATGGCAGGCTTTAAAACCAGGACTAATCGATTACACAACTAGTTGGTACTTCGTTGATGCTCCGCTACAGACTGAACTGCTTCAATTACCTGACGATGCGATACAACCTCAATTTTGGTTGCCCGAAGCTCAATCTGACGAAGCTGTTAATCTTTACGGATATCCCACCGTTTACAACCCAATCGGGCAAGATGCACTGCCTTATATTTTGCTTGAGGACACGCTGGTTCAGGGTCCAGCCGATATCGGGATGATGCTGGCGACGAGTGATGCTGGTCTCTTCAAATTCACCGGTCAGTATGCTGAGAGTGATGGGAATAGCAAGACATTTTTTGCTCAAAGTGTAACGCCGCTAGGTTTTGAAGATCAATTGTTTACGCAAGGGACTGCTGTGCGTGACGGGGATCAACTGTTTGTTGATTCAGCTGATTTGGGACGGATTCAGTTAAATGCTGCCCCGGCCGATTTGCCAGATGGGATCGAGCTCTTTGTTAATGGATATCGGAATGGTGAAACGGCCGAAGGTATCCCTCTGATTGATTGGCAATATTTAGATGAGGTTGTTGATTTTGGAGAGTTTTCAGTTGTTGATCCACTCCCAGTTGATGGTGGCGTTTTTGTTGAAAACAATTTCGACACCATTTCCATTACCGCTATTGAATTAGGCTATGGCATTTCGTGGCCACAATCTGAGGTAGACGAGTTGTCTGGAGAGTATCAGCCAATCAATTCTGATTACCTTATTCCGATTTGGAAGTTTTCTGGGACGACGCCTGATGGAATGGAGTTGAGGTTTGAAATCCCAGCAATTGACCAAGGATATTTCGCTTCAAATTAGTCTGTATTTTAGGATCTGAATAATTTTAAGGGTTGGATCGATTTGTTTCGATCCAACCCTTTTTGCTTTGATTAATTGGTGCCCGCTAACGTCGCAAAATTCAACTTCAAGCGATTTTGTGAGATAGCCAGCCCCAACAAGATAAATCCTAGCCCCACAACCGCGTTCCATTCTATGGCTTCTTGTAGAACAATGAACCCTAAGATCAATGCGACGACAGGGATGATAATAGTGACTTGGGATGTGTTCGTTGCACCAACTTTCAGAACGAGCGTGAGCCAAACCATAAACGCGATGCCGGTGTTAAAAACGGCGAGAGCTACGACTGACCCTGTTGCAATTAAAGATGGTCTTAATAACCAAGGTTGATCGAGAAACAGTGCAATAGGCAAGATCATGAGGGTTGAGCCAATGAGCAGCCCGGCCGTTGATACAGCAACTGGCATGTGCTTAAACCGCCGGCCGTAAACGCCTGCGAATCCATACGAGAGGGTTGCTCCAAGCACCGCCATCTGCCCTAAAACGTTGTTGCCTAGCCCTTGTAATGCGTTGGGGCCGATGAGAAATACAACGCCGACCATGCCTGCAATGATGCCTAATAGTTTATTGCTCGTTAGCTTTTCGTCTTGAGTTAGGAAGTGCGCGACCAATACGGTAAAGAGCGGCGTGGTCGAATTGAGAATTCCCGACACACTGCTATCAATTTGAGTGCCGGCCCAAACAAATAGTGAGATTGGCAGCCCTGCCCTTAAAAAGCCAAGCAGGAATAGTTGGCCCCATTCTTTGAAGGAGGTTGGCATTGCAAGCCCTTTGGCAAAGACATAGACGGTCATGACTAAGGCTGCGATCCCTACCCGGCCCAGAACAACGGTAAATACGGGTAACTCTTGCACTGCTACTTTCATGAGAAGGAATGAACTGCCCCATAAAAGTGCTAAAAAGAGGAGTAGGCTCCATTCAGAGAATCCCATCTTTAAATTTGAATCTTTCAAATAATCATTTCCTTTCTACCTCAATTTTAGCAAAGATAAACCATTTACAAATACTTATCCTCGCCATCTTCAGAAGTCTACGCCTTTCCCAAAACTCCTGCTAACAATGTCATCCGCAAGAACATACCGTTGCGAACCTGTCGGAACCATGCGGCTCGTGGATCATCATCAACAGACTCACTAATCTCACCGACACGTGGCAGCGGATGCATGACAATCATTTTTTCTTTGGCTTTGGTCATGATCTCTTCATCTAGAATGTAGAAGTTTTTGACGCTTTCGTACTGTTCAAGATCGGTAAAGCGTTCCTTTTGGACCCGCGTCATGTAGAGCACATCGACATCACCAATCACGTCAGCGATATGATGGGTTTCACGTACGTCTACTTTGGCATCGATGACCTGATTCATGAGATTAAGGGGCAAGCGTAAAATTTCAGGTGAAACAAAGCGGAGGCTGACATCATATTGAAGAAGCAAACGGGTGAGTGAATGAACGGTTCGGCCGTAGCGTAGATCACCCACCATAGCGATTTTTAGCCCGTCGACTTTGCCTAACTCATCTTGAATCGTGAAAAGGTCTAGCAGCGCCTGTGTCGGGTGCTCACCCGGCCCGTCACCAGCATTAATGATGGGAACATTGGCGGCGGCCGCGGCTCGCCGGGCAGACCCGATTTGTGGATGGCGAAGCACAATCACATCAGCATATTGTTGGAGCACGCGCATCGTGTCTTCAAGTGTTTCACCTTTGCTCACGGAGCTGAAAGATACGCCTGAGGTGATTGGAATGATGCCGCCACCCAAACGCTGCATGGCGGCGATGAAGGATGAGCTGGTGCGGGTGCTGGGTTCGTAAAAGATGAATGCAGCCACTTTGCCTTTGAGTAAATCAGCCGTTCCTTGTTTTTCAACCATCTCACGCATTTCGTTGGTGCGGCCAAAAACATACTCAAGGGTGTCTCGATCAAATTGTGATACTGAAAGGATATCTTGCTTGTGCAAAAGTCCCCGAACTTCCTCAGGGATTGGTTGGTCTTCAAAGTTAAATAATTTAGGAATGTTCATAATCGTTTGTAAGTTGATTTAGTTTGATGGGTGATACAAGCACCAGAAAAATCGGGCTACGCACCACGCATTACATTGATTTTGTCTCGTAATTCAATAGCGGCTTCGCGCGCTTTGTCCGCAAAGTCGTACCCATTGCCTGCATAAATAATGCCTCGCGATGAGCTGATCAGTGGCCCAGCCGTGGTGTCGGCCCCATACTTGACTGAAACTTCCAAGCTGCCACCTTGGGCTCCGATACCTGGGATTAAAAATGGTGCGTTCGGCGCTTCTTCTCGAGCGATTTCCATCTCTTCTGGCCAAGTGGCACCGATAACGAGGCCAACTGCTCCATACTCAGGCCGTTTAAGCCCGTTTACCTGTTTAATCACTTGGCGTGATAAATCGGCCGGATTGCCCATGTTGCCTTGGAAGTCCGGAGCAGATGGATTGGACGTACGCCCCAAAACATAAACCCCTTTGTCGGGCCATTCTTTGATGATGGGTTCGATTGCATCCCGGCCGACATATGGATTGATGACAAATGCATCTGCTCCCCAATGGTCAAAAATTCCTCTACCCCATGCCATTTGAGTGTGGCCGATATCGCCCGCTTTGCAGTCGATGATAATGGGAATATTGTCGGGGATATATTGAATAGTGCGCTCAAGGGCGATCATTCCAGCGGCACCCCACTGCAAGTAAAAGCCAAGATTGGGCTTGTACGCACAGGCGATATCGGCCGTCGCATCGATAATTGCTTTGTTGAACGGCAATACCGGCTCATCCCATAAGTGGGTGGCCTGAATGGGCAATTTTTCTGGCTGGGGATCCAGCCCGATACAGACCCAAGAATTATTCTTCTCTTGAGCATTTTTTAACTTTTCCAGATACATAAAATCTTTCTCTCCCTTTTGAAATGATTCTGATCGCTTATAATTTGGCGGTAAAAATAGGCAAAAAAATAGGCCCTAAGGGCCTTGTGAATGTGAAAAACGAAAAGAGCGGCTAACGAGACTCGAACTCGTGACAACACCTTGGGAAGGTGGTATGTTACCACTACACCATAGCCGCATTTTCGATACATTGGGAGCGATTATATTCATCTGAATGCCTTGGGGCAAGTGCCATTGCTTAAACCTAAAACTGGAACAATTAACAAAATCAATGACGTTTTGGTTTATGGTTTCGTGAATTTAATTAAAGGGTAAAATCGGAATCCTTGTCAAAAAAATTGGCCTACATCCACTATTTTTGTAAAAAAAGGAGTTCTTGTGAAATACGATTTCGATAAAATAATCTCCCGGAAAGGGACCCATTCGATTAAGTGGGAAGCTGGTGACCTGCTAAAAGAATTTGGTATCACTGAGCGGTTTGACGACGACACGATTTCGCTTTTTGTGGCGGATATGGATTTTCAATGTCCGCAGCCGGTTTTGGATGCGTTGCACGCCCGTGTTGACACGATGATGTTTGGCTATAGCACGCACAATACCACGTCTGACTATACCGATGCGATTCGGGGGTGGTTTAAACGGCGTCATGATTGGGATATCGCGGCCGATTCTATCGTATATAGCCCCGGCACTGTTGAAGCGTTAAGTGTTGCGATTCGAGCTTATACGCAAGTAGGGGAAGGGGTGATTATTCAGCGGCCGGTCTATGCGCCGTTCACCGCATCGATTGAAAATAACAATCGTGAGGTCGTTAATAACAGTCTGCTTCACACAGATGGCTATTACACCATCGATTTTGACGATTTGGAAGCCAAGGCAAAAGATCCGAATAACAGGCTATTTATTTTGTGCAGCCCACATAATCCGGTCGGCCGGGTTTGGACCAAAGAAGAGCTGATTCGGATGGCTGAAATTTGTTTAGCCAATGATGTCGTCTTTATCTCTGATGAAATCCACGGTGATTTAGTGCGCAATGGTGTTACCCATTATCCCATCTGTACTTTAGTCGATGATGATCGCCTGATCTCATGTACGGCAACGAACAAAACGTTCAACATGGCCGGACTCCACTGCTCAAACATTATCATCAATAACAAAGAAATGCGTGAAGCATTTACCAGCGAGATGGGGTTCAAATTGCCGACTCCATTTACGATTTCAGCTTTAATTGCGGCCTACAACGAAGGTGAAGATTGGCTGGCGCAGGTCAATGAGTATATCGACGGTAACCTGAAGTTCATGCAGGACTTTTTGGCTGAGCACATGCCTGAGGTCAAGTACGTCATTCCTGAAGGGACTTATATTGGTTGGCTCGATTTTTCAGCTTACGGACTAAGCCCGGAAGAAGTGCATGATCGGATTTATAATCGAGCGAATGTGACTTTGGAAGATGGCGGAATGTTTGGTGATGAAGGGGAGGAATTCCAGCGGATTTGTATTCCGTCGCCTCGGCCGCTTTTGAAACAAGCACTAGAGCGGATCGCTGATCAATTTTAGCAAATACTCAATTTAGCACTCCCTGTCAGCGGCCGGTTCAATTTACTCAAAGTAGCTGTTGCTGGCCGAATGACTGGGAGTTTCTGTAGAGCGACCGCTTGGCCTTAGCCTACTACATGCAATCGTCTATTGGTTGTTACCCGTTTTCGGCTAAATTGTTTCAGCCGCCCAATACCCACTTTCCCAGCTCATGTTTTTAACCGGTTCAATAATTTTTTGGACCTCTGCCAATAGCTCTTGATCAATGGCTTTTTCAGTTAAGCCAAGGCTGCTTTCAAGCTCGGCCGTGGTGCGGGTGCCTAGCAGCGTCACATCGACATGTTCGTTTTGTAGCGCAAACTGAATGGCTAGCTCTGGCAAAGATGCGCCACGAGTAGCACATAGTTCGGCCGCTTTTCGTCCGGCCGCTTTCACTTCAGCTGGTCCAGGATGCCAATCTTGTTCACCTTGGTGAGTCAATATCCCCAAATGAGTAATTGAGGCATTGATCAGTCCCATCTGTTTAGCTTTCACCGTAGGAACCAAAATCTCGTCCATTTTCTCGTTCATCAAATTCCCGTGCGCATACGAGAGGGTCACATCAAAGTCGTGTGCTTCGGCCATGTCACACAATAGCTCAACGGGAAAACCGGTGACACCGATAAAGCGGACTTTGCCTTGCTGTTTAAGGTCAAATAAGGCGCGAACGCCTTCTGCGACAACTTCTGGCCGGCCGAATTCGATATCGTGTAGCTGATAAATATCGAGCCAGTCAGTCTGGAGCCGCTTGAGACTCGCTTCGCACATTTCGATGATGTTGTCGTACGAGAAATCAAAGCCGGTTTCCAGTTCTAATCCAAACCGGCCGCCTTTGGTTGCCAACACAACCTGATCTCGCTTGCCCTTAAGCGCTTCACCCAGCCGAAATTCAGACAGTGTCTCACCATAGTAAGTGGATGTGTCGAAAAAGTTGATGCCAGAATCGATAGCATGGTGGACGGCGCGAATCCCTTCAGCCGTCGACACCTCGCCATATCCATTGCCCAAGGGGGCGCATCCGAAGCCTATTTCTGAAACCTGTAGCCCTGTTTTGCCTAATGTGTTTGTTTTCATCATTAATCTCCACAGGGATTTTAGCTCTTTAATCTAACTTTGCCTTGCTTAAAAATTGATAGATGACTGAAAAATCTTGCTCACCCATGCCTGCATTGACCGTCTGCTGAAACAGTTCCTTGGTCGCATTTGCAACTGGTGCGGCAACGCCGGACTCATACGCAGCCACGGCCGCCATTTGCATATCTTTATGCATCCATTGGAGGGGGAACTGGGGGGCATAGTCGGCCGATGACATCAACTCTCGCTTAGAGGCAAGATACGGCGCTGTGACTGGGCCACTTAGTAATGCGTTAAAAAGCGTTTCTTGTGGAAGGCCCAGTCCTTCGCCTAAAGCCATCGCTTCGGCAAAGGCTGCCATTGAAGTCCCAAGGAGCGTGTTGATTACAACTTTCAGTGACATCCCCATGCCATGGTCCCCGACATGGACAATTCTCTGCCCCATCTTTTCAAAACAAGGGCGGGCTTTTTCTAAATTATCTGCATCGCCACCGACAAAAAAGACAAGCTGTGCATTTTGAGCCTGAGGTTTTGTGCCTGCTACAGGGGCTTCTAAGAAGTCAATGTTGTGTTTTCTAGCCTCGGCCGCCATATCGCGTGTGAACGACGGATTGACCGTACTGCAATCGATCCAAAGCGTTCCCGGCCGTAAGTGTGCCAAGAATCCATCAGGTCCTAGCGCCATGCTGCTGACCGCTTGGGGATGGGCCAGCATGCTAAACAGAATGTCAACCTCTTGCATGTCTGCCAAGGAGTTGGCCCATGTCGCTCCGCCTTTTAGTAGTTGGGCCGCTTTGTCTTTGCTGCGGTTGTGGATGATTAGGTCCGCCCCATTGGTTAGTAAGTTAGCCGCCATCCGGCTGCCCATAATGCCTAATCCGATAAATCCGATTTTCATTTTTATCTCCTGTATAAGTTAAGTTGATTTATACAGAAGCTTATGGATTCAAATAACCGGCCGCCTTAACAAATGTTAAGTGAGTTCCAAAATTCGGCCATTATTTTTTAACCGAGACAATGAAACTTCCGCAATGCCCAAATAGGATGCTAAATGATATTGAGGCACGCGCTCAATGAGATGCGGGCTTTTGTGGAGTAGATCTTGATAGCGTTCGGTTGCTGTTTGTTCAAGCAAGCTGCGAGTTCGTAATTCTTTGCGCACCAAGAGCAACTCGGCAAACTTGCGCCCTAAGCGTTCAAGATGAATGCTTGTTTCATACAGCTCTGTAAAGGCTTGGAACGGTGCAACTAGCATGGAGGTTGGCTCTAAGGCCTGAATACCATAGTAGATTGGAATTCCCAAAACGGCACTTGCAAGCGGCCCTGCAAATTGATTTTCAACGATAAAGGCTTTGTTCGATTCTTTGCCATCGGCCGTTAAGTAGTAAAAACGCAGTAGCCCTTGTGTTACAAAGATTAACTCATGCGCCTCATCTCCTGGATGCGAAACAAAGTCGTTCAAGTTGACTTGGCGATTTTGGAAAATCTTCTTTAATCTGTCCCATTCTGGATCTGGCAAAGGGGTTAAGGTATTGAATGCGGTGCGTAATTGTAAAAAAGAGTCAGACATGGGTCTACTTGTTTTGCAAGGCTTGAATCTTGGGCTGGATGCTCCAGACACCAATTAGAGAGATGGCCAGAAGAAAAAATATATTAGCCACATTGACTATTGAAACAGAATCGGGATTCTCTGCTTGCTCTATTTGGTAGGCGGCAAAGATAGTGCAACCCCAAAATGCCCAAATGGCAACAAAAAACATCGGTCGGAGATAAGAGGGTTGCAAAAAGATTTCAGGATCTTCTGCCAAAATTGACAAAGCCCCAAAATAAATAAAGCAGGCAGCCGTCGCCCAGCAAACACAGTAAAAGCTGTGAGGCGGAATGTATTTGAGCTGATACTAACGGCTACACCAACTTCTCTGATCCAAATGAGCGTTAACCCCATCATGGTCATCGAAAATGCTAGGGACGATACTTCAGGGACATTATTTGAGAAGAGCTCGAGAAACTCAAAGACAAGCTGCAACCAAAAAAGGGCAATGAGAAAAATAAATACTTGCCAATGTTTTGCAGTTGCTAACCAGCTCATTTACTTCTTATAGTCAAAAGATTAGGCTGTTTTTTACAATCCTGTTTGATATGGATGATCTAACTCGATAATCGTTCCTACTTTATTTGCTGAGGCCAAAAGGTCAAGTCCAGCTAATAAAGTGGTACGCTGTCCGGCAACATCATGCGGCGCACCTAATGGTCGACCCATTGGGTAGGGGGTAAGCACTAGGCGAGGCAGTGTCATCGGTTCCATTCGCGGCCGGAATGCGGCGGCCGCAATAATCACAGTAGGAATGCCAGCTTCTTCGAATGCACGTGAGATGTGTCCAACGGACACATGGCACACCGGTCAGACGGGTACCAGCACGGCCCCTTCGATTTCCCGTTCTTGAAACATCTTGATCCAACCTGGGATGCTCTCTTTTTGCATTCTACGCTGGGCTGTTGCCCCCACAAATGAATAAGCCGGAGAGGCCGCACGGCCGATTGTGCCATCCGCCTCAAACTCACGCATGTGATCAAGAGGCAAAGCTACGTTGCGGTCAGCCATCACACTGCGGATATCATATCCGCCATGTCTCGCTTTTAATTTATCAGTCGGGGTATCAAGAGGGATTTCTGAGAACTCTGGTGCGGCTTTTAAGAAATCTTGGATACGTTCCGTTGCTTCAGCCTGATCCATATTTTTCACACCAAACGGTTCTGGATCATGCCTTTCAACAAAGTTACCCGTGGAAGTAATGAGGCCGATGCGCATGTCGCTTACCGGTTTGCTCAGAGGGGTAAAAGGGCCATCATCATACTCAAATGCCCCCGGCCGACCATAGCCTTTGGTCTGTGCCTGAACCACATGGTCGATCAGACGTGTCGCATCGCCGTCATTGATCGTATCCCCCAGCTTGTTTAATAACTCT
>JBGCDP010000353.1:0-17504 GCA_045105475.1 Anaerolineae bacterium
TTAAAAGCAGCCTATGTTTTTGATGATCAAGATGCAGCAGATTTTTCTCGATTCATGTCGAAGTATCGTTTTTTCTCACAAGTGTGGGGGCATGTCTGGGAAAAAGAAGGCTCAGCAGCGTCAATGATCACCCAAGTGACAAACCATCATGCACAGCAAAGGCTAGACTATGTTGAGTATCGGGCAGGTGTTTGGGGGACAGCCGAAGAACAGATCGGCCGGATGCGAACCTGTCTTGAAACTTTACAAGCAGTTTCGGATAAGGCCTTTACTGCAAAATATATCTCCCCCATTCCTAGAGATCCAACACAAGAAATCACAATTGCGCGGTGGCAAGCAATTGTTGGCTTGCTTAAACGCTATCCACATCTCGCTAAAACATTTGTAGGGATAGATTTTGCCAGCATGGAAGAAGGATTTCCACCCAAAGCTCAGCGGCCGTTCTTTGAAACGCTTCATGCGTTTAACCAGAAAAACCCTCAGCTAAAGCTAGACGCCGTTTATCATGTTGGTGAAAGTTACTATGATAAATCCCTTGAAAGTGCGATCCGTTGGTGCCATGAGGCTTCTCAGTTAGGGGTTAAGCGTGTAGGGCATTGCATAGCATTAGGGCTCGATCCGGCAGTTGCCATTGCTCGGCAACCACAGGCACATGAAACAGAGCTAGTTAGCGAAAGGCTTGATCAAATCGATTATGATTTACATTATCAAACCCAACTGATCCAATACGATATCCTAGTTAATCAGACAGCCTTATTAGATGAGCAAGCCGCCTTAAAACAGCGTGACCCGGCCGACTTTGATGAACGAAGCTATTCGCCCGGCCGTTTAGAAGAAGTTCGCCAGCGGCAAAATTTTGTGCTTGATGAGTTTGTTAAATCAAGCATGGTGATTGAAAGCTGCCCGACCTCAAACCTACGAATCGGAGGGGTGCCAGAGCAAAAGCATCATCCAATTTTCAATTTTTTAAACAGCAAGGTGAATGTAGTCGTTTGTGCAGACGACCCCGGTATCTTTGACATCACATTGGCGGATGAAGTTGACTGGATAATCGACAATTCGACTTGGACACAGGCGAGCCTCGAAAAGCGTTTGGGGGACCCTCGTCGATTTAGATTGGGGAAAAGTCGAGAAGCAGCCGCTTAAACCCAATTCTCCAACTTTAAAGCTGGGACTCGATTAAATTCTCGAAGATTATTTGTCACCAACACATCACCTCGACTTTTAGCATGGGCTGCAATTTGCAGATCAAGCGGGCCAATCATTAACCCTTGCTTTTGAAGCCGCGTACGAAGAATTGCATATTCGTTAGCCGCAGCCCGATCCCAATCTAAGACCTCTAACCGGTCAACAAACTCATCAAGCACAATCTGATTCTGCTTTTTAGCAGATGATTTTTCAACACCAAACTGCAACTCCGCATACGTGATAACAGAAATCCCCAATTCACCATTGGGAACATTTTCAAAACGTGTAAGCACCGACATTGGGCGTCGCTTAATGACGTATATACAAATATTGGTATCCAAAATTATCATTCGAATAAATCTTCTCTTTCTTGAATGGCACCTTGGTCGCGCTCAGCCATAAAATCTTCAGAAGGGAGTGGAACATCTTCAAAAAACGTCCTCCAAGAAACTGGTACAGGGGATAAAATAATTTTATTCCCTTCACGCCTGATCAAGACTTCTGTCCCTTCAAATCGAAATTCTTTTGGCAACCGGACCGCTTGGCTCCGCCCATTAACAAATAATTTTGCTGTTTTTACCGTCATGACACACCTCCTCAAAGATGAGATATACCAAAAGTATATACCGTTCGAGTTTTTTGTGTCAACACCAAAGGCTTTTAGCGCTTCTTAAACACCACATCGAGCTGATGCGCAATGTAAATAAGCTCACCTGCCTCTATTTGAGCATGTCGAACTTCTAACCACTGCCTTAACTGTTCTGGCTCAACCCCCTCCCGGCCGGTGAGCGATTGCTCAAAAAAGCTAAGAATATGATGCAGAAAGTACCCTTCATCGGCCGGATATTGTTTGTCAGACGGGTAAACAACCCAATCAGAACTCCCGGCCGCCAATATTTCAGTTTCAAGCTCGGTCAGTTTGAGCAACAATTTTCGGCCGCTGTACGGGTCACGCATCGACCCATGGTAAGCGGCTAAGATCGCATCATCAGCCGGGTGTGGCGGTTGAAAAATCGTGTCACCGTCAAAGTTAATCGTGAAATAGCCAATCCCACCGGCAGGCAACAGTTCTAGCATTTCGGGCAGAAATTCGTCTAAATCAGTTAAGTCCAAAAACGCATGGGCCAAAATCGCATCAAAATATTGCTCTCCCTGCTTTTCAGCTACAAATTCCTCGGCCGTATTCACCTCGGCAAACAGGTTAATAAACGGCCGTCTTTCTAACCAATCAACCGACTGGTTTTTCAAGAATTCGACATTAGCGGGCTGATCATCAACGGCCGTGTACATGAGCGTACTGATTTTGCCCGAATCAACGATCCGCTTCGTCATCGCACCAGTACCGGCACCAAACTCAACCATTTCGAGTGGGAACTGGCGCGAGCTACCCGGTAGCCCCTCCCAAAACGCTTGCCACACCTGCTGGTTCAAGGCCCGGTCATCAACCGTCTGTTTTGATTCAAGATAGCGAATAAAAGAATAGTCCATGCAATGAGTCGTCGATAGAGTAATATTTAGTTGATAAGCTCCAAAAGGAACCCTTCAGTTTTATGGCAAGTCTCATCCCAACCGGGAAAAGAATTAAAGGTCTTTATTGCGTTTTCGCTCATCTCAGCCAAAAACTTTCGATCTTTGATAAGCAGTTTCACCGCTTCTGTAATCTTCTTAGGATTATTAACTGAAAGTAGAAACCCGTTTTCAAGATGGGTAATGATCTCTGAAGCGGCTCCTGCTGAGGTTGCTACGGCCGGAAGTCCAAACCCCATCCCTTCTAAATAAACGATTCCAAATCCTTCATAAGTTGAGGGGACAATCAACACATGGTTCATGCTATATCGGATCGCCAGTTGACGTTGAGACAAAGGGCCTAAAAAGTGAACGGCCGGTTTGAGGCGCGGCGTCTCCTCAATCAGTTGATGCAGCTTTGCCACATAGTCAGGCGCAACTGTCGGGTCACCCACAATGTCGAGCTCCCATTTATTTACAGGAACCTGCTTGAGTCCCATTAATAAAACATCTAGCCCTTTTCGCTCAATGATGTTGCCCACAAAAATGATCCGTAACTTACCTGTCTGATTGTTCCGCCCCGTCGTAAACGCTTCTAAATCTTCTTTAAAATGGTCTGCGGCCGGATTGCTCACAATCGACGGCCGCTTATCACCCAGTAGACCTTCTACCGCTTTACGAGTCGTGTCACTATTAAAAACAAAGCCGTCTATCGTTTTGAGATAATCTTTTTCAACCCGCCGAATAACCATCCCGTGGAACAAGCCCCACTCCTGTTTGCTTCGGAGATGGTGCACAACCGAAATAATCGGCGTCTGTACCTGCTTTTTCACCTGCCGATTCAGCCACGCCACCGAAGGGTGCACCATTTCATCCTGCAAAATCAGATCGAAATTACCGGTCACCAAACGGCTCAGCAATTCGGCCGAAAAATTATCCTGCAGGTGGAGACGATAGGTTCGGCGTAGCAGTGAGACAATCTCGACCGTATGCCCTTGGGCGCGCAAATGCTCAACCAATTTACGGTCATACAAATAGCTGCCAGAGACAGTGTCAAGGGTGTCATAAATGACAAAAGCGATATTCATGAAGAATAAATACAGAAGGAAGAGTTGTTAGAGATAAATGCTCTGGCCGTTAGTTTAATGCTTTTCGGTAGCTGGCCCAGCCAATCTCATTCTCCCAAATTTTTGCGGTGATAAAAGAGAGGTTGCTTGCCTTAATATTTTCAGCCAATGTATCACACACAATCCGTGCAAAATGTTCAATGCTAGGATTAAGCCCTTCAAATTCCGGCAGCTCGTTTAATGTCTTATCTTTATACGTCTCAACGATCTTCTCCAGATTCGCTTCGATATCAACAATATCAACCAGATATCCATGCTTATCTAGCGTTTCACCTTCAAGCTGAACTTCTACAACATAGTGATGAGAATGCCAGAAGTTTTCTGGCCCCCAATCTCCGCCAATTAGAAAGTGTTGACCGACAAAATCTCGTTTTACTGCAACTGTATACATTTAAAAACTCCGTAAAAAAAGGATAAGGCAGGGACAAAACACTGTTTAGTGTTTACCACCTACTTTATACTAATTGTCATATTTAAATAAAACTTGTAACGCTTCTTCCGGCCGTTGGTCAAGCATTTCGTAGATGGCGGTTGCCTCGCTTACATCCGGCCGATGGGTGATAAAAGTTGACGGCCGATGTTTCGCAATCATCTTCCACGCCACTTCAAGCCGTCGCTCTTTCGTCCAACGCCCGGTCAGATTAGGGTGCAAACGGCTTACCTGACTGGCAAATATCTCAATATTGCTGCGGTGGAAGCTGCTACCCAAATCGAGCGGAGCCTGCTTTTTCCCATACCAAGAGCCGATCAAAATCCGGCCGTTATAGCCAGCAAGGTGAACCGCACTGTTAAGCGCGGCTGGGTTGCCGGACAGCTCGAGCACCGCGTCAGCCCCGCCCTCACCTAAAGCATCGATTAAAGCGGGATCAGTCGGATTAAAAACGGCCGTTGCTCCAGATTCAAGCGCAATGTTACGGCGTGACTCAACCGGATCGATTCCGATTAAGCGGCCGAGTGACATTTGAGCCAACAATTTTAAGGTCAATTGCCCCACGATGCCTAAGCCCATGACAACGATGGTTTCACCAATCAGCGGCCGACTGTCCATGACAAATGAAACAGCCGTTTCCATATTGGGCAAAAACGCCGCATCTTCTGGATCAATACCAGTTGGGATTTGCATCAGATTTTCTAGTTTAGCCACAAAATGACTTTCATGGGGGTTAAAAGCAAACACATATCGATTCTCCCAACTAGACTCAACCCCATCCCCCAACTTAGTCACCCGGCCGACATTGGCATAGCCGTAGCGCACCGGCCATGCGTCTATTTGTGTCTTTAAATCTTCTATGGTCGCATCAAGCTGCATCGAATCAGGCAGGTCACCCCGATAAACGAGTAGTTCTGTACCCGCACTGACGGCCGAACAGGCCGTTTGCACAAGCACCTCACCAGCTTTTGGCTCAGCGACAGGCTCTGTCTGCATCTCTGCCCTTTTAGGAGCGCTAAATTGAATAAATCGATTTACGTTTGCTTGAATCAAATTATTTTCAAACTGCAATTGAGTCGCACCTTTACCAACCCCAAGTGCCAGGCTCCCCTTTGATTGGCCCAACAATATCTTTTGTAACCCAACCTCCGTAAAAACCACCCGCTTGCGGAGTTGCAATCTCACCGGCCACTCGGCATTCGTCCATCATTGCTGGGTAAAAAGCGATGTAATTGCGCATTTTTTGGAAAGATTCGGTTGGTGTCGGGTAATACCATGCGGCATTCTCGGCTCGCTTCCCTTCAACTTCGATTGTGTAATATTTCGCCGGCCCTTTCCATTCACACATCGAACGGCCGGTTCCTGCTTTGAAATAGTTAAGCTGGCAATCTTCCGGTGGCACATAATAGCTGGGGGGATGGCTGGTCTCTAGCACACGAAAAGCGCGTGTCGTATCAACGATCATGATCCCGTTAAAAGTAATCTGGATACGTTTTTTAGTTGGTTCAGCAACGGCCGGGCGTGGGTAATCCCATACAGATTCTTGCCCGGGTCCAGGTTTAATCGGTGTTGGTCGATTCATGCTTTGGTGTTTTTCCTTTATTTCTTCCGTGCAGCCTTAATTCGCCGATTAACTTCCAACGCCAATTCTTTCGGCCGGCCGTTAAACTGAGCCCATTCTGTTCTGCCTTCTGTAATATCGAGCAGAATACGGTTTAGAGCCCAGTTAATCGGTGTTGCAACTCGTGCCTCACGGCCGTGATTAGCCACAGCTCCGTTATGAAAAATTACTTCACTTTTACCTTTGTCATTGGCTAAGTCGATCTGGAAGGATGGCATCTTATCCCCCCGCCCTTTGCTCACTTGGCGCGTCAATACAGGCTGGAGCAAGGCATCTGGGAGCCAGTTCAAAGCCTGTGACAGCCGCTTCGATGATGAACCGGGCAAGTTAATGACCTTAATCTTTTTCTTCTTCATCACCGCCAACGCTTCTTTCAGCATGCGAATCTCAATCTGATAAATTGGATTATATGCGTAGAGCTTGCCGGGATGGCGATTAACGATGGCCGAGGTTGCGTTCCCAACCATGTTGACCAAAGCCTTTGACCATTTAAGCGATTGGTAATCACCTACGCCGACCGTATTCAGTCCGGCCGCTTTAAACACCCCTGCAACTTTCTGGAAATCTCGTGACCCATTTGGGCTAGAAAATGCAACACCACGATCAGCTCGCTCTTCAACCACGTTCATGCTTTCATCAAAGCTAACGGGGGTCGTCAATGATCCGGCCGTGACCGCATCAACCCCGAACTGAGCCACAACTGGTGCTTCTGCATCGATGCCGTTTTGCATGGTGATGATCTTGGGCGGGTCGGGAGAAAAGGCGACGATTTCATTGACCGCCGACTCCACATCATAAGATTTCATCGTCAATAGAATATAGTCGAAAACGATTCCATTTTCGGCCGAATGATTCACCGCCTGCCGATATGAAGCAAAAGCGTTTGGCTGAACGTCAATTCGGCCGCCACCACGCTGATTTGGCAACAACACGTTCAAGCCACTCTCGTTGATTCGTTCCGCCCCTGACCGAGTAATCAGCGTGACATTATGCCCTGCCTGAGCCAAATATCCGCCCAAATAGCTACCAACCGCCCCTGCACCAAAGATTAAAAAGTTCATGCCAAGCGTGACCCCACAAATTCAGGTCGGCCGTTTACAAAATCGGCCGGACTCGTCCGTTTTTTTCCTTCTAACTGAATGGTATCAAGGATAACCACACCATCACTCGCCACAACGCCAATACCTAACTCAGTTTTTACAACCGTTCCCGGCTCGCCTAATTCAAGTGCCAGATGGGATTGATCAGGCAAAGCCACTGCATGGATTCGCAGATTTTTCCCTTTCCAACTGGTAAAGCTTCCGGGCCAGGGTGTCATCGCTCGGTGGCGGCGTTCGATCTCCACGGCCGACTGGCTCCAGTCGATTTTGCCATCGATTTTCTCGATTTTGGGCGCATAGGTGGCCAACGTATCATCCTGCTTCTGTCGGTCGATGTTGCCTGACAAAATCGCTGACAGATGCTTAGTCAACATGTCATATCCCTGCTGGGCCAGCTTATCGTGTAACGTCGATGCAGTTTCGGCCGGGTCTAAATCAAACGCTTCGACAAAAAGCATATCCCCCGTATCTAGCCCAACATCCATCTGCATGAGGGTCACACCCGTTTGTGCGTCCCCGTGCAAAATTGCGGCCTGAATCGGGGCAGCCCCCCGCCAGCGAGGTAGTAGCGACGCATGCACGTTGATGCAACCCAAGCGGGGCAAATCAAGCACGTGCGGCCGCAGGATCTGACCAAAGGCGGTCACAACGATGAGATCAGGTGCCCAATCACGAATCGGTTGGGCCGCTTCAAATTTTTTGAGTGATTTCGGTTGAAATATCGGAATGCCTGCAGCTTCGGCCGCGACTTTAACGGGTGGCGGCTTGAGCTTGTTACCACGTCCGGCCGGGCGGTCCGGCTGCGTCACAACCCCCACGACATCGGCCGCGTCACTATCGATCAATGCTTGCAGTGACGGAACGGCAAAGTCAGGCGTCCCCATAAATACGATTTTAGGCTTTTGTTCCTTTTCTTCCATGCTGGAAGTTTATCAGAAAAATAAGTAGGTCCTTAATCTTCTAAGAGACGTTATTTATCACTTCTTCAGCCTGGATCAATCTTCAGTCAAATAAAGAATTACACGCTGTAGTCAATCTTTCAAAATATTGTCACGAAACGGAATGAAATACGTCTTAAAGATTAAGTACACCAAACTTTATAAAGAGAAAAGCATCATGTTTGGTATAAAGCCTCTCACCTTCATTCTAACTTTGGCTACATCACTCTTATTATGGGTGATGATTATTATGGGTGTCTGTAATTTTTTTTAGATAATAAATGCTTTTTGCAGCGGCCAATCGCAAAGAGCCACTATTTAATTATAATTTTCCACACACCAAGAAACCTTTTTGCTCTTTTGCTGTTATAGCTAAATATGCATGTCTCTGTAATTTGCACTGTCCTCAATGAAGGGGATGCGATTCGGCCGCTGCTCGACTCGCTCATAGACCAAACGCGCCAGCCTGACGAAATCATTATCGTCGATGGGGGCTCAACCGATCACACCTTAGAAGTGCTGACAGAATATGCTGCCTGGCTCCCAATCCGTATCGAAACGGCCGATGGGGCCAACATCAGCGAAGGGCGCAATATCGCAATTGGCTATGCGCAAGGACCGATTATTGCAGCGACAGACGCTGGAGTGGTCTTATCCCCCGTTTGGATCGAAGAATTGGCCGCTCCTATTGAAGCGGGTGAAGCTCAAGTCACTGCGGGCTGGTTCGAATCTGACCCCTACACTGATTTTGAAGTTGTGATGGGAGCCACCGTGCTACCAACCTTGCGCGAAATCGACCCTAAAACGTTCTTACCCTCCAGTCGCTCTATCGCCTTCTTAAAAAGCGACTGGGAGGCGATTGGCGGCTACCCAGAGTGGCTCGACTTTTGTGAAGACCTGATTTTTGACATTAACTTAAAAGATCGTGTTGAAAACTTCGCATTCGCCCCCCATGCAGTCGCTTGGTTCCGGCCGCGCGGCTCCCTAAGATCATTTTACAAACAATATTATTTGTACGCTCGTGGTGACGGCAAAGCCAATCTATGGGCCAAACGGCACGTCATCCGCTATGCAACTTATCTGATCGCACTCCCCATCATCGGCCGGATGATCTGGCGCGCCCGCTGGTACGGCTGGATTTTGGCCGCATTGGGCATTGCCGCCTACAGCTATCGGCCGGCCACTCGCTTGTGGCCGCTTACTCAGGGCTGGTCACCCCCCGGCCGTGCGCGCGCCTTTGCCCTTATCCCGATTATTCGGGTCGTGGGCGATGTCGCCAAAATGATCGGATATCCTATTGGCTTATGGTGGCGGTTTCAGCAAAACAAATCAGATGATGATCAAGAGAAACACACCTAATAACTTGTTGATCAAGCCTTCACAATTTCTAAATAAGCCTAATCTATACTTTTCTCATATCATTCTAAACCTTCAACCTGCTTCTGCAGGTTTCTTATTTTATCTGGGGGCTTAAACCCTCAGCCAACACCATGAAAACAATCCTAGTTGTTGACGACACCGATAGCCTACGAATTATGATCAAAAAATACCTCTCTGGTGAGGGGTTTCGCATTGTCACCGCCAAAGACGGCCGTGAAGCAATCTTCGTCGCTCGTGACGAAAAGCCGGACCTGATTATTCTTGACCTAATGATGCCTGAAATGGACGGCTACGATTTTATGCGCGTCTACGGCCGTGAGGCTGATACCCCTATTATTATTTTGACCGCCAAACTCGAAGAAGGGGACAAAGTACTTGGGCTTGAACTTGGGGCAGACGATTATGTCACCAAACCATTTGGCATGCGTGAACTCACAGCTCGGGTACGGGCCGTGTTACGTCGCTTCGAAAAAGCCAGCTCTAACGGCAGCCAAGGCGTCTTGCGAGCGGGTGCAATCATGCTTGATCCAGATAGCTATCTTTGCCAAGTTGATGAGACAAACATCAATCTAACTCCCTCTGAATTTGATTTACTCACCGTACTGATGCGCCATCCCGGCCGAGCGTTTAGCCGTAGCGATCTGCTTGATATGCTTCAAGGCACCTCATTTGAGGGATATGAACGCACTATCGACGTTCACGTACGCAACCTGCGTACAAAAATCGAAAAAGATGCTTCTAACCCTGAATACATTGAAACCGTTTACGGTGTCGGTTACCGCTTCGGTAAAGTCTAACTCCTGAAAATGCGTTCTATCGCCATTAAACTCACTCTCGCCTTTGTCCTTGTTTCGCTCGCCAGCATTTTGCTGATGGGTTGGCTCGTGCGCCAACAAACAGAGCCTGGCATTGCTCAATTTAATTCCAACAACCAGCAAGCCTTCTTTATCGACTTTGCTGCAGGTTGGTATGAAAGAAATGGGAGTTGGGATGGAATCGATCAGGCCATTTCATCTGCACAAAATAGAGATGATGAGGACACTGAGAACGATCGGCATAGATTCGGCCGTGGAACCCTCTTAACTGATTCTGACCAAATCGTTGTTTTTGGTCGCATCGCTCGGTATGACCCCGGTGACACACTACGGCCACAAGATCAAGCGAAAGCACGCCCCATCCAGGTTGAAAATGAGATTGTGGGCTATGTCGTTTTCCAAGGCCCCTCTCCATCCAACTCTAACTCAAATAATAACAACGGCCGCAACAATTCTCTTAGCGGAAACACCCCCACGACGCCTGAAGAAATCTTCCGTAATCAGTTTGAAGATGCACTGCTTATTGGCGCTGGATCAGCCATCGTTATCGCCCTATTAGTAGGCGCGCTATTGGCAGGTACCCTTTCACGGCCGTTGCGCCAGCTCACTGCCGCCACTCATGAATTAGCTGGGGGGAATCTGGGCCATCAAGTCATAGTCAGCTCCTCAGATGAGATTGGTGCGCTCGCCACCGCATTTAACACAATGAGTGCAGACTTAGCGGAAGGGGAACGTCAGCGTCAGCAAATGACGGCCGACATTGCGCATGATCTGCGCACGCCGTTAAGCGTGATTTTAGGCTATACAGAAGCGCTGAGTGACGGTAAATTTGAGGGGGATTCTGAAGTGTACGACGCGATGCATCGCGAGGCGCAACAGCTGAATCGCTTAATCGATGATTTACGAACTTTGTCATTGGCCGATGCCGGGAAGCTATCACTCCATACAGGGCCTGTGCCAGCCACAGAAATTTTAGAGCAAGCGCTATCAGCATGGCGCATGACCGCGGCAGAAAAAGGGGTAGAGCTCACGATACAAAAGACTGAATCTTTTAGCATGGAAGTTGACCCAGGCCGCATGTCGCAAATTCTAGGCAACCTGATCTCAAACGCATTACGCTACACGCCACATGGCGGCTCAATTACGCTGAGCGCAAAGCAGAACGGAGTGAATGGACTCATAGAAGTATCAGACACCGGCCGAGGGATTCCGGGCGAGGCGCTCCCACATATTTTTGATCGCTTTTATCGGGCGGACGGTTCGCGCCAGACAACCGGCGGAGAGTCTGGCTTAGGGCTTACTATCGTTAAATCGTTGGTCGAGGCGCACAATGGCCAAATTTCGGCCGACAGCGTCTTAGGCAATGGGACGACATTCACCATTTCGATTCCGCTGAGTTAATCATCGTAAACCAGTGGCAAGTACATCTGCGGCCGGACCCTAATCACATTCGCCGTTGATCCGGTCGCTGCATTTTGAAACGGTTCAACATTGCCCAACTTGTCTACACCAGATACCCGGAACTCATACACTGCCCCATTACTCAAATCTGCATTACTAGGTGAAAACTCAACGACGTTTCCATCAATATTATCTTGCAGCCTTACCCAGCTATCACCACCACCTTCTAAGCGAAAGTGAACAGAGTAATGGCTGATCCCTGCCCCGTTATCGGAGCCGGTCAGCGTCACATAATAAGAGCCATTTTCATGCTGTGTTACAGCCAGAACATTGGTTGAAGGTGGGATCGTATCCACCCCAAATCGTTTCACTTCAGACAAACCGCTATTACTGCCCAACGCTTGGACCTGCCAATATATCTCAGCATAATCTTGGTTCAGCGAGATTGTCTTAGACGAAGCACCTGGTGTTAAGGTTTCACTATAGATTTCATTGACCATATCGGCCGTTGTCGACAAGCGCAATGCGATTTGTTCAGGGCCATAAAAATTATCGATGTTCCACTGAAAATCAATCTCTCGCTTATTTGACCATTCCCCATCAACAGGTGATTGAAGCGAGAATTCAGGCTGGGGCAAATCATCCCCCGTGGCTGGTGTCAAACGCACCGCATCAAACCAAACGCCCCATCCATCATCGTTAGTTAGATCTGACAATTGCAGCGTATAACTTTCCCCAGCAATAAATTCGTAGCTGCCGATTTTGGCCCACAGCCCCACATGCTCATTTTGGTCAACAATTGAATTACTATTGCCGCCTGCATGCTGAATTTGGTAATTGGCACTACCCGTTTCTCGATTGCCTGTGTTACAGAACGGAACCATCGCTTCTACCACATAAAATCCATTGGTCGGTACTTCTAGGGTCCATTCACCAACGTTTGCAGAGGCAGATCGATCTGAGGTCGAATAGGTAAACCACGCATGGCCGTTAAAGCCGCAATCATGGTCAGGATCACCCGTATACCAATTGGCGTTGTTTCGGCTGAAATTGCTGCTTAGCTCGTCAACATAGGCACGATCAGGGACAAAGTCTAGCCGCTCAGCGACTCGCTGACGGATTTCTGGCAGCATATCGAATGCCTGCTGCCCAGGGCAAGTTGTAGTCCCATGTGCATCACGATGCCCCATCAAATTCGGCCGACCTTCTCCCAAAGACTTCGCCCACGACGAGTCCCAAGGGTCAATTCCCTTTTGATCCGCTTTCCATGCCAGCAAATCAACCAACGAGTTGGTCATTGCGGTTGGAGGCTTAATGCCATAATAAGGAGGGCCAGCTTCTGTAAACGTCCCTAACAGAGAAACACCCATACTGTCAGCATTGATGTAGCCTGCGTGTGACCCAGAAATGTTGTCACCACCCCGATGTCCTTCATAGATATTGCCAAATGGGTCAATCAAATAGTTATAGCCGATATCGCCCCAACAACGTCCTAATGCATGATATTCCCAAATCGCACGCACCACAGGTGCCCAATCAGACGCATCATTTGAAGTCACAGTATGATGCACAACCAGGTGGGTCACATTGATATATTTGAGCGGGTCGTTATTCACACACGCGTTACCAGAATCACCTTCATTCGGCCGGCATAGCTCTGAATTACACCACACATCGCGACTAATAATATTTGGTTTAGGGTTTGCAGCGGTTTCTTCCACACCTAAAAAGGCGGAGCCAGCTAAATTAGATGCACGCATCTCATCCATCGAAGCGATCATCTCATTGGTGGTTGGCCCAACGGTCGAGTCGATAAACGTTAAGCGCACATCCTCTATGACCCCAGGAAGCCCAGAACGCAGCTGAACCTGCTCATGGGTTGACTGTCCACCGTTAACAAAAATCATACTGCCGGTGATGAGTTCATCCCCTTCTTCCGACATATCAGCGCTTTCATGCAAATGTTCCCAATCGGCCCACTCTCCATTTTGCCCCGTCCGAATTTCTAAAACGAAAAAGGGATTGTCCGAGGGGGTCCATTCAATCACAACCGAGTTAAAAGGGTTGGGTGCATCGATCACATCCGATTCGGCCGAACGGTCGGCCGCAATTTGTACAATCTCAACATTTTCTAGTGCAACCTCTTTAAGTGGTGTTTCGTCTGAATCTTGACCGACTCCCAGCCAAGCGACATTAGACTGCACAAGCGTTGGCAACGCTGCCAATACAATTAAGGCTCCAATTAATAGCCAATCATTTCTTTTCATCATTCTCATAATAGCTCTTAGAAATTTAGTGTATTTTGCCTTTAGCTAGAATGCTGTAGTAATCTGTGGTGCTAGCTTTAAAAGTGACCGATATTTTGCTTAATAGTCACTTTACAATTTGATTAATTAAAGTGCTCCCTAAATGACAGCTAGTATTATCCTACTAGTCGGTCAACCTGACCTTCACATTTAAGCCAAGAGTATATGCCGTAAGTCCTAGGCAACTGCTTTAAGAATGTACATTTCACCAAAATTATACTGGTCCTTCATCCCTAACTTAGGAATGGCTCACCAAAAAAATTAGATTTTCTAAACAGGTTGACTCCTATATAGTCTGACTCATGCTCTCATTTTGGTATCAAGCTCGACACATTTCATCTCGTTTGGTTCGTTCGCTTAGCGCAGGGATTGGCGTAACAATCGGTTTCCTCGCTGTCATGCGGCTCACATATGAATTGTTCTTCCCACAATTGGATTGGACTGGTCGGATAGAAATCGTTGTTCCCCTAGCAATTCTAATCTGTGTGGCCACCACCTATTATAGTCCTCGTACCCGCTTATGGTGGCTTCCATTGCCGCTACTTATCAATTTGATCTGGCTATTTGACCCGGCCGTCAATCTCCTCAGTAGTCGACTCATTTTCAGTGCAGCACTCTGGCTCATCGCTCTTTTCTGGCTTGATCATCGAACTTCAAGCTTCAAGCCCAACCGCCGCCGTTGGCTTTTCACTCCGCTACTCGTGGTCCCCATTTTAGCCATCTACCTGCTCACCATGAGTCATAGCGTTGGTTTCGCAGATACATTTGAGTTCCAGGTCACCGCCCCAAAACTAGGCATCGTTCATCCAACCGGCTACCCGCTTTATTTGATATTGGGAAAACTTTGGACCCTTATTCCATTTAATTCAGTTGCCTGGCGCTTAAATTTAGGGACAGCCATTTACTCCATCTTGGCTGCGGTTCTCACCTTTTGGCTGCTAACTGAAATCGGCCGTGAGAAAGATGAGTTGACTACACTACGGCCGTGGGTTGATCCGGCCGCATTGATCGCTTCAGCCACCCTCGTCACCCTCCCCATCGTATGGTCACAAGCGATTGCGGCCGAGGTGTACACCCTGCACCTACTACTGACTTCTGCAGCACTTTTCCTCATCAACCGGCTGCTTACCCAGCGCATCGATTGGGATCGAGGAGCGATGCTACTAGCGTTGCTCTTAGGCTTCGGGATGACCAATCATGTCACAACCGTATTTTTACTGCCCGCCGCAGCCCTTGCCATATGGTGGAGCTGGCCGAAAGGGGCCTTACTTCGCTCGGCCGAAACCTATTGGGGGCGTGGATTGCAACTAGCCGGGATTTTTCTCGCGCCACTTAGCCTATATGCCTACTTACCCATCCGCTGGCGCGCCGTCAACAACGAACCGATGGGGATCACAAACTTCTTCGATTGGATCTTCGGCCGCCGGTTTGGCGGCTCACTCATCCTACGGGCCGTCCTCGACGACAGTCAGCGCTTCCAGATTTTCGGCCAGCTTATCCTAGATCAATGGCCCCTATGGCTGTTGGCCTTAGCCGCAACCGGAGCACTTATATTGTGTGCGCAACACTGGCGTTTGGGCATTGTGCTGCTGCTCACAACGGCCGGATTTACTTTTTACACGCTGAGCTATTACGTAGCAGATTTAGCCGTTTTTATGTTGCCGATCCATTTAGCAATCGCCATCTTTTGCGGTTTTGGTCTGATGAGTTTGGTAGAAGGGTTAAATCTGCTTTTTCAGTCGGAAAAATTGCCAGCCGGTTCTTTTCGCCTCGAAGCGCTGTCAGGGCTTCCCTTTTTGCTGCTAGTCCCACTCGCCATCGTAACATCCGAACGATACCCAACTCTGAACCTATCGGCCGACGACGGCCGTGAAACGTGGGCACGCGCCGTATTAAGCCAAGATTTGGCACCAAACTCAGCCATCTTGGCCGATAGTGAAAAGCATCCTCCTTTATATTACGTACAGCAAACTGAAAACCTCCGTACTGACCTCGACATCATGATCTTGCCGGAAGAAGCGGCCTATCGTGCAGAGCTTGATCAGCGCATCGCGGCCGGTGAAACGGTCTACCTTGCTCGATTCTTGCCCCAGCTGGCCGGAGTCTATAACTTGCAGGCGGCTGGACCTCTCACAGAGGTGACGGCCGCACAAATAAACCCATCCCTTAAACCAGCCAAAGTTCAGTTTGGCCAAATCGATCTAATCGATAGCAATCTTTCAAAAGGGTCGCCTTTCGACCAAACAATGGTCAAAATTGATTTAACGTGGCGAGTTAATGAAACGCCTAACGATCAATTAAAAGTTTTTCTCCGTTGGCAAGGATTTGATTCGGTCTATCCGGCCGGACGCCTGCCCGTTAATGATTTCTTACCATTCAACGGCGTTCAGCCTAGCCAAACCATCGTCGATTTTTATCAAATCCCGCTCTTAATTGAACATTTAACTTTAGAGGAGGTTACGCTTGAAATCGCGCTGGCTCCTCCGTTTACACCTGCAGAGAAGATGGATTGGAAAGAGGTTGGCAAAATAACTCTATTATCTGGGGCTCACATATCAATTGACCTCGAATCGACTGACTTTCGTATTATGGCGGTTGATCGCTTTAATAATCCACGTGGATTGTCAGGCAAGGGGCTCAAAAATGTATACTTACCTGAGCAAATGCGACCCGGGCAGCTACCAGCATTGCTCACCTCCACCTCCTACATGTATCAGATAAAAACAGAACCACCCATTTCAGGAGATCTAACGGCTGGCAACTATGCTATATTTGCAAATATCAGGCAGGTTCCATCAGGATCCGGAAAATTAGCGTTACGCTGCGGCTGGCTACAGTTATCAAAAGAACGCTGTTACCTCGGTGAGATCAATGTGTCTGGTGCGTCGTTGCCAAATGATGCGATTAATTATGCTGACAAAATCGGCTTATTAGACTCAGCCGTGAACGGACAGGTATCACCAAATGGGCAAATCACAGTTGAAACAGTGTGGCAAGGACTGCAAAAGATCGATGAAGACTACACGATATTTTTGCAAGTGCTGAGCGACAGTGATCAAATTGTGGGGCAATTGGACGTTAAACCGGCTCAAGGCACCCGGCCGACAACCCTGTGGGAGCCAGGCGAGACGCTGGCCGATAAGTATGTGATTCCGCTGAACGACGAGGTGTCGGCCGATCAATCCTACCGGCTCATCATCGGCTTCTATCGTCTTTCAGACTTTCAACGGCTAACCGTTATCGATCAAAACGGTTCACCCATTGCTGATCACTTTGCTATCCCCCTTGAAAGTCCTGAGTAGCTGGCTCGTAACGAGCATGTAAAGCCAAGCCGGTCACTGGTCACTGGTCACCGCATACTGTAAACTTCTTCCCCAGCACGAAGTACCATGAATTATTACCGCTTTTTCGATAAATTTGGCAAGCTGCGCGGCAGCGAAACTTGGGTTGAACTTGACCGGGGTTTTGTCCTGCGCCAAATCTCAATCAGAGGAGGCGATGTTTTGGCTTCTAATCGGCCGCATGCAGATCATGGATACTTTTTGCCCACCGGCTACATCGATTACGCCGCATACAACAAAATCCATGCCAAAGATATTGACAAAGGGTTAATCAAACCGGTCGTCAAAATCTCATCAGAGAAATTTGATGCCGTCTGGCAAAAACACCTGACCACGCATGAAGCTGAATGG
>JBGCDP010000354.1:0-17877 GCA_045105475.1 Anaerolineae bacterium
AATTTGAGGGTGCTCCTCGCCAATTTGCGTAAAGAGTTGGGGCCATATGTCAGCATCACACGCAAAACGGCCGCCATCAACCCTGAAAGTAATATTCAAACAGATCTGTCTGTGCTTGAAGAAAAGCTGTCAGTGAGCCGAAGTGAAATAGACAGAAACGGCCAGCTCTCAAAAGAGATGGCGGCCGACCTAAGCCAATCGCTTCAAGCGTTTCAAAACATGCTGCTGCCTGGTTTTTACTTAAAAGATGGGTTGGGCTTTGAAGAATGGCTCGCCACCGAACGGGAGTGGCTCTGGACCCGAGTCGTGGAAGCGTTAGACGATCTTGCTACCGACTATCTGCAATGGGGCGACTATCGAGCCGGTATCGAGCAGGCGCAACGGCTGGTTACCCTTGACCCTATGCGAGAAGAAGGGCATCAGCTCCTCATGCAGCTGTGGGCGGCCGATGGTCAGATGAGTTCTGCATTGGCCCAATACGAACGCTGTGTCGAAATTCTTGACCAAGAACTGGGTGTACAGCCCCATTCCTACACAACTGCATTGTTTGAACAAATGCAAGCCGGCAGTTGGGAGATTCCTAAAACGGCCCAGCTGCAACCGGCCGACCTGCGCATCCCCATCCCTCATAATTTGCCTCGGCCTGTCGCTCCCGTTTTGGGACGTGAGTCAGAATCGGCCCGATTGACCCGGTTTTTGGCTGACCCAACTTCCTCCTTGATTTCAGTTGTAGGGCCAGGCGGTATTGGTAAGACGGTCCTCGCGCTAGATGCGGCTCGCCAAATGTTAAAAGATGAGGAATCGCCATTTCGTGATGGCATCCTACTGGTTGAATTGGGAGCGATTCACGAGCTGTCCCAAATTCCACTGTCAATCGCTTCGGCCGTGGGCTTTCAATTTAAAAAAGAGGGTGGCGATGAAACAGCCCAGATTTTTGGCTATCTAAAAGATCAGGCTTTGCTACTTGTTCTTGATAATGTTGAACAGCTTCTTCAGCAAAACAACGAAAATGACTTTTTTGGAACCTTGCTGGGAGCTGCTCCTCAGGTTAAATTGTTGGCGACCTCACGCCATCGTTTAAATCTGCCAAATGAAACGGTACTTTCACTTGATGGATTGACATTCCCGGCCGAAAAGCCCCGCTTGGCAGTGGCTTTACACCGCTATAGTGGTGTAAAGCTTTTTCTGCAAAGCGTTCGACGTGCTCAGGGTCATGTTGAGTTAAGCGGAGATGCACTGCATGCGGTGGGGGAGATTTGCCGTTTGGTGCAAGGGATGCCTTTGGCCATTGTGCTGGCAGCGGCCGGGGTTGAATTGCTTTCTCCGGTCGAAATTGCGGCCGAGCTTTCAAACGACATGGCATTGTTGCAATCAACAGGCGTATCTGAGCTGCCATCTCGCCAGCAGAGTATGCAAGCGGTTTTTAACCATTCGTGGAACCTGCTAACGGCGGCCGAACAGCAGGTTCTCGCCCGTATGTCGATTTTTCGCGGGAGCTGTACCCGCCAAGTGGCTCAAGCCGTTAGCGGTGGGTCACTTCGAGAATTGCTTTCCCTAGCGCATAAATCGTTGCTCATGCGGGACATTTCGACAGGCAGTTTCACCATGCACCCGTTGTTACGCCAACTGGCGGCTGAAAAACTGGCCGAATTGGGACAAGCCCCGGCACCGCTTCACCAATTGGCGTTCGAAACGCTTGAAACACTTTACTCGCAAAACCTAGCCCCTTTTTATGGTGCGCTGGCCGACCATGCTGAAATGGCAGGATTGATTGATCAGGCCCGTATATATTTGCGCTTGGCGGCCGATCAGGCTCGTGACCTTTTCCAGAGCAATTTGGCACTTTCGTTTTACGGCCGGGCTGTCGGGCTAACCCGGTCCGCTGAGCCAGAAATGCTCTATAAGCTTCGCATAGAAATGGTCGCGCTGCTGCATCTTTTGGGCCGTCGCGACCTTCAGCTTGAAGAGATTACCCATCTTGCTGGGATTGCTGAACACTTAAATGATGATCGTAAACGAAGTGAGGTGCTGGTCAAAAAAGCCCGCTATGCAGAAGCGATGGGAAATTATGCTGAGAGCGGGGGGCACGCAGAAAAAGCGGTTGCGTTGGCCGATGAAGAGCTGGATTCTGATCTACTAGCCGAAGCCTACTTGGCATGGGGGAACGCCCATAGTCGATCTGGGATCTTTGATCAAGCCAAAGAAAAGTTAGAAGCGGCAATTGTACATGCTGAAAAGGCGGAACTGTTGCTTTTGGCCGGGCAAAGCTACCAAATTTTAGGCATCGATTCTTTTTATCAAGGAGACCGAATCGGTGCAAAACGGTATTTTGAGCACAATATCGAGATTTTTCGCAGGCTTGAAAATCGTGCCGGGGAAGCGGCCGGATTAGGTAATTTAGGGGTTTTGATGCTGATGCAGTGCAACTACGGGGCCGCGTCAGATTATATTGAACAGACGGTTAAAATTTTTCATGAGCTTAATGATGTGCGTAATGAAACGATCGGTCTAATCAATTTGGGATCGGTGGCGCATAAGCTAGGGCAGTTTAAAAAAGCTAAGATAAATTATAAGCAGGGGCTACACCTGGCCAATCAGACGGCCGATTATCAGAGCCAGCGAGAAGCCCATAATTGGCTCGGTAACTTGTTTGTTGACCAAGGGAATTTTTCTGATGCGGCCGAACATTATGCGGCCGCTTTGCCCCTGGCGGAAAAACTAACTTATCGCGGACATGTCGTTGAAGCGCAGGTCGCGCTGGCTTCGCTTAAGTTGGCCAATGGGAAGCCACAAGAGGCGTACGCGCAATTAGAAGATGTGTTGTCTGAAATTACTGAGGAAGCTTTGTCCCAAGCAGATGATATTTTGCGGCTGTTTTTAAGCACGTATCGTATTTTGAATGCTGTTCAACATGAGCAAGCACGGCCGATTTTGGAGACAGCTCATACTCATCTGCAAAAGCTGGCAGAACAGATTGAAAATGGTGAGCATCGGCGATATTTTATGGAAAATGTCTCGATTCATCGGCAAATCATGGCCAAGTATGCGGCATTATGAAATCACCTCCAAAACTCTATTTGATCACCGGTCATACAGGGGCAGGCAAAAGCACCATCGCCAAACGCATGGCAAAAGAGCTACCCGCTTTTTATCTGTCACACGACGAACTGCTCGTCTTGGCTTATGGGGACAACATCGAAAAGCTAGACTTCAAAAATTGTTGTGAACGGCTGGATGTTTTAATCTGGAAGCAGGCCAAGCAGCTGTTTGGCTTAAACATCGATATTGTTTTAGAGGGGTATGGCTCCCGTGAAATGCGGGATGGGGTCCGAACAGAAGCGGCAAAAATCGGCTATGTGGTTGAGGTGATATGGGTCGAATGCCCGGCCGAAGAGCGTTTGCGACGGGTTCATGAACGGAATAAGAATTTAAATGATGAAGGGTTCTTAATTACTGAAGAAGATTTTTATAGAATGGAAGCCTTAGATGGGGATTTGGGGGAGGATGAAACGTTCACCCGAATTGATAATTCAACACCGATCTAAAACCTTGCTTTGCTCACCTGACGTGCCACCCGAATTCCCCCTAGCGTCACCCCGGCCGTCGATTGCCCTGGAAAAATTGAATCACCAACAAGCAACAGATTGGATATGCCGGTTTTTGGCCCTCTGGCTTTAAAGATAGACGTTTGGGCAAAGCCACCGACCATTCCTTGCGGCCGACGGGTAAATGTTTCAAAGCTGACAGGGGTGCCGGTTGTGCAAAAGGTAATGCATTCCTGTAAACCGGGTAACGCACGTGACAAAGCTCCGATCATTCTTTCAGCATAGGCTTCTTTGCGTTCTTCATACTGTTGTCGGTCTGTTTTGCGCAGGTGCCACCATTGGCTAATTTCGGTGTGAGTTGAAACGGTGACCGGAACCTGACCCTCAGGCGCCCGGCCGGGATCGTCTGGACTGGCCATTGAAAAGAAGACAGAGTTGGTTTCGCCTAACGGTTTCGTTTCATCGACAATCACTTGATGATGGGTGGCTGATCCGGGAAATTTCTCAAAGAATTTCTTTTTGTCGATCCCCAGATACACCATGAACGCCCCCCAAGTGGGATCAAGTTTGGCGGTAAGGGGCGGGTTGGGTTGAGCAGGTACGTCATGGCCCAATATTTTTTCTAGCCCCCACGGGGTTAAATTGCCTAAGACAAAATCACAAGGGATGTTGAGCCCTTTTTTGCTGACAACGGCCGTCGCTTTGCCATTGTCCATTTCGATTTTTTCTACCTCTTGTCGAAAGTGAACCTCTCCGCCATTGGCTTTGATCCAATTAACGAGGGTGTCGGCCAGGCTCCCAATGCCGCCGTGAATGTGGTTGACCCCGCGCCTGGGTAGATCAACGGCCGCACTGCCGTACAATGCGCTGGCGTGTTCGGCCGTTGCTTGGGCTGAAATCAAAAGCTGCGAATCGAGGAACGCTTTGAACATCGGATCTTTTTTAAGAAGAGATGGAGCGAGTGAACCGATGGTTCGAGTCAGGTAGGGGAGTGATTTCAGGGTTTGTGGTCGGACTGACAGCCCTAATCTGACCAAATCAGCGGCCGATTCTGGTGGCCACGGAAACGGCCGGGTTGAAATGTCCCATGAGACATCAGCCAGCATTTCTTGCGTTTGCCAGAATTTTTCAGCCTGTGGGAAATGCTCTTGTCGTTCAGCCCGCCATCTGTCAGCATCAGCCCATTGGGTCACCGCCCGGCCGTCGGGCAGATGCACTACCCAAGCTGGGTCAACCGGCTCGATGGGCCATTCTAAGCCTAAAGCTTCAGCAACCTGATGATGTGGTCCGCCTGGAGAAAAGCCGCCTGCCAACGTAGCCCCGGCATCAAAACGATATTTTTTATGGTAGAAGGTGCCCGCGCAACCGCCCGGATAGACGTGCGCTTCAAGGACTGTCACTTTATACCCTTGCTTGAGCAGCAATGCTCCGGCCGTTAGTCCGCCGATGCCTGCACCGATGACGACGATGTGTTTCATTTTAGTGGTTAGTGGTTAGTGGTTAGTGGTTAGTGGTTAGTGGCTGGTCTAAACCAGTCACTGTTCACTTCAAACTGATTACTTGTTTAAATTCCAGCGTGTGATCATTTTTCGATAGGTAAACATGACTTGGAGATTTGGTTTGGCAAATAGCAAGCGAGTCATAACACCCCAAAAGCCTGTGCCATGTTCGTAATCAATATGCTCATTGACTTGAGTTTGTGAATCGTTGATCTGGGTAAATGTATGTGTGTGTGCCCATTTTTTCGCTGGACCCTCTTCTTGTGTATCTGTAAAACCATTGATGCTGACATTGCTATGAACGGCTTTCCAGCGAATGGGAAGCGGCCCGGCCCAAAGCGTGAAGCGTGACACAGATCCTTCAGCCATCGGTTCGATGTCATGGATCTGAACAATCATGGGAGGCGGGGTGAGCTTTTTGAGAGCCGACGTGTCGCTATGAAAATCAGCTACCGCTTGGAGCGGCGCATCAACGGTGAAAGAAAAATTGAAGATGGGCACAGTGAATCCTTTTGTCTAGAAAATGTTCAGAAATCTGTTCGAAAATCAATGGATAAAAATAGACTGAATCTCTTTGTCTAGATATTGTCCATGTTGCATCAGTTTAGCAGAACCCTTTCATTGGCTCAACCGATATTACAGACCAATTGTCACGTAACGCTGGTGTAACGGCCGATTTTGTATAAATCTGACCCAATACTAATCAATGCCTCTGCACGGAGAACGATTGCAATGGAAAAAATGAAAACTAGATCGTTGGTATTAAAACTATGGCAAGAAGAGTTAGCGGGTGAGCGGTTAGGGCTGCGTGGGGAGGTGCGTGACCCATTGAAACGAGAAACCAAATACTTTAGTGACTGGAGCGGACTTAAAGCGATTCTCGAATCGAACCTAACTGCCGATGTTTATCTTGGGCAGCAGGCGAAACACGCGCCAAAGTAGTAAGGTAGTAAGTAGATAGATTAAACCGGCCGGTATGGCGCAATGCCGGCTGCAATGTAGCACAACAATAGGAGTGTTTATTTTGAAGCGAATAGGTAGTGTTCTTTTTTTAGCGGCTGGATTGGTCGCATTGTTAATGGTAGCGGTTGTATCTGCAGCCCCCGAAAGTCCGAATGCCAATGCATTGACGATCAACCCCGTTTATCAGGGTGCTGATACAGATGTAAAAATTGGAGAGATTTTTACCCAGCGGGTGCGGTTTGAACGCACAGACGCGACCGGGAATCTGCAATTTGAAATTCAGGTTGAAAAATCGATTATGTTTGAGACGCTGTTGCGGCCGATGCTCGCCAAGAGCGGTAGTGTCAGCACAGTTAAAGTCTTTCAAACCGATGATGCCTTTCACTGGCGTGGCAGTGTGAGTGGGAATGGCTTTGTTGAAATTGACATCCCAACTCGCGTGGGAGACTGTGGCAAGCCGCCCGAAGATTGCCCAAATGCGATTGTGGCGAATGTGCTCAATATGGAAGGGGTAGTGCAACTCACAGCAACCGAAAACGTGAGCCTGGTCGAAGGAGATTTTGATCGAGGCAACTTTTCGGCTGAAGCTGGTTTTCTGACAACACCACTGACCGCTACGCGTAGTTCGGTTGCGGCTCTTTCGCTTGAAGGTGGATGTCTAAGAGAGTGTGATACCGCTGTTGTGGTAATGGCCAATAACAATCCCGTCCCTGCACGTGCCGTCATCCGCGGCGTGGCTCCGGCCGGTATGAAATGGTCCGCTGGCTCTCCAATTTTTAGCGATATGGACTTCACCGATGCACGAGATGCTGAAATGGAAGAAACGATCCGTGAGTTTGATGTGCTAATTGAGGCCAACACAACGGTTACGTTACCGGTCAACCTAAGCCTTGCAAGTGATGCCCCAGATGGGACTGAATTCATGCTTGACCTAAAAGTTTGTGTTGAGCAAGCTGGCAACGTGCAGTGTCCGTTTGTGGATGGATTGGTCGATCTAGCTCCACTTGTTTACCGTTCGCAACGTCGCGATTTGGGTGATGCACCGGATAGCAGTAACCATTTTGCTACGCCGATGATGGCGTATGCAGGGGTTCCAGCTAATTTCCCAACAACGGCCGACACCGCATTAGCAGGACCACATGGCCCGGTTCATGCTCGGCCGTGGCCATTGCATCTTGGTCGTCAGGTGAGCTCAGAATTTGGAGCTGATGTAGGGCCTGACCAAGACGGATTAAATAATTTAGAACCTGGTTTTGCAGTCCCACAGGCTAACCTCGACAGAGCTGATGACGGCGTACCGATTAACCTCGTGAGCTTTGAAGATTGTAAAGTTGCTGTCGTTCCGGTTCAGATTGCGATCTTGCCTGGAGCCGTTGCTTATTTTGAACAAAATCCGGGTAACGCCTACTTAAACATGTGGCTCGATGGAAATCGTGATGGTGACTGGGACGATGTGGGGCCATGTGATGCGGCCGCGTATGAGCACATTGTGATCGACCACCCTGTCGATGTCGCAGCGTTAGGTGCTGGTTTGCACACGATTAGTGTGACGACCGGGTTGGTCCCTTGGCCAGCGGCCGATGCTGCAGATGCGGCTTGGATGCGCGTGACCTTGGCAGAAGAAAAATCACCGAAGTTGACCGGACTACCTTATGGTGATGGCCGAGGTAAAGGCAGCGTTTACCTAATGGGTGAAACGGAAGATTATCTGTACTATGGCGATGAACCTGGCTCTGATGGATATCAGCCAGAGATTGAAATTACCATTGAAGAAGTTGATCGTGGTGACGAGCGACGTGACGGGCTAGCTACCGACGGCCGTGAACCGAATATCAAATTGCGGCCGAACCGTGAGCTGATTATCCGGTTCCGGAACAATGGGTTTAAGCCAGCTACTGACTTGCAGCTTGAAGTTGCATTGGGTCAAGTCACAGACCAAATTCTGTACGATTCTTGGGAAGGTTGCCTCACCTGCGTGCGCCAATCTGAAGTCGCACAATCGCATGACACTGTTTTGCTGGGTCCTGATAGCGCTGAAATGATGTTCCCACGCATTAAGGTGTTCAACATCGGTACCCTACAACCGCAATCGTTTGGCACCATTGTGTTGGGTTGGACCGGTTGCTTAACCTGTACCCGTGAAGCAGATGCGGTCAGTTTCCACAATATTAAAGCGTTTACCCCATCGCAAGAGTGGACGAAAAAGTTTGAGCGCACGTCTGAGCGTGTGGCGGCACCGTATATTCGCTCTGCATGGACCGGTTGTCTAACCTGTACCCGATCTGCGGAAGACGTGCTTGCTCCCGAAGCGATTAATGGCTGGGAAGAAGGTGTGATTATGATTGTTGCGCAACCTGACCAAACGCTCAAGTTTTTGAAAAACGGGGTTGACACAGGCCAAACAGTTATCGTTGGACCTAATGGCATTTATGTTGGCAATCTGCCCGTCGTACCTGATGAGAGAACGGTCTATCAGGCGGTTGCGGTTGAAGGTGGCGTTGAGAGCGAGCCATCGAACGAACTTGATCTATCTTGTCCGGCTAGTGGGGTTCAGATTTTAAGGCTTGATCAAATTAGAGACGGTGAGGTTGTCGACTTTGCTCCGCTGCAACCGGCCGAATTTAAGCCTAGCAAGGACCTCTCATTCCTGTATAGTGAAGAAGTAAATAATATCAATATGCCCGGTTATGGCATCTTCTTTAATCGTTTGGTGTATCGGACTTGCCGGGATCAAGCGACTGATTTATCACTCAATTACCTAGGTGAAGAGATTGAATTTGCCAACAAAACGGTGTTCGATGATGTGACCGTATTGGGCTGGACCGGCTGCTTAACCTGTACACGTGCGGCCGAATCAACCGACGTGACGTTTACGGTTGTAGCAACCCCAACCGGATCAGCTCAAGGGTATGAATACAGCTCTAGCTGGCGCTATGTTCCGGTGAGACGCGGTTTGGTGGTCGATGGCATCGTGGGTAAAGCGTTGGCCGATGTTGAGGTCATGGTATTGCGTAAGGTAGAGAAAGGCTCCGGCCGCCACACATGGGTTGAAGTTGGCGATTGTGTCACAACCTTGCAAGATGGTTCATGGTCCGCTTTGGTTCCGGCTGGTGAGTATATGGTTGTTGCCAAAAAAGATGGCTATCAGCCATATCGGTCAGATGCGATCTTGTTATTTGACGAAGCAGATGCCTTGTTTGATCAGAAGTCAGGTCGGTATCAACTTACTCTTGATATTAAAATGCGGCCGAACGTTTCTAGCTCAGCTGAGAAACAGACGGTTGATATTTCAAAAGGCAACCTAGGTGATCCGGTTATGAACATCGAGATCGGTATGGCCGTACGTTTTGTGAATAACGGCGGGGCTGACACCTCGTTGACGACGCAGATCGACGGCCGAAATTCGGACGGCCGTGGTCCATTGGCAACTAGCTTTGATAGTGGCCAGCTGGCATCAGGAGAGTCGTTTGAAGTTGTGTTTGATGAGCCAGGTGTTTACGTGTACAACGTGGCTGGCGACGAAGCGCAGCAAGGTGTGATTGTCGTGCAAGGTAGTAGCACGAAGCGCATCTTCTTACCGATGATTGGACGTTAGGATTTAACCGACTAATCTGACGGAGTTGTAAAACAAAACAGCCGGCCGATTTCAAAAATCGACCGGCTGTTTTTAGTTTTATGGGGTTACGTGCAGCTATTGTTTATCGGCCGCTTCTAGTAAGAGCGGGATCACTGAAGCTCCTTTCAAAGTTGGCCCTGACGTATGCAGATGGCAACGCACTGTGCCACCACCGATCACCGGCGTTTCACCCGGCATCTCATCATGACATTTGTCCATTACCAATGCACAGCGATTGGTAAACGGGCACCCCTTGGGCAGATTGGTCGGGCTGGGTGGCTCTGCATCAATTTGATAGATACGGCGTACTTTTGCCCGCCGTTTTTGCCGTTCGGGGTCAGGGATCGGTTCGGCCGCAAGCAGCATCGCCGTGTAGGGATGGGCCGTCTCTTCATAAACTCGTTCTGACGGGCCAGACTCAACCATATATCCCAAATACATCACGCCGATATCATGGCTAATATGTTTTACTACGGCCAGGTCATGGGCGATAAAGAGATAGGCAACGCCGGTTTTTTCTTGGATTTCTTCAAGCAGGTTAATCACTTGGCTCTGAATCGATACATCGAGCGCACTCGTTGCCTCGTCGCAGATAATCATTTCCGGCTCAACTGAAAGGGCGCGGGCGATTGCCACACGCTGCCGCTGACCGCCTGAAAGCTCATAGGGGAAGCGTTCGAGGAAATGACGGCCGAGACCAACCTGTTCAAGCAAATCTCCCACAATTTGATCCCGCTGCTCCCCTGATTTTATGCCGCGATGCTGTGTGATCAGTTCGCCGACAATTTCGCCTACAATGTGGCTGGGGTTGAGTGATGAATAGGGGTCTTGGAAAACAACTTGGACCTGTTTGCGATAATCTTTGATCCCGGCCGCATCTAGACCGATGACATCTTTGCCCTCACCAACGATGATTTGCCCACCTTTGGCATCAACGAGGCGTAATAGGGTGCGAGCAACCGTTGATTTTCCGGAGCCAGACTCACCAACAAGGCCAAATGTTTTCCCTTTTTGGATGCCGAACGAGATGCCGTTGACCGCTTTGACCGGGGGGCGCTGCGGCCGAAATAGTTGTTTTCGGCTTTCAAAATGGACGTGTAGGTCTTCAACTTTTAGGTATGGTTCGTTCACAGGTTTGTTCTCCACTAAGGCTTAATCTTCGATGTTCAGTTGCTAACGGCTAAATGTTACCAATGGAGTTGAATTGTCACAAGCTTAAGAGGTTGTTTGTTGTTCAGATCAATCGCCAGACATCATCTGGGCTTCGTACGCCTTTTTCTGGGCTTCAACGGCCGCCACCGTGTTCCGCATCAAAATTGAAAGCGTCACCGGCCCAACGCCCCCCGGTACCGGAGTCAGCCAGCCTGCCACCTCATGCACACTGTCATAATCGACATCGCCCACCGTCTTTTTGACCAGCTCCCCGTCATCGTTTTCAACCTCAATCTGATTAATACCGATGTCGATAACGGCCGCGCCCGGTTTGATCATATTGCCAGTGATCAGCCCTGGCTTACCCACTGCCACAAAGACCGCGTCAGCTCGACGTGTGTGTACAGCCAAATTACGTGTTCCATGATGACACACCGTGACGGTCGCCAATTCACCCATCAGGTGTAGACCGAGCGGTTTGCCCACAATCTCAGAATGGCCTACGACGACAACTTCCAGCCCGCGCAGCTCCATCCCTGTAGATTTTAAGCATTCAACCGACGCCAACGACGTACACGGCCCTAAAACGTAATCGTTGTAAACCACCTTGCCGATGTTGGCCGGGTGCATCCCTTCGACGTCTTTGGCGGCCGTGATCGCGGTTTGAATCACGCCCAAGTCGATATGGTCCGGCAGCGGCCGTTGCAGAATGATCCCCGTGATGTTTGGGTTCACATTCATTGCGTTGATCGCCGCCACCAATTCTTCAGTTGTGATGTTTTCTGGGTACTGATGCTCGTTGAACTTGATGTTGAGCTTTTCAGCCACTCTACGCTGGTTACGGATGTACAGTTTGGCGGCCGGGTTGTCGCCTACTTCAATCGAGGCCAAACTTGAGGTCCAGCCGTTATTTTCTAACTCAGCCACCCGCTGTTTAATATTTTCTCGAATCGGCTTGGCGACTTCTCTGCCTTTGATGTTTTTGTGTGACATAGTTGCTTCAATTTTGCTGACAAACAGAAGCCCAAACCTTGAGCAAGATTCGGGCTTTCATTTAGACGGTTACCCATCTGGTTTAGGGTGTTATTTTTAAGAGATCAGGTCTTGTTCCCGAAGGCTTGAAATGATATGTCACCTGCACAGAATGTTCAAACGCAGAGCGAGGCGAACAGCAAGAAGATATCGCTATTGAGTCACCATCTGAGCCGCTCGTCGGCCGATTTCATTGCTCGATTTCGCCGCAGCCCCATTGCCCCCAGCGCAAATATAAAGCCTGTTTTCTTCAAGCTCGCGCCAAATTGGATTGCTATCCGGTGTGCCTGTAACCACACAGGTTCGATAGATAATTTCTTCAGCTTTTAATCCGGGCACCATATCAAAGATCGCTTCTTTCAATCCGGCCGCTTCTTTAGCACTCCCCATCGATTTAAACCAGTTGTTTAGCTCAGCAGCCGACGTTGGGCTGTGCAAATTTTTGAGTGCTGCACCGATCTTTAGATAGATGTGGCCGTCTGGGTAACGAATAGGGGGGAGCATGTAAAAACCATCTACATCGATATTGGGGTCTGCTTTATAGAGAATGACTGACGGGATATCGGCTAGACGTTCCGCTTCTGCATCGCTTAGCCGTGCCAATAAAATCGTGCGCGGCCGAACTTCAAAATCGAAGCTTTGGTTGAGCAGAAACTCTGACCATGCTCCGGCCGCGACGAGGACTTTTTTCGCCTGAACCTGTGTCCCATCGCTGAGGGTTAGAGTGACGCCCTCTTTTTTGGTTGACACGTCGTTAACCTGTTGTCGAATGAGCGTGGCACCTTGGCCGGCTGCGATGTTGAGCTGGGCCTGCACCAAGTCACGCGGATTAATATAGCCGGATAGAATCTTTTCTTCTAAAACGGCGAAGCCATCAGGAAAAGCTAGCTCGGGCCGAATTAGGCCATACTCTATAGTTGAATAATTTTGAAAGTCGAGGGAGTGGGCGAAGCCGACGGCGGCCGTTTTGGCGATATAGTCATCTGTCTTTTTGGGCGAAGGGCCAACTTGTATGCATCCTGCTTCAAAATAGAATTTAATCCGGCTTTTCTCTTCGATTTCAGGATACGCTTCTAATGAGGCGATGGCTAATTCAGACCATAAGGCTTTTGAATCTAAGCCACGGGTGATACGCCCTTGATCGTAATGGCTCCCAAAGTTTTCATTATGTGCGTAAATGTCGGCCGGTTCCGCGTTGCCGATAATCGCAACAGAATCGGATTGCTCGCTTAAATAACGTCCGGCCGCCGCCCCGATCATTCCTGCCCCGATCACTACATATTCAAAGTCCATTTTTCGCCTTCCCTACTAAATTTATTTGGAGAATATCACGTTTCATCAAAAAGAAACGAGAAAAGCTCCGGCTCACGTTTGTGCCAAAATTCGATGGCTTCGGCCGCATGTCGAATCCCATCGTCAATGATTTTTATGGCTCGGGGTAATTCAGGCTCCCACTTCGCAATGCCGTAGGTTGCAACCTCAAAGCGTACAAGAAGTGCACCTCCCAATTCACTTTCAAGCTCGTCTTTTTGCAACGGAGTTTCTGATAATTGGTTAAATTCAGCGCAATAAGCTTCTAGGGTGTGATCAAAGTTGTTGAGATCGATCATTTCGAAGAGTAATGCTGCTAAATTGATAACGGCCGGACCATTCATCGGCCGGGACCAATCTAAAATAATCGGTTTATCCCCTTGCTCAAAAACGATATTGTCTAAATGAAAATCCCCATGCAATAGAGTTGAACTGCTGTTTCTGAGCCGTTCATTGGCGACTGTTGGTGCGTTGTGTAAATTATCCAGCAGCAGGCGGGGTAAACCGTCTAAATGATCGGGGAAACGGCTTAGATAAAGCTCGTATCGGCTTTTGAACCATTCGTAAGTGCGGAACCATGCGAGATGTTTGGCGACCCAATCGAGTTCAACCAGTTTTGGATTATTTGCCCATTTGCTGTGCAGTCTGGCCAAACTTTTCGCCAATTCAACCCCTTGATGTAGGTCTAAACGCTTCAGAACATCTCCTTGCACAACGTCTGTTAAATCTTCAAGGATTAAGATGCCCCGGCCGGTTTTGTAGTCAATCTTGCTAAAGTAGTATTTAGGGATTCGAGTGCCACACTCTGAGAAGGTTTGATAAAAGAGCACTTCTCTATCTCCGGCTTTGGTCAAGTCCCATAATTTAATGACAACAGATTCGACTTGGCCCAACCGGTTCCAGCTAACTCTGTAAATTTTGCTGGCAAAACCAAACTCCTCCCCAATTTGAGTGGTGCGAATTGAGTCAACCGTTTTACCCTGAATGAGAGAACCTAGAGCGACAGCCAGCCATTCGGCCGTGACTTCGCTTATATCTTGGGGAACCTCGATTTTACTTGTCGGCATGAATCACATCTAACACCTGCGGCAAAAGTGTTTTGGTTGTTGCTAAAGCTTCACCTGCATAGATGGTTTCATTTCCTTGCCAGTCACCACAGTAGCCGCCAGCCTCCCGAATAATCGGCAGAAATGGGGCGATGTCATAGCTATTCACGATGGGATCGCACGAGATTTCCATCCGGCCGGTAGCAACTAGTGCATATCCGTAAGCATCACAAACGCCCATGTTGTAATAAGTCGCTTTAGATAATTTCTGAAATGCCTCCCCTTTTCCTGGGTACCGATCAAAGGATGCCGCATCGATATGGGCCATCATCGCTCGATCAAGCGTGGGTGTGTCAGCCACTTTTGTCCGGCGGCCGTTCCAGTAGCAGCCAAGCCCGTTAGCGGCATAAACCATTTCATTTAAGCCTGGAAATCCAGCCACCCCAACAGATGGCTCTCCATCGATTTCAAGGCAGACCAAAACCCCATAAAGAGGAATACCGCGAATGAAAGATTTTGTCCCATCAATCGGGTCGATAATCCAGCGATGGGAAGCTCCGGCCGCATCTTTGTCTTCAAACTCCTCACCCAAAATCGAGTGTGATGGATATTTTTCTTCGATACGCTGCCGCATCAAATACTCTGCCCCGCGGTCCGCAACGGTAACGGGAGAGTCATCCTCTTTCCATTCCGGCCGAACGCCTGTTTGAAAATGGCCCAACGTCAATTTGCCAGCTTCCCAAGCGATTTCTTTTGCAAACTCTAAATAATTTTCAAGTGAATGAGTCATAGTACTTTTCAGATTTGTAGTAGCTTTTTTAGATGTGTATAGATTGGGGGATTATGAGAAGGGTCACTGATCGTCTTAGCCAGCCGACAATCGTTTCATAATGGCGTAAAACCACGCTTATCCCGATTTGTGTACCCTAATCTACTATTTATTTGATGAAAAGGGTTTACTTTTTGAGGGGTAAGATTATTATACCAAGCTAAATTCGTTTGCCTTGGAAATTACTAAATATAAATATTATGAAAAAAATTATCTTAGTTCCATTTACTATCTTTTGCTTTTTACTAATTGGGTGTTCAACTCCACCGCCTGCACCAGAGCTAGCGGCTCGTGAAGATGCGGCCGAGGGCGTAGATGTGGCGATCGAAAGCAATGAACCTGAAGTAGGCGACACGGTTGAGGGTCCTGTGGCAACGGCCGTTGTCGTTATCGGTGGAGAATCAACGACGGGGGATCAAAGCCAAGAGGCATACCCCGAGCCTGAAGTTCTGGTTGCAGTTGAGAGTTATCCTGAACCGGCCCAGCAGGTGGCTCAAGTTATCGAAAGTTACCCAGAGCCTATTGCTGAAGCTGATCCTGCGGCCGACATTCAGCCTGGAGCCGATATTGCTTCGGCAGTTGCTGGGACGGGTGATGTCGACGTTTTGTTTGTATCGGCTCGTTCAAACGGGGACGGTACATGGAACTTTGCCGTAACGTTGGAGCATCCTGACAACGGTTGGGATGATTATGCGGATGGTTGGGATGTGATTATGCCTGATGGGACGGTGATCAAACCATCGCCTGAATTAGCCTTCACCCGTCTGCTCACCCATCCACATGATGATGAACAGCCGTTTACCCGGTCGCAAAGTGGAATCGAGATTCCGGCCGATGTAACGACAGTTTATGTGCGGGGGCATGAGTTAGTTCAAGGATATGGGGCCACTGTGGTTACTGTCGATTTGACGGCCGCTAGTGGCGACCGGTTCGAAGTCGTGCGCTAATTTTCTCCCTTATTCAATCGATTATTAGATTTGACCGCTTAAGGATGAGGGTGTCTGCTATTCGGCCGCGGCCCAAGTTTGCTGCAACCTGTGCAATACAGCATGGGTTCCACCGATTTTTAGGCTCCATGGGAATAAAAACCGGGCAAGATGAGGTTGCTCGGTACGAACCTCCTCAAAGTTAATGTGAGCACTTGAATATTCTTCTGACAACTTATCGGTGAGGCTGACAAACTCCTCATACTTACCGGCCGCTTTGATCATGTTGAGCAAAATCGTTTTGCGTTCACCGAAGCCACGTGGCAGTTCAAATTCACGACCTAATTTGCCTATTTTGTCTGAGCTAAACCATAACCCAGAACGAGCTGGCTTGAGTAAGAAGTCAACGATGTCGTGCACGCTCGTTTCATCATTTCCCATGTCTCCAATCGAAGCTTCTTTTGCAAGCGGGGTAGAAAATGAGCTATGTAAGTTAGATAGGCTTTTGTAGTGATCGGCCGCGATATCAGTGGTTAGGTCTGACAATGCGCTAAAGAATTTGTCTTCGTGAGACCGAACCGCCCACAAAAATGGGAAAATCCACGATAGCAGCTGGTTTTCCAATAGTTCGACCTGAATCTGGCGCATTTGACCTGCGACTTTTGGCAAGCCATCGATCCATGCATCCGCTTCCGCACCGCATAGAAAGCTTAAGCAGCCTGCAATGTGACCGATATGATCGGCCGCTTCGCTTGTCCCTTTGCGTTGGTAGCCGCAATCTTTAAATGCTTTAGCCGCTTTTTCAGTTATATCGCCACCCGGTTGCCCACTTTCTTCTAGAAAGACTGATGCATAGGCGGGAATATTATGTACAAATAGAGAATAATGATCGGCCGCAAGCTCGTCAAAACCACGGTCAAAATTAACTTCTTCCGCTAATTCGGGTACTTGTTTGAGGGCTTTTACGGTTGAGGGGGTTATGCCACGAAGAAAGAGTGTTTCAAATAGGGCATAAGCATTGGCTCGGGCAAGGGCAACTTCTAGAGGGTTCATCGGGTATGTGTTGTGACGTCATCCTTTTAAACGTGTTAAAGGTTATACACATTATGATCGGAAATAAAATTTTATCTACAGTGTTGCTAAATTTTCACAATGCAGATGGGTTAGCTTCGCACGGATGGGGTGAAACATTCGCACTTAATTGAGTTCAACTACAAATTCGCCGTGTGAATGCCTAACCCCTACCGGAGATTCAATCGTAGGGGCTAGGTATTCACACGGCAACAATGAAATGCAATCAAATCATGGCGAATATCTCGCCGTGGCATGTTAATCAGCCGCGACCGGCAAACTGCCAGTGTCCTTATCATCGTTCGCGGGAAGCAGATACTTTTCCGGGATACGATACGCTTCTGCCGTAGGTTTCAGCGGCCGTTTGAGCCACATCGGCCGACGGTTGCCGTCAGGGCTGTTCTTCGAAGCTGGGCGAGTCAACGTCTTCCATTTGCGATACGTCTCCATCGACTTCTCCGTATCAACCCAGACATCCCCGTGCTGGTCACCCTTGTCAGCTTTACGCACATTGTGCGCCTTTTGCAGCCAGCAATGATGCCCTGCAATCGGATCAGGATGGACCCCATGTGTCAGATTCTGATGGACGCCAACGTCCTTCCACCAAACACGGCTCGTATCCGGGTCAAACGTATCCCACGGTTCGCCACCTTTCAAAATATTCAGGCGATGCTCTTTCCCCTCTTGTTCTAGTTCAACCAAGCTCGACATACCTTTGCCGATATTATGATTGTCCTGCAAACGCCATCTGCCCAAATGATGGCTCATTGCGATTACCCCTGGCTTGATCCCTTCAGTCACCCAAACCTTGTCGACAAAGTAGCCGATTTCAGTGGTGACCCGGATCAAATCGCCTGTTTTAACTTCTAAACGTTTGGCGTCACTCG
>JBGCDP010000355.1:0-4434 GCA_045105475.1 Anaerolineae bacterium
AACGGTCAGATTCGGCCGATTCAATGCTGGAACCAAAAAAGCTTGAGCCGTACTGTGCCGTTTCCCATCTTTCAACGTGCACTGAATATAGCCAACCCCTTCCAATTGTTCGCCGTTAAAATCGGCCGTATACGGAATCCCTGTCCGCTGAGTCGCCTCAACCATCGCGGCCAGCATCGGATGTGGTTCATAATCAGAATAAACATGCAGCGGCCCCCCTTTGCTGTGCCATTCTGACTCAGCCCCATCAAAATCTTCCGACTTCAGAAAATAGGGCAACACGCTGTCCCAATCCCAGCCTCCGTTTCCTAGATAGGCCCATGCATCATAATCGAGCCGATGGCCACGAATGTACATCATCCCGTTTATCGAGCTACTTCCGCCTAAAACCCGACCACGGGGCCAGTAGATTTTTCGATTAGCGCAATATTCCTGCGGCACCGTTTCATAGGCGTAATCCTCAGCCCCACGCCACAGCTGGAAGTTGCCGTGTGGATCATGAATATTTGGATTGCTATCCGGCCCACCCGCTTCGATCAGGAGTACATTGACGGCCGGGTCTTCAGACAGTCTGTTAGCCAACACGCATCCGGCCGAACCTGCCCCAACGATAATATAGTCGTAACGCATCGTTAAATAACCTCAGTTTGACATAGCTGTTTTAGCCACGGATTTTCACAGATATAAATTGAAAACCTGTGTATTTCCGCGTTTATCAATGGCAAAGCTTTTTAGATAATCCCATCGGCCAAATGCTGTTCGATTTGTGCTTGGGTATATCCAAGTTCAGCTAGAATCTGACTACTTTCTTCACCCAAAGTCGGCGGATGTTTACGGAAAGTCAGCTGATTTTTCGACATATGAATCGGCGTTGCTAATGACTTAATCATCCCCAAACTTGGATGCTCAAGCTCCACAATGAAATTGCGCGCAATGATTTGCGGATCCGCCAACGCTTCACCCACTGTCCGAATCGGCCCTGACGGGATACCTGCATTAGCTAGCATTTCTAACCACTCTGTCGAACTTTTCCTTTTCATGTGCGCCCGCACCTGTGGCAAAAGCTCATCCCGATTATTGACCCGGTCCGCATTTGAAGCGTAACGAGGGTCCGCTTTTAGCTCACCTAATCCGGCTAAGTCACAGAATTTCCCCCACAGATTGTCTGAGCCAACGCCCAAAATAAACCAAACCCCATCGCTTCCTTCCATCGGTTCATACGGCACCACTTGCGGATGGCTACTGCCACGTCGTGGTGGATCTTCTCCGGTTGCAAAATATTCACCAGCATAATTTTCCAGCCATGTCATCTGGCTTTCCAGTAGCGAACAGTCGATGAACTGACCTTCGCCAGATGCGTGCCGGGCGTGTAATGCCGATAAAATGCCGATCAATAAAAACATTCCTGTCGTCATGTCAGCAATCGGTGTCGGAAAACGCATCGGTGACCCGGCCGGATCACCGGTCAAATACATCGTGCCTGATTCACCTTGAGCCGCTAGATCATAACCCGGCTGTCCCGCTTTCGGCCCCGTGTGGCCGTATCCAGAGATAGCGCCGTAGATCAGACCTGGATTCCGTTTGCTCAACGTTTCGTAGTCGATATTGTATTTCTTAAAATGGGCCAAGGTCGGCAGATTGGTCAAGAAGATGTCCGCACTATCTGTTAGTTTGTGCAAAATCTCTTGCCCGGCCGCAGATGCCACATTCAGGCTCATTCCCCGTTTGTTCCGGTTAACGGCCAAATAATAGGCGCTTTCAGTCCCCAAAAACGGAGGCCCCCAACTGCGGGATTGGTCTCCAACTCCCGGCCGTTCGAGCTTAATCACCTCAGCCCCTAAATCCCCCAAAATCATCGAGCAGTATGGCCCTGCCAAAGCCTGCGTCTGATCAATTACCCGTATTCCCTTTAGTGGTTCGTTCATTTTAAAATTCTCCTTTCCTCAGTGCCCTCTGCGCCTCTGTGTTGAATATCTTCAAAGCATTAAGCTAATGCCAAAGCAACCTCAAAAACACTTTCATTGGCACGATTCAAATCTGCCAACTCTTTTTCTGTCATCGGGTCCAAAAAACGTTTTCCCCGAGTTAAATCATCCCAAACAACCAGCATTGACACGGCCGTCATATCGCAAAACTTCGACACACTAAATGTCGTCGCCGTCTCCATATCCACCGACAAATACCCCGCCTGATTCCAGACCGCCATCATTTCTGGCGTTTCAGCAAACAGCGAAGCAAAGGTCATATGTCCGCCTCGATAAGTTTGGTGGTTTCGCTCGGTTAATAATTTTTCAGCCAAGTCAACCGTCGGTAGATGAGCAAAACTCGCTTCATTGTCACCATATAGATGCGCCACCCCATCTCGACAACCGGCCGTTTCTGGCAAAATAATATCCCCGGACTTTAAGTGGGATTGAAGCCCGCCACACGTCCCGACTTGGACCGCCAATTTCGTCCCTAATTTACCAAACAGGTAAATGATCTCGACTGTGCGTGGAGCTCCATACGCCATGCAAAACGCAACTTTCTTGTCTTTATAACGCCCCCAATAAATGTCAGGAAAATTAAGCTCACGAACATCGGTCAGATAACCCAGCCGCCATTCCTGCCGTTGTTTACGCCACCATGACCCTTCGACAATCACAACATCAGGAATTTCTTCCTCTGTTAACCCCATCGCCTCAAGCCATTCGTCGGCCGTTAAATCTAAAATCGATCGAAATGTATATTCCATACTTTTGCTCTCTGCGACCTCTGAAAGAGACCTCTGCACCTCAGCGTTAAAAAAATTTATGATGCATTGTCTAGCTTTGTGAAAAAGTCTCGATAAATCCCATCCCGACTAATCCCATGTGCCTCGCGCATCATGTGCCGACCCTCTTCATGGACCCAGTACATCTCATCATCCACCGTTGGAGACGGCAGTATCTGCGAGGGTACCCATTCAGGATCAAGCAACCATGCGATATTGACCAAGTCCCACATCACCCACGTCCGGCCGAACTGCTCCGTAATGCCACGCTGTTTATGAATCGGATTGTTCGTGTAGAGGTGGTGCAAGTAGTCTCCAATCCTTCCTCTACCCTTTACCCAAGTTTCCATTTCAGGCAATGAAATCATCAACTGCGCCCCGATGTAAAAACCTGGTAGATAAACATGTGGTACACCACTGTCAAAAATCAGCCGTGAGGCGGGTAAATCCTGCAAAAAGTTTAGAGATAGCCTGTTGCACTGATTACTAAAAGAGGGGAATGCCGAAGTCCAGACCACCACAATCTTTTCAATGATTTTCGGCTCGACCAACATAGCGGCCGCAATGTTCGTAGCCGCTCCGATACCAACAACGTACAGCGGCCGATCTTGCTCATCATGCGCCATCGCTCGCTCAATCAGATGATCAACCGCCTCACTGCGATAGTTCCCATCTAGCCCTGGCAAATAGTTCGTTGACCCGCGAAACACCTTTCCGGCCGGATCTTCATCCATCAGCTCAAACACTTTCAAGATTTCCTGATAGCTTAGCTCCATCCCTTCATCTGTTTTTGCAAAATGAATCCCGTACGGATCAGTTCCGGCCGCGATCAAGTTGTTCGCCCACTTGTGATAACTCCCGACAATCGTCACATCTTTTTCATTAATCGCTTTACCGCTTTTGATCTCTTCATACGCATCCAACACCGGCTGTTGATGATGGGCAAACGAGTAGGGGGCCGCATAGACCCCTTCGATTTCAAGCCGATCTTGCGATTGCAACGCCCAAGCCAGCGCAAATTGATCATCGATCTCATTGTGTGTATCGGTATCGATCACAACCCTTAATTTGCCTTCTTTTGCAGGTAGGGCGAGCATTTGCGCCATTTTTTCTTCTGATAGTTTTGGAAAGGTAATAGTCATTTTTAAGGAGCCTTTTCTAATTTTTCAAACAAATTTCTAAAAATAGCGTCTCGATTTATCCCGACCGCTTCGCGCATCATGTGCCGATCTTTGTCATCTCCATCACGTTGCCAAACCATCTGTTCATCGAGCCTTGGCGATGAAACGATTTGAGATGGCACCCATTCAGGATTGAGTAACCAGGCGATATTAATTAAGTCCCAAGCGATCCATGTTCGGCCGACATGCTCATAAATTCCACGTTGTTCGTAAACCGGATTATGGGTGTACAAATGGTGCAAATAATCTCCAATCTTGCCTCGCCCTTTGATCCATCTTTCAGTGTCTGGCAATGACAGAGACAGTTGAACACCGATATAGAACCCTGGCAGATAAACGTGGGGAACGCCGCAATCAAACAGAAATTGAGAGGCGATGAAATCTTGGACCAAGTTCATTGAAGGGCGGTTCGGCAGGTTGCTAAACGTTGGATAGGCGGCCGTCCATACGACCACAATGCGGTCCATAATTTTCGGTTCAATCAAGATGGCTGATGCGATA
>JBGCDP010000356.1:0-5954 GCA_045105475.1 Anaerolineae bacterium
TACCAACCCCTATCAACGTTGAGGATGATCCTGAGTAACATCCTGCTCGGTTCCCGATAAAAGTAAAAAGATATTATGACTCAAGCCAATCTCCCAGCTGAATCGTTTGAATCCTTTTCTATACTGGAGCACTTAAATGAACTGCGCATTCGTTTAACGTGGGCGGCCGGTGGCATTCTTGCCGGAACGGTTATCGCTTTCTTTTTTACGATTAATATCCTCCAATATATCCTGATCCCCTACGGAGACGGGCTAGTCACTTTAGGGCCAACTGAAGGAATTGAAACATTTTTCAGGGTTGCGATTACAGCTGGCATTACGCTAAGTATGCCGTGGATTCTCTACCAGCTTTGGCTCTTTATTGAACCGGCTCTAACCAAAGCCGAGAAAAAGTACGTTTATCTTTTTATCCCAGCCACAATGCTTTTATTTATTATTGGGATTTTGTTTGCATGGTTTGTTTTGGTGCCGACGGCCGTAAATTTTCTCTCCACGTTTTTAACAGATGAATCAGCAGGTATTTTTAAAACGGAGTGGACCGGTGATGCCTATATTTCGTTTGTCCTAAAAATGGTGTTTTGGCTGGGGGTAAGCTTTGAAATGCCGGTTATTTTCTATTTTGTCGGCCGCTTTGGCATGATGACTCACAGCGTTTTGGCTGAACAATGGCGCTTTGCAGTCGTTGGCGTTTCGATTTTAGCCGCCATCATCACCCCTTCAATTGACCCGATCACCATGTTGATTACGATGCTGCCATTGCTTGTTTTATATTTTTTAAGCATTGGAACGACCTTTATTGGGAATCGGCACCATGCAAAAAGTTTAGGTCTTGATTCTTAAACTTATTTTAAGAATCTTAGATTAGTAAAAGGAAATATTAATTTGATATGAGGGTTTTCCGGTAAAAGGAAAGCCCTTTGTTTTTCTAACGTCTAAATCAAAAATCACTTGATAAAATAGGACCCTTGTCTTTCACAGATGGCACACTGATTAGGATAACAATTTTGCATGGCACTTAAAGACGGTCAGAGCGGTGGCAAAAGAAAAACATGGTTGGTATGGAGCTCCACCTTCTTACTCATCGTAGGAGTAGGTTTTGCTTTCTCAGTGCCAGCGCTGTTGCGGGCGTTGCCAAGCCGCTATTTGCTTTATCTACCAGAGCCGCTGCAGCAGTTGGGTGCTCGTGGGCATGCCGAAGCATTGCCAGCTGCAAAAAATGATGGGGCCACTCGGCCGGAAATTAGTGAGCTTGTCCTGGCACCAGCCGCTAGCCCTACAGCTGCCCCGATAGCAACTGTCCCGCCTGCTGTGGTGATTGTTTCAACGCCCAGCGATGATTCAAGCAATTCAGCTTTGCAATCGACAAATACCCCAGAGCCGCTACCCACTTTTACACCAACATCCATCCCAACTACAACTCCATTGCCTTATCTTCCGGACGCTCGGGTTTCTGACATTCAGCACCAGTTCCAGAGCTGGAATAACTGTGGCCCAGCGACCCTTGCAATGTCACTTTCTCATTTTCAGATCTTTCGTGAACAGGAAGAAACCGCTAACTGGCTCAAGCCTAATCCTGAAGATCGTAACGTTTCACCAGAGGAATTGGTCGCGTATGTCCAATCTGAAACTCAACTAGAATCGATTGCGCGGGTCAACAGCGACCTCGATACATTAAAAAGATTTATCTCTAATGGAATTCCGGTTATCATCGAAACCGGTATCGATCCCCCCGGCGACTATAGCTGGATGGATTGGTACGGACATTACTATTTGGTAGTCGGGTACGATGACAGCCAGCAAAAACTGTGGGTTTATGATTCATGGCTGGGCTCAGGTGAGAATCCGGAGGGTGAACGCGTCAATTCTGAAGACGGCCGCATCATCAACTATGCAGACCTTGACAATCACTGGCGCCAGTTTAATCGGCAAATCATCGTCTCATATGCACCGGAAGACGCAGATTTAGTGGCGGACATCATCGGCCGAGAAAATCTAGATGATACAACGATGTGGCAGAATACCTTGGACCGCACACGCCAAGATCTTCAAGCTGAACCAGACAATGCATATTTGTGGTTCAACATCGGTACTATTTACAATAATTTGGGCGAATATGAACTAGCGGCCGCCGCTTATGACGAATCTCGTCGCTTGGGGCTACCGTGGCGCATGCTTTGGTATCAGTTTGGACCATACGAGGCATACCTCAATACGGAGCGTTACGCGGACGTGATTGAGCTAGCTGATGTGACCCTTTTTCAACGCCCTTACTTTGAAGAATCTTATTATTACCGAGGATTAGCGAAAATCGCTTTAGGGGAAACCCGTGACGGTCAGCGCGACTTACAAGCCGCAGCCGATTTTAATCCTCGCTACCAGGTTGCTCGTGATGCACTAGCGGCCTTAAATAGTGAACAGTAATCAGTGGTCAGTAGTCAGTGTAGCTAAAAATGGCTCGACTGACGGCCGACAACTCATAGCTGACAACTACAAATATGAGTAAAAAAAAGAGAAATTTAATTGTTACGATTAGCTTAGTGCAACTGGTCCTGATTTTAGGAATTGCAAATCTATCCACCCTACTTGAGACATTTGTTCCGGCTGATTATTGGTCTTATTTGCCAGACTTTGTCGTAGCAACAACCGGGGTAAGAGAAGACTATCTGCCTTCAGTAGGCAATCCGGCAGTTGAAGTAGCTGCGGTTGACCTGCTTGGAGATCTTGATTTAGGTTCAGCTGGCGAAGTGGAAGAAGCAATATCTGAAGAAGTGGAACCGGTCCTAGCTCAAGCTTCATTAGAGCCGGAACCCGAAGGAGTTGCGGAGATTGCCATTACGGCAACACCAGCACCCACAGATGTTCCGGCCGAGACCAGTACACCAGCTCCACCCACGCCCACTCAAACACCTTTTCCAACCCCGACCCCATTGCCTTTAAACCATCAAATTGTTGGTTTAGTAAATGAACCCCAAAAGTTCAATAATTGTGGTCCCACAAATTTAGCCGTTGTCCTTAACTTTTACGGGGATCAAACGACTCAGACCGAAGCGGCGAACTACTTAAAACCAAATCGAGAAGACCGGAACGTTAGCCCTTGGCAGATCAGTGACTATGTAAATGAGTTCACCAACCTGCGTTCGATTACCCGCTCAAACGGGAATCAAGAGCTTCTACAGGAACTTGTCGCCTCAGGTTTCCCGGTTGTCATCGAAAAAGGGTATGACCCAGAAGCGGCCGATGCGTTTGGCTGGTATGGCCATTACCTCACCGTTTTTGGTTATGATTTAGCCAAACAAGAATACAACACCATTGACACATTTTTAGGACCATTCACGGATAAAGATATCCAGGCTGAGGGGTACACGCTTGAGGATGGTTACATCTACAGCTTTGATTATGTCTCTAAATATTGGCAACAGTTTAACTATACGTTTTATGTCGTGTACGAAATTCAGCGCGAAGAAGAACTGTACGCCATCTTAGGGGATGACTACGTCTACACCGAAGACAATTGGGAAGCGGCCGCGCTTCGAGCCCAAAAAGAGGCGGAAGCTGATCCTGAAAATGCGTTTACCTGGTTTAATCTAGGCACCTCGCTAACTGAGTTAGGCAAGAAAACCAAAGTCAAAGAGCATTATGAAAAAGCGGCCGTCGCCTACGACAAAGCGCTTTCGCTAGGTTTACCCAGTCGAATGCTTTGGTACCAACATGGGCCATTCTTTGCTTATAACGAAACAGGTCGTCACCAAGATGCGCTTGATCTAGCTGACGCGACTTTAGTAGATGCTGGCGGCCGGACCATCGAAGAAGTATGGCTACACAAAGGGCATACGCTCTCATATTTGCAAGATTTTGAAGGCGCTTTAACTGCGTACAACCAAGCGCTACGCCTTAACGAATTCTTCTACCCAGCAGAACTAGGCAGAAATTACACCCAATCTCTTTTAGATGGCTAAATCTGGTAGCTAGATAGGAATCAGTCATCAGCATGGCTCCAAATGGTTCCGCTGATAGCTGACAACTGAAAAGTATGAATAGAAAAAAGAGAAACCTAATTGTCACGATTAGCCTTATTCAGCTTGCCCTGATCGTGGCAATAGCCAATACAGCTTTTTTGCTAGAAACATTCATACCCTCAGTTTATTGGGAATATGTTCCACGCTTTATTGTCGCCACAACAGGTGTTCGAGATAAACAAGTGCTATCGGTTGAGGATAGCCAGGCGGTTGAGGTTGCAGCTTTAGGGCTCTTAGATAGTCTTGATTTGAGTGAAGATGAACAGATCGAAGCGTCCTCAGCCTTGGCTCCAATTCCAGAAACTGAAGAAGAAGAAAATATCGCAGAGTCAGTAGAAACCATTGCCCCAACACCAACTGAAATTCTAGCTGAAACGAGCACCCCAACCGCGGTTCCACCTACATCAACCCCAACTCCGTCCCCTACCCCGATGCCATTGAACCACCAAATTATCGGGCTAGTCAACCAACCCCAAAAGGCCAATAACTGTGGCCCAACGAACCTATCTATCGTGCTTAATTTTTACGGGGACAATACGACACAAGCAGAAGCCGCGAATTATCTTAAGCCGAATCGGGATGACCGAAATGTCAGCCCTTGGCAGATTAGTGACTATGTGAATGAGTTTACTAATTTGCGTTCAATTACGCGTGCGAACGGCAACCAAGAGCTTCTACAAGAACTTGTCGCCTCAGGTTTTCCGGTTGTCATCGAAAAGGGGTATGACCCAGAAGCAGCCGATGCATATGGTTGGTACGGTCATTATCTCACCGTATTTGGGTATGACATAGCTAAACAAGAGTACAACACCATTGACACATTTTTAGGGCCATTCATCGACAAAGATGTCCAAGTTCAAGGGTATACGCTGGAAGATGGATACATCTACAGTTTTGATTACGTTGCAAAATATTGGCAGCAGTTTAACTACACCTTCTATATCGTATATGAGCCGCAACGCGAAGAAGAGCTATACGCAATCTTAGGGGATGACTATATCTACACCGAAGATAATTGGGAAGCTGCAGCTCGTCGCGCTCAATCCCAATTGGAAACTGATCCTGACAATGCATTTGTCTGGTTTAATCTTGGCACTTCATTAACTGAATTAGGCAAGAAAACACGAAATGCAGAGCATTATGAAAAAGCGGCCGTTGCTTTTGACAGAGCTCGATCTTTGGGCTTACCTAGCCGAATGCTTTGGTACCAGCATAGCCCTTTCACTGCCTACAATGAAATGGGGCGACATGAAGATGCGCTTGAATTGGCAAACGCAACATTGGTCGATGCCGGCGGCCGAACAATCGAAGAAGTCTACTTACATAAAGGGCATACACTCGTTTATTTAGGAGAATTTGAAGATGCCCTAGCCGCTTATAACCAAGCGATCAGCCTAAATTCTGGATATTACCCAGCTATTATCGGCCGGGACTCGCTCCAATCCTTCCTCGACAGCTAATTTAATATTCAATTTCAGATTGACGATTCGTTTGCAAGGCCACATGGTTTTGCACCCTTTTTTGTTGCATGCACTATAATCGGCCGATGCAAAATCTACTCGCAATTGGCTTAGGCGGCGCCATTGGCGCTTTACTTCGATACGGGATCGCCATCGGCACCAGCTCACTCATCCCACTCCAAAATGGCTTTCCTCTAGGCACCTTCATCGCCAACATGCTTGGCTCTTTTCTGATGGGCGTACTCTACCAAAGCTTCAGCCAATCGGCCGGACACAGCGAGCCTGTGCGGCTCCTACTCACCACCGGCTTGTTGGGCGCACTCACTACCTTTTCAACATTTGCTCTTGAAGGGGTCAACCTTCATCGATCCGGTGATATTTCACTCGGACTAACCTATATCGTCTTATCGAACCTCTGTGGTTTCCTACTGCTTTTTGGTGGGATCACTTTAGCCAGCCGAAACCTATGAAATTTATT
>JBGCDP010000357.1:0-5814 GCA_045105475.1 Anaerolineae bacterium
ACGATTTTAAAGGGCCGGTTATCTTTCTGGCTTCGGCCGCTTCCAACTACATCAATGGCGAACTACTTGTTGTTGATGGAGGTTGGATGGGGCGTTAACCCCTCGCTGCATAAAAATATAATCTCCGTCCTAGCAAGCAGCTTCTCCTGAGTTCGGGAGAGAGCTGTTGAACAATTACAACCTTTCGATGACGTACAAAACCATAAAACAGCTCTTTATTTTACTAATTTCCGCCTCTCTACTATTGGCTGCCTGCCAAACTGAGGAATCGGGAAATGATTCGGCACCTTCAACTGAAATCGAGCCAACCACTGTAGCCGTTGAAGCATCTGATATTACAGAAGATGAACCAACCACTTCCCCCACAGAAACAGCAGGTTTGGCAGAAGAAGCGACGGCAATGCCCGAACCAACCTTGGTTCCTGAGCCGGTACCAACGCTACGCTCAATTGAAACATCCGGACCGATTAGCGATCCAGGTGGGTTGCTAGATGAATATATGAGTGAAGGGCTGTTTATCTCCCATTTCGATTCGGCCGATACTGAGCTCTGGTACTCCTACTCTCAAGACTCCGAAACCACCATCATCAACTCAGATGTGGCTCCGCCAGAGGGGTACATCAGCTCATCCACTTGGCACGCCAAACAAACCGACAAGTGGGTGTTGCCAACCGATGATCTGAATTTTCAGTCAGACAAGGTTATCGCAGGCGACGGAGCAGCGATTTGGTCAGACACTGTACTCAGTACACGCCTGACCGTCATCGACATTCCACACGATTGGAGTGAGTATGCGTTCCTCTCATTTTGGGCGCATTCAAGCAACGCGAACGACGCCGGCATTCAGCTTGCCATCTATTCTGAACTTGATTCGACCAGCGCAGACGATTACTACAAAAAAGAAGTGATCATCGACTGGGAAGGGTGGCGACTGTTTGAGATTCCACTGCATGAGTTTCGCGCAACGCGGGACCCTGTCGGCTGGAACAAAGTTGACTATCTAAAAATCGCGTCGAGCGGCTGGGGACATACGCCGGTTGAATCGACTGAACTGATTTTTGACGAGATGAAGCTGTCAAATGTTCGGTTGGGGCCAAAGCTATCTATTGATATCCCGACCGATTTAGAGCATCCGCATTTATTTTTGGATACGGCCGAGATCGATGAGATCAAGCAAAAAATCGAAACCTACGATTGGGCGCAAACCGCTTTTGAATCGTTGCAAGCTGAGGCCGATAGCCTCATCGGCGTTGACATCATTGTGCCAGATACTGGCGGCGGCTTCTATCATGATGACGATGATGCAGCTTATGCCATTACCCAGCGTCACTATGATTTGGCTGATATCGCCCGTGACTCCGGCTTGATGTATCAGTTCACCGACAATCCACTGTATATGGAAAAAGCTCGCGAGATACTGCTCGCCTACTCCGATGCATACCTGACTTATGATATTACCGACAAAGAAGGACGTACGGGAGATCAGGCGAGTGCGGGTGGTCGTGCCACGGCGCAAGGCATCAACGAAGCCCGTTGGATTATTCCGTTGGCTTGGGCGTTTGACCTCGTTTACAACGATCTGACTGAAGCAGAGCGGACTAAAATTGCAGACCAGTTACTCCGACCCGCGGCCGATCTCATCATGCTAAACAATGAAGGGCGGCACAATCACCAAACCTGGTACAACTCAGGCGTCGGGGTGATTGGCTTTGTTTTGGGGGATGCTGAGTACATTTGGTATTCACTGCTCAAAGATGACAGCAGCCTAAACTATCAGCTCGATAAGAGTGTAACGACAGATGGGATGTGGTACGAAGGGACGATGCACTATCAGTTTTATGTGCTGCGTGCGCTTCAACCGCTGATGGAAGCGACCCATCATGCAGGCTTTAATGTCTACGACAATCCGCAATATAAAGGATTGTTTGACTTCATGGTGACCTACGCTGACCCTGGCTTAGAGATGCCGACAATCAACGACGGCCGGGTTGTTAATCTGACCGATTCAGATCGGGTGACTTACTACGAGTTGGCATACCGACGGTTGGGCGACCCAACCTACGTCCCGATTCTAGAGGAGTCGCGGCGCACTGACCTAAATGCGTTGCTGTACGGTGTGGGTGATCTAGGCGCGGCGGCCGAACCTGCATGGCAAACCGAACTATATTCCGACTCTGATTTGACTGTAATGCGCTCAGGTACGGCCGACGACGGTATCCAGGCGACAGTTAACTTTATGGGATATCAAGGCGGTCATAGCCACGCAGACCAATTGAGCCTCGTGCTCTATGGGGCGGGTGCTGAACTTGCACCTGATGCTGGCTCGATCAAATATCGCATTCCAGAACAGGAAGCCTATTTCAAGACGACCCTTGCGCATAACGCACTCGTGGTTGATGGAATCTCACAGGAACGCGCAGCAGGCGGTGAGTTAACCAAATTTGTTGCAAACGGTTCGGCTCAGATGGCTCAGGTTCGGAGCAGTGATCTTTACGATGGGGTTACGCTCCAGCGAACTGTTTTACTCAACGATGATTATTTGATCGATTTATACAATGCCACCAGTGAAGATGTTCATACCTATGACTGGGTGTATCACAATCGGGGAAATTTCTCGACCACGAGTGATGCGTTTGCGCCAGTCGCTGACGTGTCAGGCACTAATGGGTATGAATATTTAACCGGTACAGAATCGGCCGACATCGATGCAGATTTGCAAGCCGATTGGCGTGTGTCTTCTGATGCATATGTGCGGGCAACACTCCTGGGTGAACCTGGCACAACGTACATCACCGCCCGTGGCCCAATTGCGGCACGTAAGAATGATGAAATTGCCGGTCAACCGATTCCGATGGTCATTTCACGCCGTCAAGAAATAACAGCCACGCAATTTGCGTCGATTATCCAGCCGTACTCAGATTCGGCCGAACTGCTCACCCCCATCGACATTGCAATTGATAGCGATACCGGCCGTGCGCTAGAAATCGAACGGGACTCAGCCACTGACCTTCTAATTTTAGACGATCAGTTCAACACCAAGCAGGTAGATGGTTTGCAATTTACCGGCACTTGGAGCTGGCTCTCCCAAATTGACGGCAATCTGCACTGGGCTATCACAAACGGTACAGAACTGATTGGGGATGGCTGGCGGCTGGCTCAAGAGGATTTGAGCGGTCTTGATCAACCTGAAGGTATGGGCATGTACTTCGAAGTTCCTTCAGCCATCCCGGGCCAAGAGGTCAATCACGTCATCGTTGCCAACACCTATGAGTTTGTGAGCTTTATCACGCTCGAAGGGTTCCTCGACTCGGCGACTGAAATCAACGAATTGGATGCCGATGGTAATTTTGCCCGCACGATGCCGATCAAAACAAACGAAAACGGAGTGATCAAATTCTTGGCCCAGCCTGGGATGACATATGAGGTAGTTGGAGAATGACATTAACGGTGCTAGTCCACGGTTCCGGATTTGCTGGCAAAGGTCACGCGGAGGCATTTCGCATGGCTGGATGCGAGGTCGTGGGCATGGTCGGCCGAACGAAGCATGTGGTTGAGCAAGTCGCCTCAGAAATGAACATCCCGTATGCGGGTATCGATTGGGAGGCAGCACTAAACGAGCTAAAACCGGACATTGTCTCGATTGGAACTCCCGGTGGGGCTCACTACGAACCGATCTTGGCCGCCATCGAAAAAGGATGTCATGTCTTTTGTGACAAACCGATGGCAGCAACATCAGCCGAGGCGAAACGGCTCTATACAATGGCAGAAAAAGCCGGTGTCAAAACCGCCTATGCGGCATCTTATCGCTATATGCCATATGTATTACTGGCCAAAGAAATGGCCGAAAATGGCGATATAGGTGACCCGCTTGAGACTGAATGTGTCTCTCATTTCAACCTAAATCGACTGATTCCATTTGGCTGGTCACACCGGCTTGACCAAGGGGGCGGCCGATTGAACAATAATTTCCCTCACAAGCTTTCTATTGTCGAGTTTGTTCTAGATGGTCAAGTGAGTGCGGTGTGTGGCTCAACACGAAACGACATGCCGCAGGCTCCGGTTGTTGAGGGTGTGCATGATTTTCGAACGCGGCGGGAGTTTGCCCCAAAATCGGCCGATGATCCGAATATAAAGTGGGCAGCTGCCGATGCTGAATGGTCTTATTCTGTCCTAGCGGAAATCAACATCCCGCATCTTGAGCGGCCGGTTTCAGCCACGTTTCAACATAGCGGGCTTCAGCCTCGTTTCCAGCCAGACTACATCGCGTTTTATGGTGAAAAAGGCTCAATTTATATTGAAGGCCATTATGGTGCTGGACCACTCTACTTCTACGATCGCACAGTTGATCAGCCAGAATGGCAAAAGATCGAACTACCTGAGAGAATCGCCTCTTCTCTGCCAAACATCAAAGATGACACCTTGCGAAATTGGGCCGTCTTGGCTCAGGAATTTGCGGCCGATATTGGCGGGCAAAAAACCGATCAGTACCAAACTTTTCGTGACGGTTCGATTTATCAAGAAGTTATCGATATTGTTCGTGCCAATCAAAGTTGGACAGATATCTCACCAAGCTTAGACTAGCTACCTCAACTTTGAGGTTCAAACACTCACCCGAAGGAAAAATAAATGTCCGAAGAAACCAAATTCAAGCTAACGCCTAGTGCAATGGCGAAACTTCGCCAGACTTCAACCGCAACATTGACAACGCAGCTCATCAACAAAGGGTTCCAAAATACCTTTCTGACACTCGATCCGCTGTCGCCAGACAAGCGAATGGTGGGTTATGCATTTACGATGCGCTACGTGCCGGTGCGGGAAGATTTAACCGACACCCAGTACAACAACACTGTGAATATTCAACGGGTGGCAGTTGAAACGATTGGGCCAGATGAGGTGATGGTGATCGATGCGCGGGGTGATGTTCGTGCCGCCTCGTTTGGGCATATTCTAGCGACCCGAATTCAGGCTCGTGGTGCGGCCGGACTGGTAACAGATGGGGCGCTTCGGGACACAATTGGCTTTAAAGAATTAGGGTTGCCTACGTACATCAAGGCTCCTCACGCCACGACGTCGTTTGTGATTCATCATCCGCTTGAAATGCAGGTACCAATCGGGTGTGCCGGGGTGCTCATCATGCCAGGAGATGTGATTGTAGGTGACGGCGAAGGGGTTGTTGCGATCCCGGCCCATGTGGCTGAAGCGGTGGCACACGATGGGTACGAGCAAGAGGTTCGGGAAGATTTCTTCCAACAAAAAGTAGCAGCTGGTTCTCCTATTTTGGGGGTCTATCCACCAAATGAGGAAACAGAAGCAGAATATAAAAAATGGCGTGCTGAGAATAAGGAGCTGCTTTAAATGGCTGATGTGATTCAACAATTAGGTGAAATAGGAATAGTTCCGGTGGTGGCGATCGATGATGCGGCCGATGCGGCCGACTTAGGTCGTGCTTTAGTCGCGGGCAATCTGCCCTGTGCTGAAATCACCTTTAGAACAGCGGCTGCGGCCGAAGCCATCAAACAAATGACGGCGGCTTGCCCTGACATGTGTGTAGGGGCAGGAACGGTGCTAACGGTTGCTCAGGCGGAAGCAGCGCAGGCGGCCGGATCGCAGTTTATCGTCACACCCGGTTTTGACGAGGCGATTGTTAACTGGTGTTTAGCCAACAACATGCCAATCGTACCTGGAATCATGACCCCGACTGAAATCAACTTAGCGCTGAACAAAGGGCTTGAAGTCGTCAAGTTTTTCCCGGCCGAAATTGCGGGCGGGGTCAAAGCGTTGAAGGCGATTGGTAGCCCATATGGGAGCGTGCGA
>JBGCDP010000358.1:0-19014 GCA_045105475.1 Anaerolineae bacterium
ATGATTCAAAGTTGAATAAAAGCCATGCTCCCAAAGGAAGAGATGTAGCCGTGAGGACAAGGCTCGTTACAAAAAGTAAAAGGCGCAAAATTATAGATATGAGTCGCATAGGCTAAATTGTTAGAAAAATGGGCCAATGATCAAGCACTCAAGGTCATTGGCTTTCTTCAATCGTAGCGGTTGTGAGATTAATCTGCTCACCTGAATCAAAGGGGACCTGTTCAATGGTAGAGCTGTCATAAAGTAAAATTGAAAGGTCTGCTGTTTGTGCCGGAGTGCCTGCAGGTATCGTTAAATAGTAGACGTCGCGAAAATACCAGCCAGTTTCCCATTCAAGGGTCGGCCGATTGCCGTTTGAAGGGATCGAGTCATGTTGTGCAATAAGCCAGCCATCCGCGGCCGATAAGCGTGCCGATACCGTTCGATTCCTAGTAATGGGAGAAAGAGCTTGCCAGTAAAGGGTCACGCGCAGGGTATCGCCCGCTGTTAACTCAGGTAGCTCATCATCTAGGTTAGGTTTAAATATGCCTTGGCTGTCTGCAACTGCAATCTCCGCTTTTTCTAGAAACATCCCACCATCGGCTGTGGCGTTGAGTTGTTTAGCCGGGTGTGGCTCGCTGTTTGCTTGGAACAAGAACAGCCCATCGGCTTCGGCCGAAATCACCAGATTCGGGTCGGCAATTCGCTCATCGATAATGCTGTTGATGGCCGGGGTTTCAAATGGATAGTGCTTCAAATTCCGATCTAAAACCAGATAATCGAAAGGTTTTTCATTCCACGAATTCCAGCGCACGTGATGCAGCTCCGCTCTCATCGATAGATGCTGGGTAAAAGCATCTTGAGCCATAACGGCCGCATCGTCTGGAATGGTGCTGATCAGCTCATGAGCCAAACGGTGGTGTTCCGTAAGTTCATAGCGGACCGGCAAAAACAGCCGACCGCCAGGCAGATAGCTGTACCACACATAGCCGGTTAAAGTGCAGGCGACCAAGCCTGCCATCGCCCAAGATTGCCATTTATCTGGAATCCGCTTCACTCCGATAATTGTCGCCATCATCATGATCGGCAAAATCGGCGCCATGTACCAGTCGCGCAAGGTGTGCAGTTGGAAAGTGGAGCTTAACATCATTAGGGCAACCGAAGGGATGCCGATCAGCATCCACTCCCAGCCGATGAGAGGCAACAATAGAGCGATTGGGAACAAGATGCGAAAAACAGCCTGTCGGCCGCTTGCATCAAAAATAGTGGTTAGAACTTTGCCCGGACTCGATAGAATGCTGACCACAACGTCCCAAACGGGAGACTCGCTGGCGGCCGAGACGGCTTCTGCTCCATCTGTTCCAAAGCTTGCGAAATATTTGAGCTGAGGATAGGCCTCTGGGTAGCAGCCAAACCCAAAGATACTTTGGTCAGGATGCAGTGAGGGGATGAGACAGAAGGTGAGCAAGCTAAAACTAATCAGCCCAAATAGAGCCAGAAAGGCGCCTAGTTTCCAATTGCGTTGAATCAACATCACAAATAGGCCGACGGCAAAGATGATGATGCCGACATCTTCTTTTGCGAGTAGCGCAAAAAATAGGCCGATTAGCAGCGGTTTATTCTTGCGAAAATATAGGCCATAAAGCGCAAGGGCGATGAATGGGGTTGCCCATGTGATGCGGCGCAGCTCGTTGATGGAGACTTCGTGCAGTGTGGGGTTCAGGAAAAATACACCTGTTAGCAGCAGTGCCCAACGGGGAGTCGCTTTTCGAGCAATGAGCCATAAGATAACCCCTGTAGCGGCTAGCGCGGCCGTTTGCAGCAAGAAAAAGACACGTGGGTCTTCCCATATTAAAAGAGCTGGAGACAGCAGGATGAAGATAGGCGTAAAGTGGAAGGCCAATGCACTAAAGCCGGTGACAGTCGAGTAGAGAATGTCGCCGCGCAAAGTGTGCCACATCGAATTCGTGAACAGCACAACATCCGGTGCTTGTAAGTGAAACACCGCATATTGGCGAAATGTCATCCACGAAATGACGCTGAAAAAAATGAGGGCCATCGACCCCACAAGATAAGGTTCGAACCGTTTATTGAGCACTGATAGTCTAGTGTCTCCTATCGTTAAGTTTTTCCTCTAAGGGGGTGTAGTGGGGAAAGGTGAGAAGAGCTTACTGTAACATTGTTTACAAAAGATTAAGATTTGCAGTTCGTTACGTTAATCAAAGATAAGAGTTGCTAATCAAACGCCTACTGTTCCTCATGTCCGGCTTACTGTAAAATCAGCATATGAATACCCAATTGATCAACATTATCTTCGGCATGAAGGTCAAACAAGCTCGGCTTGATACCGGCATGACCCTGACAGAATTTGCGGGCCAAAGTGAGCTTTCGCCTTCTTATGTGACAGAAATCGAAAAAGGCCGCAAATATCCTCGAGCCGACAAAATCATGAAGATCGCTGAGGTACTTGATAAAGACTATGACGATTTGGTGTCTATTCGGCTTGAACCACCGCTTACCCATCTGGGCACTGCTCTGTCGTCACCCGTGCTAGGACAATTCCCGTTTGAAGAATTTGGCATTGAGATGAGCGATATTGTGGGGGTGCTGACTCGATCTCCTGATAAAGCGAGTGCGTTGCTACATGCTGTGTCTGAAGTCGGCCGTCAATATGACCTGCAAGAGCATCACTTTTTGCGTTCGGCCCTACGCTCGTATCAGGAGCTACACGACAATTATTTCCCAGACTTAGAAGATGCGGCCGCTGCATTTGCCAAAGAGCATGCCTTTTATAAAAAAGATGCGGAAGTATCGGCCGAGCAGCTGCAGAAAATCCTTGAAGATAAATATAAATACCGTATCGATACAGAACGGCTAAAAGATGACGAAGAATTAAAACGGTATCGGTCCGTCTTTATCCGCAGCGGCCGACCACGGCTACTGTTGAATACACTGTTACATCCGTTTCAGGTGCGCTTTTTACTGGCGCGTGAGCTTGGCTACGTTGCCCTCAAGTTAACCGATCGGGCCAACACAACTCCGCCTGATCAGGTCGATTCATTCCAGCAGGTGCTCAACGATTTCCGAGCATCTTATTTTGCCAGTGTGTTATTGATGCCCCGAGCGCAAATGCTTGATGATATTCAAGCATTTTTTGACCAGGACGAATGGTCATCTGACACTTTGAAAGGGATGATGGATAAATATCAGGTGTCGCCGGAAAACCTGATGTATCGCTTTAGTGAACTGGTGCCACAATTCTTTGGGTTGCCCATTCATTATCTCCGCGTTCATCGTGAGGGAGATCGCTACCGACTGGCCCGCCAGCTTAATTTGAATCGATTGCGCGTACCCAACGGACTGGCGGCCGACGAGCATTTCTGCCGCCACTGGCTGGTCGTGCGTTTGCTGACTGAGTTGCAAGAAAAACGAGAATCAGGCGATTCAACCGATATGAATTCACCCGTTATCGGTGTGCAGGTGTCAGAATATCTAGACCAAAAAGCGTGGTTTTTCTGCTTTGGCTTTGCGCGCGAAATGCCGCTTGAAGGCTTTGATAGCTGTGGCATTATCGGTTTTCGGATCGAACCCAATTTGCGTAATACGATTCGGTTCTCTGGCGATGCCAATGTCCCGCAAGTGACAATTAACGAAACCTGTGAGCGCTGCTCACTGACAGAAGCACAATGTGGCCTGCGTGCGGCTCCACCCCGTGTGCTTGAACGCAATAATTTGAAAGACGCCCGCCGTAAGGCATTGCAAGAACTTGTTGCTGAAATGCGCGGCTAGATTTTAAGTAGGTAGTGATTTGTGGCTAATGGGTAGTAGCATAACTGACCACTTACCATCACTTACTTAACCACTTTTAAAATGACTACACTCAATCAGGGAACATCCCACGACTTTTGGAATTTTCAACGTAGACCCCTTGATGCGATTTTCCGGCCGGAAAAGATCGCCATTATTGGCGCAACTGAGCGTGAGGACAGCGTCGGCCGCACAATCACACAAAATCTTTTAGAAGGGACATGGGAAGGGAAGCTATACATGGTCAACCCCGGCCGTCGGCGGGTGTTCGGCGAATGGGCATACAAAAATATCTCAACGGTTCCTGATGATGTTGATTTAGCCGTCATCGTTGTGCCTGCTAAATATGTGACTCAAGTTGTTCAAGAATGTGCCGACGCCAACATTCCGGGTGCCATAATTATTTCGGCCGGATTTAAAGAGATTGGTGAAGAAGGGGTGGCGCTTGAGCAAGAAATTCTTGAGATTGCCCGCGCTGGAAATCTGCGCATTATCGGCCCCAACTGTCTGGGCGTCATGAATCCGGTGACCGGTATGAATGCAACCTTCGCCAGCAAAATGGCTAGGCCGGGCAACGTCGGTTTCATTAGCCAAAGTGGGGCGATGTGTACCGCCATTCTTGACTGGTCGATGACCGAAAACGTCGGTTTTAGCGCCTTTGTCAGCATCGGCTCAATGCTTGATGTAGATTGGGGCGACATCATCACTTGGTTAGGGGATGATCCTAAAACAAAAGCGATTGTGATTTATATGGAGTCTGTTGGAAACGCTCGTTCGTTTCTATCGGCCGCGCGTGAGGTCGCTTTAACCAAACCGATTATCATCATCAAACCCGGCCGGACAGAAGCTGCTGCCCAGGCGGCCGCGAGCCATACCGGCTCAATGACCGGCAGTGACGACGTGCTAGATATCGCTTTCCGGCGTGTGGGAGCACTACGTGTTGACCACATTTACGAACTGTTCTATATGGCGGAGCTTTTGTCTAAACAACCCCGTTCACGTGGACCCAATCTGACAATTATTACCAATGCGGGTGGACCCGGCGTATTGGCCACCGATGCCTTATTAGGCTCTGGCGGACAACTTAGTCCGTTGTCTGACGATGTAACGGCCGCGCTTGATGAGATTCTGCCGACCCATTGGAGCCATGCTAATCCGATCGATATTTTAGGCGATGCAACCCCAGAAACTTATGTGAAGGCGGTTGAAGCGGCAACCAAAAATAAACAGTCTGATGGCTTTTTGGTGGTGCTATCGCCACAGGCGATGACTGACCCCACTCGTACAGCCCAAGGGTTGGTTGATTATGTCAAAGCCCAAAAGGGGCGACGGCCGTTTATTACCAGCTGGATGGGTGGCACCGATGTGCGGGCTGGGATGGACATTTTGAACCAGGCTGGCATTCCGACGTTTAGCTACCCAGACACGGCGGCGCGCATGTTTGGGTATATGTGGCGGTATGCGCAAAATTTAAAACGAGTTTACGAAACACCTCGCTGGCAAGGGGATTTTGAGCCTGATCGTGAGCTCGTGGCAGACATGATCACGGAAATTCGTGCAACCGGCCGAACGATTCTGACTGAGTACGAATCGAAAATGATGCTGACCGCTTATGGCATTAACACGGTGCGTACCCATCTGGCTAAAACGGCCGAAGATGCGGTGGCGCAGGCGAAAGTGATCGGCTTTCCTGTGGTTGTGAAACTTAACTCTGAAACGGTAACGCATAAAACAGATGTGGGCGGGGTTCAGCTTAATTTGAAATCGTCGGCCGAAGTGCGCCAAGCGTTTCAATTGATTGAACTCAACGTTAGCAAAAAATACTCTCAGGATGATTTTCTGGGTGTCACCGTCCAGCCGATGGTCAATTTGAGCGGCACGTATGAGCTGATTTTGGGAGCGACACCAGATCCGCAATTTGGCCCGGTTTTGTTGTTCGGAACGGGAGGCACCTTGGTTGAAGTCTATCGCGACAATGCGCTTGAATTGCCGCCCCTCAACTCAAATTTGGCCCGCCGGATGATGAAACGGACGAAGATTTATGAGGCGTTAGAAGGGGTTCGCGGCCGGGACCCTGTTGATCTGGCGGCATTGGAAACGCTCATGATCCGCTTTAGCTATTTGGTATCTGAGCACAAGTTTATCCGGGAGATCGACATCAATCCGCTGCTGGCTTCGCCTGATGATCTGATCGCACTCGACGGCCGGGTGATTCTCTATCCGCCAGAGGAAAACGACATACAAAAATTGGCCATACGCCCGTATCCGGTGCAGTATGAGCTAGAGTTTGAGACGAAATCGGGACGTCAGGTAGAGATGCGCCCTATTCGGCCGGAAGATGAGCCGCTGATGGTTGAATTCCATCGTGACCTGTCGAGCGAGAGCGTCTACATGCGCTATTTCTCAGCATTGGGCTTTAACACAAGAACGGCGCACAATCGCCTGATTCGGGTGTGCCATGTTGATTATGATCGGGACATGGCCTTGGTTGTAACCAATCAAAATGAAGCTGGGGAAGAAGAGATTATTGCGGCCGGACGTCTGACGAAAGAGCATGGACATAATTCGGCCGAATACGCGATTTTGGTTGCTGACCTGTGGCACGGACAAGGGATTGGCACAAAGCTGCTCAAACAGCTAATCGAGGTTGGCAAGCAAGAAAAGCTGGACCGGATTGTGGCCTATATTTTGCCGAATAACGGAGGCATGCGGAAAGTGTCTGAGCGCTTAGGCTTTAAGTTTAAAATGGAAGATGGGGTTTATCTGGCGGTGCTAGATTTGACTGCGGAGTAACTGTCCTGGTTGATCCGACGATTAGGTAGGATGAGCTGAGACTCTTGTAATCGCCAGAATATCTGTCTAATGGCACCTTCGGCAGGACACTATTAGAAATATACCATTTGCATATTCACGTCAGGTATTATTCTCAGCATGGCGTTGAAGACAAAATTAATTTTAGGAAAAGAAATTTTTACGGCCGTCCCTGCGGCCGATTGGGACAGCCTTGCACATGATGGAATCACTGATACACCGTTCCAAACCCATGCTTATCAGCAAGCTTGGTGGGAGAACCTGGGACGTGGCGAGCTTGTGTCTGTCACAGTTGAGAATGATGCAAATGAATTGGCAGGCCTAGCAGTTTTCTTATTAGAAGATGGGGTTTTGCAATTTAATGCATCTAAAGAAGAAACAGATTATTTAGACATTATCGTTAAAGCGGAGCAGGCTGAAGATGTTTGGTCGGCCGTGTTTGACTGTTTGTGTTCTGACGCTAGCTGCCTAGCTTGGACAACGCTTGACTGTTGGAACATCCGTGCCGATTCCCCATCTAAAACCATATTGCCCCGACTTGCTGAAGGTCGGGGTTTTTCTTTGGCGCAAGAGCGGGCCGAAGTTTGCCCCGTTATTCCGCTAAAAGGTGACTTTGACGACTATTTAGCCGGAATTGATAAAAAGCAGCGGGGCGAGATCCGGCGAAAAATGCGCAAGGCGGTCGGGGCTGGTGCCACGATTGAAATCGTAGATGGTGATACCGATCTTGATCAAGCGATTAAAGATTTCCTGCACCTGTTGCAATGCTCAACCCCTGATAAACAAGGATGGCTTGAAGAATTCCCAACACGGGCGAACGTTTTTAACACCGTGGCGAAAGCCGCTCTTGAAGCTGGCACCTTATTGCTAATGTTTACCGTTATCGAAGGTGAACGTATTTCTGCCCTGTTTAACTTTATCTACGACGGCCGGATTTGGGTTTACAACTCTGGCAATGACATTAGCCAATATCGCAATCTCAGCTTAGGCTGGGTGTTAACCGCGCATGCTATCCAAGAAGGTATTGCGCGCGGTTGCCATACGTTCGACTTTTTACGCGGCGACGAAACCTATAAATATCGGTTTGGCGGGCAAGATACTGAGATTTTCCGCCTGACGATGCAACGCTGACCAGCATAGAGGCAGATTGGATTGGAACCCTCTTGGCTCTATGTAAAAAGAGAAAAGAGAATTTTCCTAACCTTGTCTGGCTCTAGAAGATGACCACCATGACCACACACTCACAAGCGACTGACCCAATTGCCTCAAATATCAAACGCATAGCACTCTTATCTGTTCATACCTGCCCATTGGCGATGATGGGGGGAAAGAAGACGGGAGGGATGAACGTTTACGTGCGTGACATTGCTCGTGAGTTGGGGCGTCAGGGATTCATTGTTGATGTGTTTACCCGCTCTGAAGATGATTGCCAGCCGCAAATTAAGCATGATTTAGGCTTTGGGGCGCGGGTGATTCATATCAAAGCGGGGCCAGAGGTGCCGGTACGGCCGCCTGAAATCATCGCCCATATTGGTGAGTTCGTTGAAGGGATGTTGGCCTTTGCCGATGATGAGAACGCTGAATACGATCTGATTCATTCACACTATTGGCTGTCAGGCATGGTGGCTGAAAGCTTGAAAAAGGCGTGGGAAGCCAAGTATCAAAAACGCATACCCGTTGTGCAAATGTTTCATACATTGGGACATATGAAAAACAAAATTAACCCTCGGCCGGAAGAACGGGCTCCGCAGTCTCGAATCGATGGGGAGAGCCACATCATTCAAAATATTGCTGACCTCATCACTTCGCCAACCGTGGCTGAAGTGCAGCAGTTGCAAGAGCTCTACGGGGCCGACAAAAACAAGATTAGCATCGTGCCGCCCGGGGTCGATTTAAACCGTTTTAAGCCACTAGACCCACAAGCGGCTAAAGAAAAGATCGGGGTTGACCCAGACGGCTTCAATATTATGTTTGTCGGCCGGATTGAACCGTTAAAAGGGATTGATACCTTCATAGAAGCCGCCTCGATTTTGCGTCAGCATCATCCTGAAGAGATGAAGAACGTTCATTTTACGATCGTGGGTGGTGACCCGTGGGATGAAAACCCAGCGACTGAGATGGGTCGTTTACAGGCGTTGCACAAAGAGCTAAACGTTGAAGATATCGTTGGTTTTGTGGGTGCTAAAAACCAGAACGAGCTACCGACTTATTATGCGGCGGCCGACGTTGTCGTTATGCCATCTCATTATGAGAGCTTTGGCATGGTGGCTTTAGAAGCGATGGCGATGGGAACCCCTGTGATCGCTTCAGAGGTTGGTGGGTTGGCCCATTTGGTGCAAGATGGCAAGACCGGTTTTCACATTCCGCCACGTTCGGCCGATGCGCTGGCGACTCGCTTGTGCGACCTGCTCTTTAACCCTATTTTGAGCGAAAAGCTGGGTCGGCAGGCGCGTGAGCATGCCTTAACCTACGACTGGCGCTTAATTGCCGGCCGTCTGATTACAGCCTTTGATCAGGTCAGCAGCTAGCTGGTATTATTCTTAATTCCTTATTCTTTTTAGCCCATTGCCGATTTTCTTGATCATTTGAGCAAGCAACGAAGAACAGAGGATTGAGAATTGCCAATGATTCGATCCCGGACATCACTATATTTTTTGCCATGGCTCATTGGAACCCTGCTCCTCGTTGTTATTCCCGCATTGGCCACATTTGGGCTGGTATTTCAGGGTGAAAACGGAGCAGACCTTTCGTCATTCTCTCGCCTACTCTCATCAGACCTAATTAGAATCTCAGTTTTTAATAGCCTTGTATTTATCGTAGCGGCCGTGCCGCTGCGAGTGCTAGGGGCGTTTTTTTTCGCTTTGCTCTTAAAACCGTCTGGCCGCATCAATCGAATGGCTCGAACGGCCGTTTTTCTGCCATCTGTCATTCCCCCGCCAGCGTGGGCTTTAATCGGGCTGTGGCTTTTTAATCCGCTGTATGGACCGATTAACATCGTTTTGAGCAGCCTTGGTTTGCCTGCGGTTGATTGGCTGGTTAACCCCGGTGCGACACGGGCCATGTTTGTGATCTTGGCTTTTTTTCAGTTGGGTGAAGGGTTTATCGTGCTGCTAATCGGCCGGGCTTTAATTCCAGTCCATCTGTTTGATGCAGCTCGGCTAGATGGGGCTGGGCTGCTGGCACGCTTTCGCTACATCACCCTGCCGCTCATGCTGCCGTGGTTGGCCCTGCTGACCGGCCGTGATTTACTTGTCAGCCTGCAGGGTACGTTTACTCCGTCATTTATCATCACCTATGGCGGCCCCTATTACTCGACCACTTTTTTGCCATTGCTCATTTATGAACTCGCTTTTGATTTTCGTGATCCAGCGCTTGTTTCAGCCGTGCTATTGGTGACATTCATGGCTTTGGCCGGGATTAGCCTTTGGCTGTGGCAGGGGGTGTTTGGCCGTGACTAAGCGTCATTATCTTCGACCAACGCTGGCCGTTTTTTGTGCCATCTTTTTTGTGCTGCCTGTACTGCTGGCTTTAGTTGGGTCACTGTTTCCCCTGGGTGGAACACTTTGGCTAGATGGGTTTAGTCAGTCGGGGCAAGCGGCTTGGCGCAACTACCGGTCTTTATTTGATGTGGTGCCATTCGGCCGCTACTTTGGGAATTCGCTTCTCGTAGTCATGCTGAGTGTGCCGCTATCCCTCTTATTTGCAGCTTTAGCCGGATTTTCACTTGTGCGCATGCCACAGCCGTGGCGGCGTTGGCTAGTGACCTTTGCCATTGTTACTATGATCGTGCCGCCGTCGGCCGTATGGCTGCTCCGCTTTCAGGCTTTTAGTCAGATCGGGTTAATCGATTCGCTTTTTGCGCTTGTGGTGCCAGCCTTAGCAGGGGGGAACTCACTGTTTGTGCTGATCTATTTTTGGGCGTGGCGCCAGGTGCCGGTTGAGCTATTTGAAGCGGCCGAAATCGACGGGGCTGGCTTTTTGAAGACATGGTGGCAGGTCGCTTTACCTCTCGTGCATCCTGCGACGGCCGCAGTAACGCTGCTGGCTTTTATGCTGTTTTGGGGGAACTTTATCGAGCCGGTGCTCTTTATTTATGACCCTGGGAAATATACGCTGCCGGTCGGGCTACAGCTGCTGAATCAGCTCGATTCAGCCAATCGGCCGTTGCTCTTGGCCGGTGCTGTCGTAGCGATGCTGCCGCCTATCTCGGTGTTTGCGGTTGCACAACATTGGTTCTTGCAGAGGAGCATGACAGATGGATAAAAATACTGGACCGTCTTGGTTTCGCTCTCGTCGCATCCTACTGCCCAAGTTGATTTCTACTGTGCTTTTGCTGTTTTTGCTTGGTTGTCAGCCGACCCAAACCACGGCCGTTGTCTCTTTCGCTTTTGCTGGGGATGCGGCCGAACTGGCTGCTTATCAAACCCTGATCGATGCATTTGAGCAGCAACATCCAGACATCACGATTCAGCTACGCCATTCCCCATCACGCCAAGATTTTCAGCAGAAGCTGGTCACGATGTTTGACGGTGGGCAAGCTCCAGATGTGGTATTGCTCAACTACAGGCGCTTTGCACGTTTTGCGGCCGATGGTGATTTAAGGCCGATTGGCCCGTTTTCAACCGAGCTTGAGTTAGATCAGGCTGCGTTTTATCCCATCGCACTTGATGCGTTTACCTATCAAAACGAGCTGTGGTGCGTTCCGCAAAATATTTCTAGCCTCGTCGTCTATATCAATCAAGATCTGTTTGACGCGGCGGGGGTTGATTATCCGGCGGCCGATTGGAGTTGGGACGAGCTCCTGCAAACGGCAGAGTCATTGACCGTTGACGAGAATTTTGGGGTCGGCATTGAACCTAATTTATATCGTTTGGCACCGCTGGTGTGGCAGGCGGGTGGTACGCTGTATGAACCAGACATCGGCCTGCTGCCTGCCATCCCGAAAAATGTGGAAGCACTGACTTGGCTCGCAGAGCTACAGACGGTGCACGAGGTTGCGCCCGATGCGCTGGCGGCCGAGTCTTTGTCATTGGAAGATCGTTTTACCGCCGGACGCTTGGCGATGTTCTTTGATAGCCGCCGAGCAACGCCGACATTTCGGGCGGCGGCCGATTTCCGGTGGGACGTGGTTCCATTGCCCCGTGGGGAACGCACGGCCGGGGTGTTGCATAGCGACGGCTACTGCTTGGGCAACGAGCCAACCGCTGAAACGCTTACGTTTATTCGCTTTGCCGCCTCGGCCACAGGGCAGACGATTTTGGCACAAACCGGCCGCACGGTGCCGTCATTGATATCTGTTGCAGAGTCAGACGCGTTTCTCGATTCAAGCCAGCTGCCCGCGAGCAGTCAGGTTTGGCTAGATGGGGTTGATCATCTGGAACTGGTGCCCTTGCACCCTGCTTGGATTCAGGTAGAAGAAATAGCATCGGCCGAAATCGAAGAGGCATTTTACGGCCGCATTTCACCCTCAGAAGCTCTGATTCGGATCGAAAAGCAAGCAAAACCCCTTTTGAACCCCTAATTTCTACGTGATATTGCGTATTTTACGTAAAGTGAAAAGTGTGTAAACTCTTGTCAGGAATAAGGAAAGGTTAACGTTAGATTAATCGAAATACAAAGGAGATTTTCAATGGTAAAAGAATTTCGGGAATTTTTAATTAAAGGCAATGTCATGGACCTTGCCGTCGCAGTCATCATTGGTGGTGCGTTTGGTGCAATCGTTACGTCATTGGTTAATGACATCATCATGCCAATTATCGGCTTGCTCTTGGGCGGACGAGATTTCACCAATTTGTTTATTACATTTGGCGGCGAGTCCTACGCAACATTGGCAGCGGCTCAAGAAGCTGGGGCCGCAACGTTGAACTACGGTTTGTTCATCAACGCGATCATTAACTTTGTTATCATCGGATTTGTAATCTTCATGATGGTTAAACAGATCAACAAAATGACACCTCCGCCACCACCAGCACCACCTGCTGGCCCTTCTCAAGAAGAGCTATTGGCTGAGATTCGTGACTTGCTGAAGAAATAATTTTCTAAAGCTAAAAACAAAAAAGGGGTTGGTGATTTTTCACCAACCCCTTTTTTGTTTCTTGATTGTCTTGTTCGCCTACGGGTCTAGATCATTAGGGACGCCGTTCGGGAAGTTTGCTTCTACAAACTGGCGGATTTTTTCCCGCCGGTTGCCAGGGTCCGGGTGGGTGCTCATAAACTCTGGTTGACGTGCGCCCCCGGCCGATGCTTCTAAGATGTCCATGACCCGAATCATCGAAGAGGGGTTGTAGCCCGCCTCGAGCATGATTTGTAAGCCTAGATCGTCAGATTCAAGCTCATCCCCTCGGCCGTATTTCATGTTCACCATGTTTCCGACCATTTGAGCCATTTGTTGGGTCCCTTGGCACCCTTGGCCGCCGTCGCAGGCTGCCATGACCACTGCGCCGGTTAGCCCTTGAGTTAGCTCTTGCTTTGCGATCCGTTGGGCACCGTGCCGAGCAATCACATGGCCGATCTCGTGGCCTAACACTCCGGCCAGCTGCCCTTCTGTTTCAAGCTGATTAAACAATGCGGCTGTGATAAATATCGGTCCACCAGGTAGCGCAAAGGCGTTAATCGTTTGATCGTCGGCCAGCAGTGTAAATTCAAACGGGTACTCTGATTTTGTCGCAAAGCTGTTGCGCACTAACCGTGCCCCGACTTCATCGACGAGTGCTTGGGCGACCGGATCAGGGTCCATGCCGCCAAACTGTTGGATCATTTGTGGTTGAGCCTGCAACCCCATCGCGATTTCTTGGTCACGGGTGAGGCTGATGTACTGCACTTGGCCGGTGGTCGGGTTGACGTCACGTTTGCTCAAAAATGAGAAAAATGCGAATCCGGCCACAACAAGGCCGATGATTAAACGCATTTTGAGCGCGTTGCCAGCATTGCTTCTTCCTGATGTCCGGCCGCGCATGGTTGGTTGTCTTCTAGATGTTGTTCTTCGAGTCATGTTTTTGTATTTAGTGAGTTAGCTTGGGAGTTTGCTTGTGGGTCGGTTGGCTGAGCTGCGCTCAACACCCAACGAACAAACCAGTCTACAAACTAATCATTAAACCATTCCCCCTTTTCATAAATTTCGTCTTCAAAGATTTCGTACAAGCCGCCAGCCAAGGCTCCAAAGAGCATATGCACACCGGCCATCCCGACAGAGCGCAAGCCGGACATCGCTGGGAAGAACCAGTCGGCTAGCGAAAAGAAGTTGATGAAGTAGAAGGCCAGCCCCATGAGTGCGCCGCCGATGACGCCGACTAAAATCCCCCAACGGTGAAGTACAAGGGCGATGACGGCCGTGACCCCAAACGAGATAATTAGGTGGATGACGATGCCAGCGAGCAACGAGCCAAAGCTTAGCCCCTCTTCAAGCAGTGGCTTGGTCCCTAATAACATCGATGAGATGATTTTGATAAAGGTGAATAAGCCCCCGCCTGAACCTGTGCCAGCCAGTGAGCCCCCGACTAGAAAAAAGATGCTGCTGATGAGGCCTGCCCAGCCGACTGCACCCCAGTCGGTATCCTGGTCAAGCCGGATTGTTTTGTTGTCCATTTTTCCTCCGATTGATAGCAACTCAGCCGCTCCGATTTGCCACTGAGTTGTTGAATATGTTATCTGATTTAAGGCGTTGAGGCATGGGGGAGTCTGTCCAGTGTGGTGTGAGGGATATTTGGCCGTTCAGAACGATTTCGCAATGTGCTTTCAAATGTGATGGCAGGTTTGTGAAAATTGTTTATTATCGTGGCTATTCGCATTGAAACTTACATTTTTACGAGACTAGTAGTATGACAAACAGAATCGGTTCGCCGTTCTCAGACAGAGGGACAATTACTGACCCGAAACGCTTTTTCGGCCGTGCAAAAGAAAAACAGCAGATTTTTAATCAACTCGCTTCACCTAAACCGCAATCGGTTGCCATTATTGGCGAGCGACGCATCGGCCGTTCGTCGTTGCTCAAAAACGTTGAGCAGAGCTTTACAGAGGTGCTGCCTGGCCACGAACGATATGACTTTGGCTATTTGTCGTTAGACAGCGACACGATCCGGACGCCGAACCAGTTTTACGGGGCGGTGGCCAAAGAGCTGTTTGGGACAGCGCCAGAAGAGCTCGCCCCCGGCCGGTTTGACGACCTGCTCACCAGTTATGATGAGTCAGGCGCGACCCGTTACGTGCTGCTGTTAGACGAATTCAACGTGTTGCAACGGCGTAAAGAGGCGTTTGATGACGATTTTTACGACGGGCTACGGTCACGCATTAACGCCCAATCGCCAAAGCTAGCGATTGTGCTGGCTTCCCATGTCCCCTTGGAAGAAGTGGCGGTGCAAAACGATTTTAGCTCAACCTTTTTTGGTATTTTCTATACAGTAGATTTGGGGCCGTTTTCAGTAGATGAAGCGCGAGCGGCCGTTTTGCGCGAATGTGAGCATCAGCTTGAAGCACCTGACTTTCGCCAAGTACAGCAGTGGGTTGAAGAGGTGTATCATCCTTTAAAACTCAACGTAGGGGCGAACCTAGTTTGGATGGATAGCCCTGACCCTGATTACGAGGCGTTGAAAGCTGAGTTTGAGAAGCAGGTGGCCCATATTTTTGGGGACAAGGTTAAAGAGAAGCGTCAGGAGAAGCTGGATCAGGCTGAAGCTGACGAAGCGAAAGATGCCGGATTGATTTCAAGGATCAAAAGCTGGTGGCGTTAGTCAATCAGATTATTTTGTTGCCATTCTTGGACGAGACATTTTTATCAAGTTGATTTAATGAGCAAGATTCGCCACAAAAATGCCATAGCCCCTACGACAATTGGTGGTAGGGGCTATGGCATTCGCATGCTGAAATTGGCAATAACCATCCATTTACAGCGAATGTCTCGCCCCGAAAACACAAATTGATGCATTCTGAAAATACCTCACACAAGATCAAGTTAAACAGATGACCTATTTAAAAGAAACCCTCCATCTGCTCTACCTGCTGTGGTTTAAGCCGATCACCTTTCACCACCGCTTTGATGTGGCTGGGGCTGACCCGCTGTGGCTGAACAAACCCTTGTTGGGGCTGTGGCGCAAAAAAAATAGAGCGAGCTTTTTGCCTGATGGTCCCAGCAGACGGGCATTTGGTCAACTTGTAATCAGCAACTTTTTACTGATGGTGATAGGGGCTATGTGGCTGTGCTGGCTCAGCGATGTGAGTGAGCTTAGCACCGCTTTAAGCATTGATGAATCTTATTGGGTACGTGTGGCTATCGGCGTAGGTGTCGGCGTGACTGTCGGTGTGGCTGCCGGCGTGGCTGTCGGCGTGGCTGTCGGTGTAGCTTTCAGCGTGGCTGTCGGCGTAGGTGCCGGCGTGGCTGTCGGCGCGAGTGTCGGCGTGGCTGGCGGTGTGGCTCTCGTCGTGGCTGGCATCGTGGCTGCCGGCGTGGCTGCCGGCGTGGCTGTCGGGGTGGCTGTCGGTGTAGCTTTCAGCGTGGCTGGCGGCTTAATGGCAACTATTAGCCCGTTTCGACTGTTGCGGTACTTATTTTGGTCATGCTGGTCGCTCTTGCAATTATGGCTGGGGCAAGGAAGATTTCGCCAAATGCCGCTTGCGTTTGATGAGCTAATCTATCTACCGCTCCCGTTTTTCAATCGGCTGTTGATTCAGTTGATGCAAGCCGATTTACCTCGTGCAGAAGAAATGTTAACCACAACGGCCAGCTCCACCGGCCAAAAATGGGCTGTAGCCTCAGCCGGTAGCTGGTGGGGGGCGCAGGCGGGCTTAGCTGTGAGCCGTTTGGCTGACTTAGAATCGGCTGCAGCCCGGCTTGAGCAAATGAGTACGCTTGTTACCGGAACAAGAAGGCAGGCTAAAGATACCGAGGCGTTACTCAAAGACTTTTCGGCCGTGGCGCAATCCCTTGCCAACCTCGAAACCGGCACCCTCGTGCCACAAACGCGCTTGCTCGCCCTTGAACGGAACCGGACAGAAATCGAAACACTTAAAGCGCGCGCGGGACTACTCAGCCGCACTGAATTGGCCGACATGGGGAACCACTGGCAGCGGCTGATTCGTGAGCATGCCCAAGAATTAGAGCAAATGGAGTCGCGCATTATTACTGGGGCTTATCAGGCTGGCTCTGCCCTTGAAACCGGCTCCCAACTATTTCAGGGGCGTACTGATCTATTTAACATTACTGGGGAAGTGTATGCTGACCCGAATCGGGCCGAAACGCTGCTCCTCATCGGCCAGCAGCGTATGGGGAAATCGTCAGCCCTGTACCAAATGTCTGACCGTATTCCCGACCTGCACATGATGTTTGTCGACTGCCAAGGGGCGTTTACCGGCAAGGGGGATGAACTATTTGCGGCCGGGCTAACCGAAGCGATCATGCGTTGGGAAAAACGGCGGCCGGGCGGCATCCGGATGGAGACGCTTGATATCGCCACCATCGAAAAACATCCGCTGCATCACCTCAGCATCTGGCTTGACGCCTTTGCGGATCAAACCCAAGGGAAACGGGTGTTGCTGTGTCTCGATGAATTCGACAAACTCGTGCGCTTTGTCGCTGAAGGGCGTTTTAGCTGGGACGTGCTGGGTAAATTGCGCGGCTTGTCTCAATCTCCCGGCTGGATGGTGCTCTACAGCGGTCAATTTGAATTAGATGCGTATAGTCAACAACTGTCAGAATATGTTAAAAACGTGCGGCGGGTGCGGGTCAGCTATCTTAAAAAAGATGAAGCACGTAAGCTGATCGAAGAGCCGGTGCCAGAATTTGGGCTAACATGGGAGCCAGACGCGACTGAAGCGGCGCTGTATTGGAGCGGCTGCCAGCCGTTTTTGGTGCAACTTATCGGAACTGAAATGGTGAATCGCATGGTGGAGCCAGAACAAACTGAGGTGACAGAGGCGGATGTTAAGGCGGTTATCCCGGCCGTGCTCGACAGTGGGGACTACTACTTCAAATCGATTGATCATGTGCTTGATGTTGAATACGAGATCGATACGGTGCTGCGCGAGATTGCCGAGCACGGCCGGGTTGAATCAGGCGTGCGCAAAGGAATTATCAATCGACTCATTAGCCAAGAATATATTGAAGAAGAGATAGAAAATAGTGACGGGAATCGGTATCGTTTCCGGGTACCGCTGTTGCGCGAATGGTGGCTGCGCAAAATCGCTGATCAGTAGAGCTTTTTGCTGAGAACCTACACTCTTTACCTTCAAACAATAGAAAAACCTATAACGTTTGCCCGCAATTTTAGGCCATGTAATATTGATGCATTGACCTTAAAAAGATGAGACCTGTTCTTTAAGGAGGAACAAATGACAAACTCGATGTCCCCAATTCTTGATAACCTAACTTGGCGCTGTATCGGCCCACCACGTGGCGGTCGGGTCGTGACCGTAGCAGGCCATCGTGCCCAACCGCATACCTTTTATTTCGGCGCAGTCGCCGGTGGCGTTTGGAAAACCGATGATGGGGGCCAATATTGGCGCAACATCTCAGACGGATTTTTCAATACCTCGTCCGTTGGCGCACTGGCTGTCGCTCCATCTGACCCGAATGTGATCTACGCCGGAATGGGGGAAGCGTGCATCCGCATCGATGTGTCACACGGTGACGGTGTGTATAAATCGACCGATGGAGGAGAAACGTGGCGCCACATGGGGCTGAGTGACACACGGCATATCGGCCGGATACGGGTCCATCCAACCGACCCAGACACTGTTTACGTCGCTGCTTTGGGGCATGCATTTGGGACCAACGAAGAGCGAGGAGTTTTCCGTTCAACCGATGGGGGGGAAACATGGGAGCGGGTTCTATACAAAAGCGACAAAGCGGGCGCGATTGATATCATCATCGATGAAAGCAACCCGAGAATTTTATACGCCTCGATTTATGAAGTGATCCGTACTTTCTGGTCGATGTCGAGCGGTGGCCCAGATAGTGGGCTGTGGAAATCAACCGACGGCGGGGATACGTGGACCGATATCAGCCAAAACCCCGGCTTGCCAACAGGACTGTTGGGCAAAATCGGTGTGACTGTAGCACCGAAAAAACCGGGCCGGGTGTGGGCGTTGGTTGAGGCTAAAGCGGACAAGATGGGGCTTTACCGGAGTGAAGATTGGGGGGCGACATGGACTCTCGCCAGCGACAATGCTGATTTGGCCCGGCGGCCGTGGTATTACATGCACGTCCATGCGGATCCGGTTGATCCTGACACCGTTTACGTCAACAATCTACGCTTCTTTAAATCGACCGATGCTGGGAATAATTTCAGCGAAATCACGACTCCACATGGTGACAACCATGATGTCTGGATTAACCCGGACAACACCCAGGTGATGGTGCAGGGGAATGACGGCGGGGCGAATGTGAGCTTTAACGGCGGCCGATCGTGGTCAACGATTTACAACCAG
>JBGCDP010000359.1:0-4767 GCA_045105475.1 Anaerolineae bacterium
GTCACTACGTGGGAGCCAGCTCTGCGCTCCCTGACAAATGGCGATAGGAGTAATAGTGCCACCATTACGCCCGATCAAGTTGAACTGGCGGCTAACTACTTAGATCAGCTGGCAGAAAAAGGCTCACCGGCCCTACAAACCATGCTTCAACGGCAACGCGATCAACTAGGCGACCTTGATCAATACATTGGTATGACGGTTCTGGAAGCATCCGAAGCGATTTTGGGAAGCAAAATATACCTTCCCATTGTCACAGAGTCGGAGTAGCCCATGCCACATTGGGCACCTGCGCTTTAGCAGATGCTTGGCACGATTGGTTTAGCTAAAAACTAGCCGATTGCTCGCAGTAGGGTTTCCTCAATCGTGTTTACAAGGAGCGGCACTTTATATTCTGTTTGACGTAAGGGCTTTGTTCCTTCAGCCGCTAACTCTGCGGCGGCCGCAAATGATGTTTCATTTGCAACTTGGCCAATCAAAGCTTCTTCAACCTTGGATAGACGCATCGGCACGGCCGCAACGCCGCCGACCGCCACATAAGCCTCAGCGATTTTGTCACCATCTAAAACCAAACGGACCACACACTCAACCAATGGCCATTCCGCCCTAGCCCGAGCAATGGCGCGAAAGTATGCCGCTTTTTCAGCTTTGCCTGCTGGCAAAATAATCCTGGTGATCAGCTCAGAATCAGCGAGCAAATGATCTCGGCCGTGATCAGACCCATCTCCATAGATGGCTGAAATCGGCCGGACATCGCTCCCGTTGATCTCGATTTGGGCATCATATGCATACAGGGCAACGGCCAAAGTAGACGGATGCGGAGCCACACAGCCCCCATTGTCAAAGACAACCCCATACTCGTGATACCCTTCACGCCCGCCGCAGGTCGCATCCCCTTTTTTCGTACATTCTAAATTGGGATGGCGATAATATTGACACCGATTGGCTTGGGTCAGATTCCCCCCAATCGTTGCCATTTGCCGAATTTGGGGCGTCGCCAACCCTCCGGCCGCTTGGGCCAACCCTGCGTAATTTTCTTGGATGTGAGCCGCCTGAGACACATTGAATATCGTTGTGAGCGACCCGATTAATGTCCCGCCGTCTTTCTCTTTTTCAATCTTATCCAGGCCATCGATGCCACTGACATCAACTGAATCTGCGCCGATTAAGTGATGACGGAGCCGATCCATGTAATCGGTGCCACCAGCTAAAAAGTGCCCTTGAGTGCTTGTTGCATCTGTAATTGTCTTAATCATGTTTAACCTCTCACTCCATTGATGACATCACTCGGCCGGATAGGAACCGACGTCGGCCGCCAGCCGGTTGCATGGTAAACGGCGTTTGCAATTGAAGCCGCAACCGGCACCATCGTGACCTCACCGATGCCGACACCACCACCTGGGACATGTTCAAACCCTTCTGGCATAAATTCCACTTCCATCTCTGGTATGTCGCCAATGCCGGGAATGCGGCAATCTTCGAGTGACACGGTGATCGTGTTCCCTGTTTTTTCATCGATTTGGCGATCTTCGTACAGCGCGTAGCCGATCCCCATTGTGATTCCACCAAAAACCTGACTGCGTGCCGCTTCTTCTAAAAAGATGCGGCCGGCCGCGATGGCGGACCATGTGCGCAATACCCTGATCTTGCCCAGGCGTGTATCAACTTCAACTTCAGTAATTTGGGCCGCTGTTGATGGGCCAAGACCCATGTTTAACCCTGTGCCGTCTAAGTCGATCATGCCGGTTAGGCCGATTCCTTTGCTGTCTTTGCCACGCGTAGCAACCGCTTCGATTTTAGTTTGGCTTATTTTTTGGATCGCTTCAGGCCAAGAGATTTTTCCACCTGGATGGGTTATTCCAGCCCGGCCGAAGGTGGCTCCGCTAAATCCCATCTGCTTAGAGAGGTCATCAACGATCTGCTGCTGTACTTGGCGGGCGGCTTCTTTTGCCGGGGCAAAAATCGAGGTGCTGACCCGGCTACCACCTGTGGCAGGGCTAGCGATATCTACCGGACGGCCGGTTTTGATCGTAATCAGCGGATCACTAACATCCATGCCAAACGTTTCTGCTAAAGCTGTTCCTAGAACGGTGCGAGACCCTTGGCCGATGTCCTGAATCCCTGTTTCCACTGAAAGGCCATTTTTGTCGGCCGTTACTCGAACTTGGGCTTTCGGCATGTACAAGTGAACCCAATGCCCCATCGCTAGTCCGACCCCCCGTTTGTAGCGGCCGGGGTCTGCTTTGACTCGATCACGCGCTTGCCAGGCTGGCACCTCTTCTAAATAGTCGAACAGCTGTTGATCTTGTTTATGTGTGTCCCACTTGCGGCGCAGCTCAAGCGGATCGATACCAAGTTTATACGCCATATCGTCAACGGTTGATTCAAGGGCAAAGGCACCATTGATCCCACCTGGACCGCGAAACGCTTTGGCTGGCGGTTGATGGGTGACTACAGCATGATCGTTGACGAGTTGGGGCCAAGAATGATAGAAAGTAGCAGCAATCGTTGCCGCATTTCCTTCAATCGAATGGCCACCATTGTTGTAGGCTTCCATGCCCATCGCACGAAAATCAGCATTTTTGTTGCTGAGCAGGCTCATTTCAAGCTCTGTCTCTTCACGATGACCAGAATAAGCGATGACTTCATGTCGATCTAAAATGAGGCGAACCGGCTTGTCCGTCTTTTTTGCGAGATCGATCGCAATAGAAATTTCTGGATAATCGTATCCCCCTTTTGAACCGAATCCACCCCCAACATGGTCACAAATGATCGTGATTTGATCATGGGCTAACTCATATTTTTTAACCATATTGTCGCGCAGCTGGTTGATCGATTGGGTTGACGCATAAAGGGTCAAATGGCCGTTGTTCCAGCTGGCTAGGACACCATGAGGCTCAAGCGGCGTATGTGCGTGCGAAGCCGTACCGAACTTGTTTTCGATCAAATAATCGTCGTTACTTCCTTTGGCCCGTCGGATATTGCGTGATGCTCTAAACCCTTTGTTGCTCGTCAGGCTGAGTCGATATGAACGGGTGTTGCCGTTCCATTTTGAGGGGACGGGCAATCCCCCTTTGGCCGCCGTGCGGAAGCTCATTTCGGCCGTTTCGTTGGTCGCCGCTCGGGATGCTGCAAAGCTTGTAACGGCCGGATACACCTCATACTCTACCTTGATGAGGCTTGCCGCTTTTTCGGCCGTTTGTGCATCGATGGCTGCAACCGCTGCGACCGGTGTGCCAACATAACGGATGGTGCGCTCTGTGTCAGTGAGCACGTCTAAAACGGCATGTACGCCGTCCAATGCTTCGGCGGCTGAGGTGTCTATCGATTTAACTTTGGCATATGGATATTTTGCGCGCAGCACTTTCCCCACAATCATCCCATCAATTTTGTGATCAGTTGTGTATTTGGCTTGCCCGGTCACTTTTTCCGGTGCTTCGATTCGGTGACGTGGCACATCGGCCGTTGGCACACTATCAAAGTCGCCTGCACAAGCGGCTTGAACCGCTGCGTAGATGCCTTGGTATGCGCCGCATCTGCACAAGTTGCCTGCTAGAGCGGCCGCAATTGTGTCTCGTGTGGGCTTGGTTTTCCCATTGGCTTGTCGCCAGCCTTCATAAAAAGAGATGCTAGCATTGACAAAACCAGGGGTGCAGTAGCCGCACTGTAGGCCGTCGTGAGCCATAAACGCTTTTTGGACCGGATGCAGCTCACCATCTGAGCCAGCATGCCCTTCAATGGTGGTCACGCTTTTACCGTCTAATCGACTGGCGGGATAAAGGCATGCGCAAACGGGATTGCCTTCGACCAGCACGGTGCAGGCGCCGCATACGCCAGAGCCACACACAAATTTAGTGCCGGTTAGCCCGGCATCGTCCCGAATCACATCGACGGCCGCCGCATTGGGGGCCAAATCAAAATCATACTCTTTTTGATTGATCGTTGTTTTCATAGTTTTTCCTCAGACCTCAAGGGTCTAAACTGCTCTCCTGGGTTTGAAAACTGGTGCTACGGAGAAACCCCTTTCAGATGGGTTTCAATCATATAAGTTAAGTAGGACTCTAAATCGATATTAAAAAAGCTGAGTTCTGGCTTGCGCTCGATCAGATCAACGACGTTAGGGGCGGGGTCTGTGACCTGTTGCACGCCTAGCAATATGGTGTACACCGCCATGACCAGCTGAGCCCCTTCGCCCGGCTTCAAAAACGGTAGGCATGTTTCCATGAGCCCGCCTGTTTTGATGACATAGGTCTGGGTCATCGATTTGAATGCGATGATCGCTTCGTCTTTGGTGTTGTGCTCGAGCAAAATGTGGGAGATCCCCATGAGGCGGATCAGGTGTACTCGTTGGGCATGAAACCGGCCGGTGAATCGGGCCATTTCTGTGATGGTGATTGCGCTATTGAACTCTATCAACCCTGCGTTTAGCTCTTTGAAAAATGTTTCCATTCTTTCAGTGAGTAGGGCTAAAAACAGCTCTTCTTTTGTTTCAAAATAGAGGTATAAGGTCCCTTTTGCCAAACCCGCTTCACGAGCGACCCAGCTCATGCTGATGTCACTAAACTTTTCTTCAATAAATAGCTTCCAGCCAGCCTCTAGAATTGCGGCGCGGCGTTCTTCTTTTTGGATGGTGTTTCTAGCTCTTTTCATAATCTTGACGAGGTTAAATGACTGCGGGTCAGATATTATATGACCGGCGGTCAGTTGTCAAGGGTTTTATGAGTGGCAAATAGTTAGGGGCGGGTCATTCGCGTGGCAATAATAGCGAAT
>JBGCDP010000360.1:0-6351 GCA_045105475.1 Anaerolineae bacterium
GAGTGCAACCAACAGGCCAATAATTAAGAGCTTGCGATCTTTGCGCACAAGCCCCAGCATGGCCAATGCCATCCATGGCAGACCAAAAAAGATGCGGCGGAAGTCAGCTAGGACGAAATCACTAACGGCCGGATTTAAGAAAAAGAGAAGCAGAAACCACGGTGCAATCGTCGGCCGCTCATCTTTCATGACCTTATAGAGAATGAGGCCGGTGGCTGTGATATTGATCGCTTGAACGATGAAGAGCACCCGTTCATCTGGCCAGATGAGTAGGAACGGGGCGGCGATAACCATGATGGGTGAAAAGTGATCTCCCATGATCGACCGGCCGGGAATAGGTGTATACAAAAACCGGCCGTCGAGTACGCTCCAAATCGCCTGGCTAAAGCGAGCAAAGTCTCCTATGCGTGAGTTAAACGCATTGTGTTGAAGCAGCTGCAGCGTAAAAATCAGCCCACCAAAGAGGATGGCCATCAGCAGGACGTGCCATTCGTTTTTTAGAATGTGGGTCGCTTTTTCTCGGAATCGGCTCAAGTCACGCGGGTAGGGGTGGACGGGGTCGGGAAGTAATTTGTTCTTCGAAGCCAAGATGGTTCCGACCCCGTCCACCCCTACAGAAATATTTTTATTTATTTAAAGCTTTTAGCCGCTTTTTCAATGCTTTTCTTCGGGCTAATTTTGTGCTGCACATCTTCAAAATTGCCGTCGGCATCTACGATAAAGTGGCTACGGATAATGCCCATAAACTTGTTGCCGTACATGCTGCGCTCCCCCCAAGAATGGTAAAGGGTAGAAACGGTATGATCCGCATCTGACAATAAGTTATAAGGCAAGTTTTCAGCTTCACGCCATTCGGCCAAGCGGGCTGGCTCATCTGGGCTGATGCCTAGCACGACGCCGTTGTTCGCTTCAATTTGAGGGAATGCATCACGAAGGCCACAGGCTTGAGTCGTGCAACCACCGGTGAAAGCTTTGGGGTAAAAGAAGATTAGAACGCGCTTGCCGCGTAGGTCGGATAGTTTGATTTCACTTCCCTCATCAGAAGTAAGGGTGAAATCTGGGGCTTGTTCGCCAATTTGAAACATGGTTTTTCCTCGTCATTTTAAATGTCACGATTGTACCATGCTGACTGAATCCGGAGCGAGGCGATCTAACTTTAGATAATGGTTTTTAATTTGCCTCTTGACCATTATCAACTTTGATAATACACTACTTTTATCAATAATGATAATGGTAATCAAATGAGCACAAAAAGTACAAAAGGTGAATTGATTTTACATCCCATCCGTATGAGATTGGTCTCAGAGCTGGGGAATCGTGAAATGACAACGCGTGAACTGGCGGCCGCTTTGCCGGATATCGCCCAAGCGACGCTGTATCGGCAGATCAAGCGTTTGCAAGAAGGAGGCATTTTTCATGTCACTAACGAGCAAGTGGTGAACGGTGCGGTTGAACGCACTTATGGTCTTGTTGCGAATCAGAGCCGACTGACGGCCGAGGATGTCGCAAATCTATCGGCCGAAGAGCATATGCAATACTTTTCAGTCTTTGCGGCCGGGCTGATCGATTCATTTTCACGATATTTAGAACAAGCGGAAACACCTTTGCTCGAACCAGATGGAGCGAGCTACAACCAAGCGATTATCTATTTGTCAGACGAAGAGCGTGTGGCCTTTCAGGAGCAACTCCTCAATATCGTTGGCAAGGTTCTCACCAATAAAGCAGACGAAAAACGAAAAAAATATACGCTGGCATCGGTCGTGATCCCAGACGTTTCGAATCAGGAGGTAAGATGAAATTAACCATCCACCAATCAGGGGCAGAAGAAAAAGAAGCGATTATCTTTTTACATGGATTAGGGGTAAGCAGTTGGATGTGGCACGATCAAATCGAGGCTTTGCAGGCCAACTATCACTGCATAGCGATTGATCTGCCGGGAAGCGGTGACAGCCATGCGGCCGCTTGGGAGTCGTTAGCAGACTCTGCAAAACAGGTCGCAGAGATTATTGAATCACATGCGGCCGGTAGTCAGGCTCATGTCGTGGGTTTATCGATGGGTGGGTACGTCGCCCTGAAATTGCTTTCGAACCACCCAGAACTGGTTAAAACAATGGTTGTGAGTGGGGTCACGGTTCAACCCCTCATGCGTGAGCTGTGGATTAAGCCGGTGTCAGCTATTCTTTCGCGCATGGTGAAATGGCCAATTATGGGACGTTTAAGTGCCCGGATGATGCAATTCCCAGATGAGGTTGTGCCGATTTATATGCAAGATCTAAAGCGGATGTCGGCCGACATGGTGAAGCGGGTTTATCGAGAAGTGTTGCCTTACACGATGCCTGCTATCGATTCAAATGTTGCGTATCGGCTGCTCATTACCGGTGGCGATAAGGAAGCGAAAGCGATCCTCACTAGTTTCCAAGAATTTAAGGCCAAGTTGCCGGAAGTAACCGTTACGCAAGCCCCGAATGCTCATCATGGTTGGAACGCCGAGCACCCGGAGTTATTCACAGCCTTGATTGAGGCGTGGACTTCGGGCCACTCACTTCCGGCTGACATGCAGGTGATTCATCAGCCTGAAAAAATGATTGCATAGCCTTATGATTTTTCTCTGACCGTAGGGTTGTTGGTATCATTAGAGGATGCAAGCATACGCTGGGCGTTGGGTCGCCATCTTAAAAGATACAGATCAGGTTGTGGGGGCTGGAATGACTGGTCCTGAAGCATTGCGCCAAGGGCGGCGCAATCGACCGAAGACAAAGTTAGTGGTGCGCTACGTGCCGGATGAATCGGGGAATCCACTTGTTTTGTCGCCACTATTGGCAGATTTAGAACGTGCATTGTCCCGAATTGATCAGCCGATCTATCTGGTGGGTGGTGCGGTACGGGATGCGCTTTTAGGGCGCATGAGCCATGATCTTGATTTTGTGGTTCCGGCCGATGGCATTAAAACAGCCAAACGCATCGGAGACTTTTTGCGCGCGCCAGCTTTTCCGTTAGACGATGAACGAGATGTCGGCCGGGTGGTGCTTAGACGCAGCGGCACCTATCTAGATATCGCAGCCTTTCGGGCCGGCTCGCTCGATGAGGATTTAACCGACCGGGACTTTACCTTGAACGCCATGGCGCTCCCTGCACTGGCCCGCACCACGGCTGAACTAATCGACCCACTTAATGGAGCAGAAGATTTAGAGCACGGCCGTTTGCGCCTAGCAAATTCAAACGGACTCAAAAGCGATCCTGTGCGAATTTTGCGTGGCGTACGCATGTCGCTCAAATACCAGCTGGAGCCTGATGCTGAAACGATTACAGCAATGCAAGAGGCGATTGTTTTGCTCAACGAGGTTTCGCCAGAGCGGGTGAGAGATGAGTTGCTCAATATTTTAAACGTCAACGGGGCAGAAGGACTGCGGATGCTGCACGAGTTAGGCTTGCTATCTGCCATCCTGCCACGAATCAGTGATTTAGTAGGTGTGGAGCAGAGTGAACCACACCATGAACCTGTGTTCAACCATACGCTCAGTGTGTTGGCGTGGTTGAAAAAACTGCTCGATGGGGCTGCACAGGCAGAATGGGTCCAGCTGATCATAGAAAAGCTTGAACCTCATCTGAACCGGCCGGTGACAGGTGAACGGCACGGCCGTGACCTGCTGCTGTTGGCCGCTTTGTATCATGACGTGGGGAAAGCTCAAACTCAAATTAGAGACGAAGACGGCCGAATTCGCTTCTTCAAGCATGATGTTGAAGGGGCGAAAATCACTGAAAAGCAGCTTAAATACTTTCGCTTTAGCAGCGAAGCGGTCACGCATACGGCCGCCGTCGTGCGTGGACACATGCGGCCGTTGCTTCTTTCAAGCGAGCCAAAATTAACGGCTCGGGCCAAACATCGCTTTTGGAAAAAGTTAGGCACGGCCGGGCTTGATGTCTGTTTGCTTTCCATTGCGGATCATTTGGCCACCTATACAGGCCCGGGCGAACCTGAAAAGTGGGAACAGTTCAAAGCGACGATTGATGCGCTTTTGAGCCATTGGTTTGAGGTTGAAGACCCTGCGATTAAAGCAGAGCCAATACTTACCGGCCGTGATTTAATGAATGGATTGTTGATGAAAGGTGGGCCAGAGATCGGCCGATTGTTGGCTCTGATTGAAGAGGCACAGGTGTCAGGCGAAGTCAGTACGGCTGAAGAAGCTTTAGAGTTGGCCCGCCAGTCTACAACTGAAGCTAATACACGGTATCAAGGGTAGAGGCTTCTATGAAGTTAAGTGAGATCACGGATAAATTTGGCTGGGACCCCGCCTACAATCGTGTTAGCCGGTACGTCTTTTGATACAACTGATCCAGCCGCGATAACGGCCCCCTGCCCAATCGTAACACCAGGTAAAATAATAGAGCCTGCTCCAATCCACGCGCCGTTTTCTATCGAAATAGCTTCACCTGTTAAAGCACCGCCACGTTGCTCTGATTCACTAAAATCGTGTTTACTCGTAATAAGCATCACTCTATGCCCTAAATAGACATTATCTTGAATTTGAATTTCAGCGGAAAGGTCAAAAACACATTCGATGTTTATAAAACAATCGTCCCCAAACAATAGTGTTGAAATTGACTGTTTACCACCAGATAATGCGGGCACGTCCATAAAAACTGTGCCATTACCTAATACTATTCCTCCCCATCTTAACAAGGTTTTTCGTAGCCTCATTAGAGTGTTAGATGGGAGGAATTTTGCGAGCCTTGTAAAAAAAATAAACCGCCAATTATGCGCCAAGACATCTTCTTGAATAATGGTTTGAATACGGCTAGCTTTACTTGATTTTTTATCATTTGGCTGCATTGGCATTGAACCATCTATAGATGGGATTGCTGAGACTGATATATTTTTAATTTTTGAGCCTGAGGTTGAAGCAATCGTTTCAATAGGTGAAACAAAATGTGCTTTGTCTGAGTTTGATGGCTGGATGATCATGATGTTTGCCGAGTATCTTGCCAGTTAAATTTATAGGCTTGATATAAAGACATATTACTTGAGTACTAGGTTTATTGACATCAAAAAGGCTCTATAAAAAAAGTCAAAAAGATAAGTTACTTGAAGGCGCAGGTAATAGGCACTGGCGCGATTGTTGAAAGGGGTAACCTGCGCTGGCGTGATTGAGAGGTCTAAAATTGGGCGTGAAAGTCTAATTATCGATTGTTTTGGCTTACAAATGAATAGGGTTGATTGTTGGCTCTGATCAAAGAGGCCCTTGAATTAGCAGGAGCATCTACGACTGATGCTCATACTCGGTATCAAGAATAGCAGCTTGCCAGCGGGTCAAAATCTGCATAATCTCAACAGAATCTTGCAGCCGCGGAGCTGGGCGGGCTAATTCAGTTTTCCTTTGTTCAAGCGCTTCACGAATAGATTTGACTTGATAGAAGAATGCATCACCCTCGGCCGGGACTTTAATCTGTTCTGGCTCCCTATCAAACGGTGTGAAGGTTATCGAGTTAGATTTTTCTGGGAGCCACGGATTTGTATCAAAGCGCAGGCTGCCTTTATCACCCACAATGATGAAGTCGGCCAACATGCCATACGTTTCGGCCGTGTGTATGCGGGCTGTGATCCCATTTGGCAATCCCAAGTTCAACGAAGCATCGTAAATGTTGCCATCTTTTTTTGAGATGTTTCCCATACCGCTGAGTTCAAAATCGGACCAGATGCTTTCCCCAAATGCGGTTTGAATTACCAAATGCAATAACGAAATCGGATAACAGCCCAAGTTATAAAGTGCCCCGCCACCGTCTGGATTTACAAATTGGGCGATGTCGGCGCAGTATTGGCCGGATACGGTTTTAATCTCACCAAGCACATTGCTTTGGAGCAGTTCAACGAGCTTCTGTATAAAAGGGTGATGCAGATACATTAGCCCTTCGATAAAAAAAAGCTGCGAATTGCTAACTGCTTCAACAATCTGCTGTGTCTTTTGCATGTCGGTAGACAGGGATTTCTCGCACAGAATGTGCTTCCGGGCCGCGGCCGCCCCAATGACGCAGGTATGATGTAGGTGATTGGGTAAGCCGATATAGACGATATCAACATCAGGATCGTGGATGAGGGCTTTGTAGCTGTCGTATTGATTTTTGACTGAGAACTTTTCAGCAAAGTCGGCGATTGCTTCTTGACGACGGCCGGCCACAGCTTGACTCGTGGAGCCAGCATCTGCGTTGATTGCGGCCGCCATCGTGTCAGAGATAAAGCTTGTGCCTAAAATTCCCCAACGGAGTTTTTCGTCTTTATTCATAAATACCTGTTGCTTAATATTAAACTAGCATACCTCAGTTTATCGTGCCTGTATAAACCAAATCGTAGGACCA
>JBGCDP010000361.1:0-6312 GCA_045105475.1 Anaerolineae bacterium
TACACCTTTGATGAACCGGTCTATGAGGATTACCACACCTTTACAGTTGAGTGGGAACCAGATCTCATCAAGTGGTACGTCGACGGTATCCTGTACCACACAGCGACCCCTGACGATGTTGCACCAAACGAATGGGTCTTCAACGATGAAGTCTTCTTGCTTCTGAACGTTGCTATTGGCGGTAACTTTGGTGGTGCGATTGATCCAAATATCGAGCTGCCAGCGTCGATGGCGGTTGACTATATCCGGGTCTATCAGGGTCCAGATACGGCCGAGCGCTTTGAAACGACATTCACCGATGACTTCAGCGGTTGGCAAGAAGTGACCGTTCCATTTGATGGCTTTACTCGCAGTGCAGAACAGCCTGCTGGTGCACCAGATGATGGGTTGACCTTAACCGGCGTTCGCGGATTGGGCTTCAAAGTTCCAGCAGTTGACGGTTCACCGGTCATGATCGATCAAATTCACTTAGATCCGATTCCACTTCCAAGTGATGTGACTGTGACGACCTTGGCTGATAGCGGCCCTGGTTCATTGCGTGACGCAATCGCTGGAACTGCTACAGATGGCACGATTACCTTTGATCCAGGCTTAGCAGGTGGCACGATCACCTTAACCTCTGGTCAATTGGTGATTGATCGCAGTGTAACGATCGATGGTAGTGACGCAGCTGGCTTAATCGTCAGTGGAAACAACGCTTCACGTGTCTTTACGATCAATGCTCCTGCAACTGTGAGCATGAATGACCTGACTGTTTCTGACGGTGTAGGATCACCTCAGGGTGGCGGAATTCTCAACGGTGGAGTGCTGAACTTAGATTATGTTGTGGTCACCAACAACACTGAAAGTAGTGCAGGCCCGGCCGACTTCCAATTTGGCGGTGGCGGTATCTACAACGGTGATGGGGCAACGCTGAATCTGACCAACAGTACCGTCAGCGATAACAGTACACTGGCCCAGCCAGGTGGTGGTATCTATGGCTTCTTCAACAGCACAATTAATGTCACCAACAGTACGATTAGTGGCAATGTTGGTGGGGATGTTGCCGGCGGCTTGCGGACCTTAGGCGATGTTACAGTGGTGAATAGTACGATTAGTGGCAACACCTCAACCGGCTGGCATGGCGGTGGCATGTTCAGCACCGATGGTACAGTCACGATCTTGAATACAACGATTACCGGAAATACCGGGCCTAATGGCACGGCCGGTGGTTTGATGATCGCTTCATTTGGTAATCCGGTGACTGCTACGATCCAGAACAGCATCATCGCTGATAATGGCTCATATGGTTGCCAGATTGAAGGTGGCTCTGCGTCACTTTCTTCACTAGGCAACAATGTCTCTTCTGATCCATCATGTGCGTTAGACGCAAGTGACCAAGACGTTGGTGCAAACGGTGCTGGTTTAGGTGCACTGGTTGACAATGGCGGCCCAACCTTGACCCACGTATTAGAGGCTGGTAGCCTAGCTATTGATGCTGCAAACGGTGCGGTATGCCCAGCAACTGACCAGCGGGGCTTTGCCCGGCCGCTAGGTGCTGGTTGTGATGTCGGTTCAGTAGAAGCTGAGTAGAAAATAGGCCGTGATGTAGTCAGCACAACTACTTCATATTTCTATTTGGAGGAGGTCAGATTTCGATCTGGCCTCCTCTATTTTTTTGGGGCCTAAACTGTGGTAAATTCTATGCAGATGACCAGCATGAAAGAAAACAAAGAAAAGATCACAATTCACGATATTGCACACAAAGCTGGGGTGTCCATCAGCACCGTTTCGCGTGTGCTTAATGACAATAAAAAAGTGCGAGAAAGTGCCCGATCGGCCGTTTTAGAAGCGATTGACGAACTTGATTATCACCCCAATGTCTTTGCAAGCAGCTTGGCTGGGGGGCGATCAAAAACAATCGGAATTATTACCCAATATATCAGCAGCCCATTTTTTGACTCGATCTTGAGCGGCATCATGAATGAAATGGGTGGTGGTGATTATCATCCGCTATTTGCTGACGGCCAGTGGCAGGCTGATCGGGAGCGCCGTAGCCTTGAAGCGTTCATTGATCGGAAGGTTGATGGGCTGATTATATTGGGAGGTGTGCTGCCTGAGAATGAGCTGATTGCGCTGGCTGCTAAGCTGCCTTTAATCATCATCGGCCGGAACATCGCACCGATACAAGAAGCCTGTATTTCACTCGACAACTTTGGGGGTGCTTATCTGGCGACACAGCATTTAATTGACAAAGGGCACCGGAAGATTGTGCATTTGACCGGAATTTTGCGCCATCAGGATGCGCAGCGCCGCCTAGCCGGTTATCGTCAAGCGATCACGGATGCTGGCTTATCGGTAGATGAAAATTTTGTCATTGAAGGGGACTTCTCAGAACAATCTGGGGTGGATGCGACTGAGAACTTATTGGCCGATGGACTGGAATTCACGGCCGTTTTTGCTGCCAATGATCAAATGGCGATGGGTGTGCGTTTGGCTTTGTATCGCCAAGGAATTCGAGTGCCGGAAGATGTTTCACTGATCGGTTTTGATGACCAGCCCGCATCTGCTTTTTTGACACCGCCGTTGACGACGATTGGGCAACCTGCACTAAAGATCGGAAAATCGGCCGCACAGCGTATTTTGGCCCAGATTCAAGATCGGCCGGAAGAAAAACAAGAATTTAAAGCCCAGTTAATGATTCGTGACTCAGTTTTACGAATAAACTGAAATAATTAAGTTCTCTCGAGAAGGGCCAAAGAGTTAGCCTTAAATATGCTCAGTGAATTGTTTAATGAGAGCCTTGCAAAACTCAATCTGTTAGAAACAAATTAGACTAATTTCTTGACGATAGTGAACGTTTTTGTACAATGTAAGCGGTTACAGTAACCGCTTACATGGTCAAACTATCTAAAAATTGATGATGTCTTTTAAGAAACCAGCTACCCAACGTGTAAAGATTGATGATGTCGCCCGTCTTGCCGGCGTGTCAACCGCGACTGTTAGTCGTGTCATTAATGGCACCGGTACTGTTTCGGATAGTACAGCTGAAAAAGTGTATCAAGCGATTGGCGATTTGAAGTTTGTGGCACACGGCTCTGCACGCGGTTTGGCTGGCTCAAAGACCGATACGATAGGGATTGTTTTGCCGGGCGTCACGACTTTCTTTTTCACTAAGCTAATTCAAGGCATTAACGAATGTATCTATGATCGTGGATATTCTTTATTGATGTACGCCGATCCTACGCCAGCGAGTGTCGCCTCAGGAAAGCCACTGCCTTTAGGTGAGCATAATACTGACGGCTTAATCGTTTTTACAGACTTTTTAGATGACTACTCAATTCAATATTTGCATGAGCGTAACTTGCCCATTGTTATGTTGCATCGATCTCCGCCTGAAGGTTTAAACATTCCGAAAGTAATGTTTGAGAATCGTAAAGGTGCTTATGCCATTGTTACTCATCTCATTGAACAAGGTAGCAGGCGCATTGTTTATCTAAAAGGGCCTGAAGGTAACGAGGACTCACGCCAGCGTGAGTTGGGATACTGTCAGGCACTGAAAGATGCAGGCATAGAGGTTGATGATTCTCTGATTGGCCGAGGGAAGTTCGCGGCTGCTAGCTCTGCAAATGTCATTCGGCAGATGCTGCTAGATGGGGTTGAATTTGATGCGATTTTTGCGGGGGATGACAATGGGGCCATCGGTGCGATGGAAGTGCTAAAAGAAAGAGGGCTTCGAATTCCAGAAGATGTGGCTTTAGCCGGTTTCAATGATGATTACATGTCACAGTATATCACTCCGGCACTGACAACCGTTCGGGCTCCCATTCATGAGTCGGGTTTTGAAGCTGCTCAGAAACTATTAGATTTAATTGATGGTAAGCAAGTCAAGATGCATAGCCAACTAAGTACAGCGTTGATTGTTCGAGAGTCAACCAACGGGGGCTCAAATGGGTAAATTGTATTTTGTGGGTGTAGATATTGGGGGAACCAATGTTGATGCACTACTTGTTACGAAAGATCTTGAAGCTGTTGCCTTTTCGACTTCACCCATTCGTGGCAAAAATGGAGCGAGCCCGGTTACTGTTATTACTCAAACCATTGAAGACTTATTTGCTCAGGTTGATCGTTTTGATCTTTCTCAGGTCATCGCGATTGGGGTTGGGGTGCCCGGTTTGGTTGATGCTTCTGCGGGTCGGGTAGATTTAGCCGTAAATTTAGATGAAAAATCGATGCTGTTAGGACCAATCTTGCAAGCACATTTCGGCCGGCCGGTTTTTGTCGAAAATGATGCCAACGCTGTGGCCCTTGGCGCTGCAAAATTTTTAATTGCTGAATCTATTAAAAACTTGGCCTTTATTACGATTGGCACCGGTGTTGGGGCTGGATTGGTGTTAGACGGAAAAATTTTCCACGGTGCACGCAACATGGCTGGTGAAATTGGCCATATGTTTGTGAAAGAAAGTGATATTCGTTGTCAATGTGGCGCATACGGTTGCTTGGAAACGTTTGTGGCTGGCCCTGCTATTGCCCGTATTGCACAAGCAGCTTGTACCAATAGCGAGGGCGTTGACTCTGTGCTTAAGAATGTTCCCCAGCTTGAAGCAGCTAATGTGTTTATCGCGGCTGATCAAGGTGATGCCTTAGCTTTAGAGATTGTTGAGGGTGTTGGGCTGATTTTGGCGAGGGCTATTCAGGGAATGATCATGTCGTTTGATCTGGAGAAGATCATTATCGGCGGTGGTATCTCTCGTGCGGGGCAAACTTTGCTAAATCCGATTTTGAAAGAATGGGCAAGAATGCGTTCGGACTCTGTTATGGCGTCTGAGATGCTTTTGCCTGAAAAGCTTGAACTATGCCCGGCCGATTATAAAGCTGGAGCATGGGGTGCCGTCGCGGTTGGAATGGCTCGCTCAAATGAGAGTGAGAATAAGATTGAAAGTCTAGGCAACATGCTAGAAAAAGAACCACTGATTTTGAATCATTAGCTTGCTAAGAAGATTCAAAAATCATGTTTTACAAACAGCAGGCTCAACCAATGAATCGCTGATTTGTATTTACTAACGAGATGATTTGATAAAAGAGAACCTCACAGACTTCGGTCTGCCAACCAAATTAAGTCTGTGAGGTTCAATAAAACTCAAGAAACACCCGGAGGTGGAATCGTAAGTTAAATCTTATTATCACAAATACCCCGCAAAACTCTAATGTCTCTGACATGATCCCAGGGTTAGGTTTAAAACTTTCACTGGTGATGGTCTTGAATTTAAGCTAAAGGCTAGTTCAAACCACTGTTTTTAATTTTTATTTAAAGAAAGAACTGATATTTTTTTCAGTTTTACTCGGATTTTATAAATCCAATCAATTCAAAGGAGAAGAATGAAAATGGATAATTTTCGCAAACTCTGGCTTACTTTAATCGTTATTTTGGCACTTGGATTAGTTGCCTGTGGCGGTGGTGCTCCAGAAGCCCCAGCTGAAGAACCTGCTGTAGAAGAACCAGCAGAGGAAATGGCTGAAGAAGAAATGGCCGAAGAGGAAATGGAAGAGGAAATGGAAGAAGAAGCAATGGCTGATGGCGAAAAAGTCACCATCCGTTGGTTCGTTGGTTTGGGCACAGGCGCAAACGAAGACCAAATCCCTGTTGAAGATGCACTTGTAGAGCGTTTTAACGCATCACAAGACAGCATCGAATTGGTTGTTGAATATGTTGACAACGCTCAGGCGACCGACATTCTAAACACCCAAATCGCTGGTGGTAACTCACCAGACATTATCGGACCTGTTGGTACAGCCGGCCGTGCAGCTTTCACAGAGGCATTGCTTGACCTTCGTCCATTAATGGATGCGGCAAATTACGATGTCAGCGACTTTGACCCAGCATTGGTTGAGTTCTATGAACTCGAAAATCGCGGTCAAATCGGTCTCCCATTTGCTATTTTCCCATCTTATTTCTACGTCAACACCGACCTCTTTGATGAAGCTGGTCTTGAGTACCCACCAACAGAATATGGTCAACCATACATCTTGGATGGGGAAGAACTAGAATGGAATACCGATACCGTACGTGAAATTGGTCTATTGTTGACCGTTGACGAAAACGGAAACGACGCGACGATGGACGAGTTTGATCCAGAAGCGGTTGTTCAGTTCGGCTTTGGTTACCAATTCACCGACGCTCGCGGCCGTGCCACGATGTTTGGTGCAGACTCATTCCATGATGGTGCTGGAAACGCACAGGTTCCAGAAGCATGGGTTGATGGCTTCCAGTGGTACCATGACGGTATGTGGAACGACGTGTTCATGCCAAACGGCCCTTACCAAGGCAGTGAC
>JBGCDP010000362.1:0-36269 GCA_045105475.1 Anaerolineae bacterium
ACGGCCGCCTATTTCCCCTTAGTGGATCTTTATTCCGGCCGGCGTGTGGCACTCGATGGGGTCACAACGTCAACACAGGCGGTTTTTGGCCCTAACCAAGTTACAAGCTTTGGAGATGCCTTTTCTCCGTTTGATGGGGCAGGTAATGCCGCTGATCGTGGCCTTTTAGATGCTGATGGGGACTTTTCTTACACATATCGAGTTGAAATCCCCAAAGACTATGATGGTACGGTTTTTGACACTGTAAATGGTGCAATTACGCCTACATATATTGTTCGAATTGAATTACTCGATCCAGACTCAATCAATAACGCGGTGCCTGCTGGCGCAACCTTAAGCCATTCAGAAAAATTTCGGATTGATTTAGAAAATAGTGGCGCAACAAATTTTATTCATTCCGTAGATAGTGATGATTGTTCAGCTCGGGATGACATCAGCAATCCTTGTATCATACAAACTTGTGAGTGGGAAGAAGGTCAAAGAGGGCAGGGCCGTTGTGCAGATGCTTATTATATTGATGCCTATGACCATATTTCCTCAACGGCATACGCAGTGAATGAAGCCAATCCATTTTGGTTTTATCGGTTAGATGAAAACCGCCACCGCGGGGGCACATCTGATGCACCTGAGAATGATACGGTAACCATATACACACTCTATTATTTTCAAAAAAGAGCTGATGGGTCGATTGTGCGGCAAGATTTAGCCAGCTATGCAGGCCAGTCTCGTGTTGCAACAAATATGACCATTCAAGGGGTTCCTCCGGTTGGCCAATATCACGCTTTAACCGACTTGAATTGGGTATCTCCTGGTGCTTGGAATGAAATTGGGTATGTGCCAACAACGTGTCAAACACAATCGATGGCACGTGGAAATGGTGGGTTTGCGGTCCCTGGGTATGGGGGTTGTACGATTAATAGCCCTGGAGATGAGGATTTAACCCCAGATAGTGGCAGCTTTGGAGATATTAGCAAAATGGGGAGCGGCTTTGAGATCAATGTTTTGGAAGATATTCCAGATATTGTTGTAGACCAAGTGACCGATATGATGCACATTTATATCGATGTAAACACGGTTTCTGGTACTTCTGAAAATGGCTTTGAGATTTGGGCAGGTCCACCCCATGCTCATTATGGATTTGACAGTAATGTTAATCAGCGGAATCTTCTAATCACTGATAAAGGTAATTTATTTGGTACCGATGGGGTTTCAGTATATTCGAGCGGTATATTGCCCTTAAATTCAATGACTGGAAATCGGGTTGACTTCCCATTGGTTTATGTGAGTCCTGAATATGCTGGCCAGACGATTGACATCTCATTGTTTGATGCGGACTCTGGAACGTCTTATCCTCTCTGCTTTTACTTTGATACGATCCCTAATCCTGATTGTGAAACCTTTAATGCCGCAACAGAGACGATGGATGGCTATTTACAAGCCTATAATGAAGGTAATGACGGTAACCGTTGTTTTCCAGGCTGTAATAATCAGTTTGTTGAACCTCCTTTTTTCGTCAATGTACCCACCTTTAATGGGGACTGTAATCCTAACGCTCCCTTTGAAGAACGTATGGTAAATTGCAATACGTTCTTAGGCGGCCGATTGATGGTTTCTTATGATGGTGGTCAGCACGATACATATCAATGGATTGTCAATTTCCCCAGCGTGCCATACATTAAGAATTAGACGAATTTAGAAAGGTGAAATTAGGAATGAAGCCATCGGCTGGATAATTAATATCCGGCCGATGGCTTTTTGTTTTTAGCTTTTAGGGACCCATGGGTGTTGAGCTACTAGATATACATGCCTTCATTTTATTTCAAAGGTACTAAGCGTCTACTACAAATGTATTGCGGTTAACTCGTCCGTGACGAAAGTCCCCTTCTGCGATTTTAGGATTCGATTTAACCTTTGATGACGTGAATGGGAAGTAAATGCGTTGAATGAATTTTGATATCTAATTCTTTCGTTCAACAACATCAAACTATGCAATCAATCAAAAACTTTATATTAGAAAATAATCAGTCTGACCAAAAGGGTCAGGCGCTAGTAGAGTATGGATTTATCACCTCTATTTTTTCAGTGTCTGTGCTTTTGGGGCTACTGGTATTGGGCAATCAAGTAAGTAAATTTTATTCTGACAAATCGGCGCAATTGGAACATATGGAAGCTACGGTTGAAGCCTATTACTCTACACCTGAGCCAGGTTGCTCTGACCCTTCTTTATGCGGTGAAGCACCTGATGAGGAAGAGGAGGTCGAAGATGAACCTTCTTATATAAAGATAAACCCAGGCAACAAAGATGATTGGGAATTTTGCGTCGTTACGCCATCTGGAACCTACAATCGAAATACCTTAGCAGACAACCCTAACTTTACTTATTCGGGCCAAGCTAGCTCTCTTTTCTTCAAGCCAACAGCCGGAGGGGGGGATGCTATTGTTAATGGTCAAGCTTATTCTCTTCAATCAGGTAGTTACTATCTTTTTGAGGGTAGTTTGGACATTGAAGTACTCTCAACTAATCCAGGTTCTATGGGGAGCTGGGTAGCCGCTTTAGAAGCAGATACCAATCCTACGTCTGGAAATGGGAAGAATCGGCCGACTAGCCCTTGTGAATAATCGCTGATCGCGAGGATGCCGGTACATCTGGGCAAAGTGGCGGGATCAAGAGTTCTTGATCCCGGTGGATTTGTCAGGTTAGCTCAAAAATCAAGCTAGAGAATCATTAAATGAAGAACACTAATTACACCACTAAAAGAATAAATAACCGAGGACAGAGCCTTATTGAATATGGTTTGATTCTGGCTTTTATTGCAGTAGTTTGCATTTCTGTAATCACAGTATTAAATGATGGTATCCGTTATGCGTTCCTTGCCTTTGTGATACAACGACACTCTGAGTTTTCTGGCGGTGTAGCCCCGGTTGGTGGAGAATTTGATGATAGACTTCCGGAAATTGACAATGAAAATCATGCGCCAATTGTTAATGTATTAACTGATCCGAACCCTCCTATTGTTGTGTCTGGTCAAGAAATAACATTTACGAGTCTTGCCTTTGATCCTGATGATGGGGATTCCATTGTATCTTGGAAATGGGACATGTATGGGGATGGGAATGTGATTAAAACCGGCCCTGTAGTGTCCCACGTTTATACGACTGATCAGGCAAACAAAGTTTGGATACCACGTTTAATTGTCGAAGATAATCATGGATTAACCGCTTATCAAGATATTTCTGTGGGGGCATATACGACAACGCCGCCGAACTTACCGCCTGTTGCGGTGATTAATGTGACCCCTATCCGTGGTTCAGCTCCGTTGACGGTGACGTTTACCAGCACTTCCTATGATCCTGATGGATCAGTTGTTACCCATCAATGGGACTTTGGCGATAATACAGTTATCGAAGAAGAAACAACCGAAGTTCATGTGTATCAAAATCCAGGCGATTATGAAGCTGAATTGACCATAACTGACAATGGTGGCCGTAAAGCAAAATCTTATCGAGTCTTTATTACTGTTGAAGAGCCACCGCCGCCGAACATACCTCCGGTCGTTAACATTCGAGCAAATGTTGCTAATGGATTTACCGGATTCCCTGTTGATTTCTTTGTAGACACGGCTACCGATTCAGATGGTTCTGTTCAATATTACACTTGGGATTTTGGTGATGGGAGTGCAAAAGTAGGCCCTAATTTAGCTGCAAACGGTATTCCTGATATTTCACACATTTACGATGATGCCGGAGATTATTCAGCAAGCTTGACGATCATTGATAATCGCGGTGCGTCTGCAACCGATACGGTGCCATTAGCTGTCGTTGCGAGAAGCTGTAATACCGCATATATCAAACGTCAAATTTGGAACGGCATCACTGGAACAAGTACAAATCATTTGACGAGTATTGCAGCCTTCCCTTTTTCTCCAGATGTCACCGAAACTTTAACATCGTTAGAAGAACCAGCTGGTGCGTCAGGCGACAATTATGGTAGCCGATATTTAGGTTATATTGTGGCCCCTGAGACAGGGCAATATACCTTCTATATCGCTTCTGACGATTCGAGTGATTTTTACCTTTCATCAAATGATTCGCCAAGCAATTTGGCGCGAATTGCATATGTAAGTGGGTGGACTCCCTCAAAAGATTGGACGAGATCTGATAGTCAAAAATCTAACTTAATCTCCTTAGTTGGCGGTCAGCGATACTATTTTGAAGTACATCATAAAGAAGGTAGCGGGGGCGATAATATGGCTGTGGGTTGGATCCTGCCAAATGAGTCATTCCCACCTAACGTTATAACAAGTGATTATCTATGTTTTGATGAGTCACTGATTCCACCTGAACCGACCAAAGCTCCAACCCCAACCCCTGCACCAACTGCTACTCCAGCTCCTGGTGAGTGTAGCTATCAAGCTGAAACAGCAGTACTGAGCCGGGTTGATGTTGGAAAAAATCATGGTGGTTATGAGGGAAGTGGATTTGCAGATTATCCTGGTGGAAAGGGCTCTGATATCTATATAGAGTGGAACATTAATGTGGCCACGGCAGGAAATTATAATTTAGGCTTCCGATATGCTTTAAGTGGTGGTAACCGACCGCTTGAGCTCAAAGTCAATGGGGCTGTAGCGAACTCATCTCTCGCTTTTCCAGCAACTGGACAATGGTCAAGTTGGGGAACGGTTTATGAAACGGTTCCGTTAAATGCTGGTCCGAATACGATACGCTTGTCAGCTGTGCCTTCGAATGGTGCAAATCTAGACTGCCTTATCGTAGATCCTCAGTAGAGTTAGCCAAACACACTTTATTGGGCTGAACTGAGTTTAGATATCGCCCATGTTGCATGCGATTGAATCAACTCTGGCTCATCTGTAAGCAATGCTTTCAACGCGGGAATAAGCTCAGGGTGGCCGGAATTTCCGGCCGCCACCGCTGCATTTCTTAGCAATCGTTCTCGTTTTATCCGTTTGATTGGGCTGTTTGCATAAATGCGATCAAACTCAGTTTGTGACAACGTTAGCAACGACTCTAACTTCGGTGCTGCGAAATCAACATGATCGGGCTTGAAGGCATGTTCGATAGTCTCTTCATTAAATCGATTAAAGGGACAAACTTCTTGGCAAATATCACAGCCATAGACCCAGTTTCCCGTTTGCGACCGTAACTCCAACGGGATGTTTTCTTTTAGCTCAATAGTTAAATAAGAAATACAACGACGTGCGTCTAAAACGTATGGGGCCGTAAACGCATCCGTTGGGCAGGCGCTTAAACAGCGGGTACAACTGCCACAAGATGGCATCTGTTCAGCTGGAAGAAAGGTTGTGGGGGGTAATTCAAGTGTGGTCATAATTTCCCCAAGAAAAAACCATGAGCCAAACTTAGGGCGAATGAGCATTGTATTTTTCCCTGTAAAGCCTAATCCGGCCGATTCTGCATGATCTCGCTCTAAAATAGCCCCTGTATCTACATAAACTCGATGTGCTTGTTCCTCAGCTTTTACGGCCGTTTTTAACCAGCCCGCTAACTCCTCCAGCCGTGGGGTCATGATATCATGATAGTCTGTGCCCCATGCATAGTTAGAAATTCGCCCTCTTAGCGGATCATTTACCAAACTTTTTGGTAAACGTAACGTATAATAGTCCAACCCAACACAAATAATTGTTTTAACCTTAGGAAGAATAATTTTTGGGTCTTGACGCCGGATAATGCGATCCGGCCGGGCGAGGTAGCCCATTTTGCCAAACATCTCTTTTTCAACCCAAGTCAAGTAAGCATCAAGCCGTTTGGCCGGTCGAGCCTCGATTATTCCGAGCATTCCAAAGCCCAGCTGAGCCGCCTTTGCTTTTAGTTTGACAACAATATCAGAGTTATTCATCACTCTATTGTCTCATATTTTGGTGCTGTAAAAAATCTTGTCACCAGATAGCATTAAGTCATTAAAAAAAATAGTGAGCCTTTTAAAAATCCTATAGCTTAACAGGTAAAAAATTTATGGAAGAAACATTCCCTATTCTCGCCGTGGTAATTATTTTCGCTTGCATTGTTGGACTTTGGTTTGGAGCCAATTGGGTTGTTGACAGTGCAACCCGTATCGCCCGTAAGGTTGGTATGTCCGATCTTGTGATTGGTTTGACTGTTGTGGCCATCGGTACCTCCGCACCCGAATTTGCTGTCACAATTAGTTCTGCACTAACCGGTCAATCTGACATTTCGGTGGGTAATGTCATCGGTTCAAATATCTTCAACTTAGGCTTTATCTTAGGTGGACTGGCGCTTGTGGCCGGTATTGCTACAACCCGTACGATGGTCTTGCGAGATGGCTCGATGCTAATTGGCACGACTGTGTTATTGCTGGTTTTTCTATATGACCTAACTCTGTCACGATTTGAAGGAATAATCTTGTTGGTGATATTGATCGCCTATATTGGTTATCTTCTGTACATGCGCGAAGAAAGTCATGAAGAATTATCTGATGCCCCATTCAAGGTAACAGATATCCCATTATTTTTAGTGGGTATTGTGGTCATTGTGGCATCCGGACATTATTTTGTTGAGGCGGCTTCAGAGGTCGCTCACTTCTTCAGTATTTCTGATTGGGTAATTGGGGTAACAATTGTTGCCTTTGGTACATCTGCACCAGAAATCGCTACATCGGGTATTGCACTAGCAAGAGGGCAAGCTGGACTGTCGGCCGGGAACCTGATCGGTAGTGATCTCTTTAATCTTCTGGGTGTGTTAGGTGTTGCTTCAGTCCTCGCTCCAGGCGGCCGAATGGTTGTTGATGCTTCAGCACAGGAAAGTACCTATACACTTATCGTTTTTGTTTGTATCGTCGTCTTTACCATGTGGCGCGGATGGCGTATTAGTCGTTTAGAAGGTGGGCTATTAATTACGCTTGGGGTTCTTCGTTGGATCATGGACTTCAACGAATTCTCTGTTGTTCAATATATCTCAAACCTTTTCTAGCCTAATTACTTTGAGCCAGCTACCGTAGAGTTATTTGTCTAAAATTATCTAACAGACTATAACTCTGCGGTGTAAACATACACGTTTCACCTCCCCAAATTCTCTATCCTTTGTATCCAACCTGATTGTCAGATACTGATCAGCCAGCCACAAAAAGGCCGTTTTGATGTTTCCAGTTGCGGATTTTGCCATTATTGCCATTTGTATAGTCGGACTTTATTTTGGAGCGAAATGGATTGTTGCGGCCGCTGTTGGCTTTGCCCGTAAACTTGGGATTCCCGACCTAGTGATTGGTCTGACCATTGTTGCCATAGGTACCTCAGCTCCCGAGTTCGCTGTTTCAGTCAGTGCCGCTGCTCGCCAGCAGATAGACATCGCAATTGGCAACGTTCTTGGCTCGAACATCATTAATCTCGGCTTTGTTTTAGGCGGGGTTGCTATTATCTCAGCCGTACCTGTGGCTCGCCGTCTTGCAATTCGTGACGGAGGAATGCTGATAGGAACCTCACTCCTACTTGTTCTGTTTTTTCTTGACCATACATTTGTCTGGTGGGAAGGGGCCATCTTCCTCCTCGTTCTAATTATTTATATGGCTAGCCTGATTGCACTTCGGGAACCTGTTCATTCGATACCAGTGATTCAAGACTTTAATTGGAAAGATATCCCTTGGTTTTTGCTGGGCTCAATTTTGGTTGTCGCTTGCTCAAACCTTTTTGTTGGGTCAGCCTTAAACATTGCTGAATATTTTGGATGGTCGTCTTGGGTATTAGGAGTCACCCTCGTAGCCTTAGGTACATCTATGCCTGAAATAATGGCATCGGCTATTGCTGCCTTAAACGGTAATCCTGAAGTCTCAATCGGCAACCTGATTGGTAGCAACTTATTTAATTTACTGGGTGTGATGGGTTTAGCCGGGTTTTTATCAGTTAATGGAAATATGCAATTGGGGCAGTTTTTAGTGGAGAGCAGTTGGATGCTTTTAATCTTAATGCTGACCGTAGTTTGGATGATGTTTACTGGTTGGGAAGTATCTAAACGAGAAGGGGTAGCATTATTTTTAATTGCATCTTTTTGTTGGGTAATTAACTTCAGCGACCTTACAATCATCGGTCTATTTTAGGAAATCAGTCCGCCGTTCAATCTAAATATGCAATTTAGCCTATAAAGTAGCTTGAAATCCTTCTTTTATTTGTGCAAATGGCATAAAGGCTCATTGATATTTGTGGAAATTATAAGTTTCCGGTTGTAAAATTTATGATTGAATAGTGGTCTCATTTTTAGTTTTATTACCCTAACAATTTGCGAAAACCGCTTAACTTCTAAAAATACCATGGGTGCTTTTACGGGTCTTTGAATCATTTCTGTAGATCAAGTGTAGAAACTAGTCATTTTACACCTAAGTTAAGGCGTAACAATTTGTGCGTGATAAGCATCTATCTGACCAACAAGACATCTTAATAAAATAATTATTCAACGAAATTGCTTCTAGGATTCCTCTTAAATAATCGGCTAAGCATATTGTTTGGACATTTATTCTGTTATTTTGCCTATCATTTACCGACTTTATTTTCCGGGTGCTTCTCTTCCAACTTATCGAGGAGAAAATCTCAACGACTCAACGAATTCCTAAAGGCTTAAGCAAACTAACGTCTTTGGAATAGGAGGCAAACTCATATGGCGATTCGTGAAGCAACGCCACAGGCTGCCCCACTACCTGACGGTGTGGAGCCTGTCGTAAACGACTTTTCTATTGTTGTTGCGACAGCAAACGGAACTGGTAGCCAAACAGCCAACCTCGCTATTATGCGAGCCATTTTTAAGATGGGTATTCCAGTCAATGGAAAGAATATTTTTCCATCGAATATCCAAGGTCTACCAACTTGGTATCACATTCGGGTAAGCGGGGAAGGGTATGTCGCCCGCCGCGCGAATTCAGAAGTGTTGATTGCTTTTAACGAAGCAACTGCAATTGAAGATATCCAGAACTTGCCTAGTGGTGGTGTTTGTATCTATCGCGATGATTTAAAGGGACTCCCTGATCGTGAAGATATTAACATGTATCCCATTCCGGTTAACAAATTACTTCGTGAGATCGGAGCAAAAGGGCAATTCAAAGATCGCTATACAAACATGCTGTATGTTGGTGTAGCGGCTTGGTTGTTAAACATCGATCTCGATAAAGTAGATCTCGCGCTTGATATCCATTTCAAACGTCGTCGCAAGTTGGTCGATATGAATATGGACGTGATCAAGTTATGCTACAACTGGTCGGCTGATAATTTGACTAAAACGGACCCCTTTGTTGTTGAAGCAATGGATAAAACCGAAGGCAAGATTTTAATGACCGGCAATGAAGCGGCCGGACTTGGCTCCGTATTTGGCGGGTTAACCGTCTGTACGTGGTACCCCATTACCCCATCAACTAGCTTAATTGATGCTGTAAATGCTTATTTGCCCCGCTTGCGTGTTGACGAAGAAAGTGGCAAGGCAACCTATGCGGTTATTCAGGCTGAAGATGAACTGGCTGCGATCGGTATGGTTTTAGGTGCTGGCTGGGCTGGTGCGCGATCAATGACCGCTACATCAGGTCCTGGAATCTCTCTCATGACAGAGTTTGTTGGCCTCAGCTATTTTGCTGAGATTCCAGGCGTCATTTGGAACATCCAGCGTGTAGGGCCATCAACCGGATTGCCAACCCGTACAGGCCAGGGTGATGTGATTCCTGCATACTATTGCGGACACGGAGATACCAAAAACATCGTATTGTTCCCAGGAACGATTCATGAATGTTTCCAGATGGGAACCACCTCATTGAATCTCGCGGAACAGTTCCAAACTGTCGTATTTGTTAATTCAGACCTCGACTTGGGCATGAACACATGGATGTCTGAAACTTTCGACTATCCAGAAGAACCCATTAAGCGCGGTAAAGTGCTCACGGCTGAAGAAGTTGAAGAGAAAGGCTTTGCTCGTTTTAAGGACATTGACGGCGACGGGATCGGATACCGGACATTACCTGGAACTAAATCAACCAAAGCTGCATATTTCACCCGTGGTACAGGGCACAACGCGGCCGCAGTTTACTCAGAGCGGGGCGAAGATTGGCTCGAAAATATGGACCGCCTCGTGCGCAAATTTGATACCTCACGGGATGTAGTTCCAGCACCAGTTGTTGACGAAGTAGATGGGGCAAGCTACGGCATTATCTCATTTGGAACCACAATGTATGCGATTGACGAAGCACGTGACCGCTTAGCAAATGATGGGATCAAAACCAGCTTTATGCGTTTAAAGGCCTTGCCAATCAATCAAACTGTTCGTGATTTTGTGGCTAAACATGACCGAGTTTACGTCATTGAAATGAATCGTGATGGACAAATGCACACGATTTTACGTGACGAAATGCCTGAAATGAATATGAAGATGTCATCAATTGCTTTTCAAGACGGGATGCCTTTAACGGCACGTTTTCTTGTTGACCGATTGACCGAAATGGAGGCAGCAAATGACTAAGAGACCCGCACGCGCACCAAAAGTAAATTCAGTTGGACTATCGAAAGCTGATTACAATGGCCGCCCAACAACCTTGTGTAAAGGATGTGGTCACAACTCGATCTCATCTCAAATTATCACAACTTGCTACGAGCTTTCGATTAAGCCGTGGGACATTATTAAATTGAGTGGTATCGGCTGCTCATCGAAATCTCCAGCTTATTTCTTGGGACAATCTCATGGATTTAATGCACTGCACGGTCGGATGCCTTCTGTGGGAACTGGGGCCTTAATGGCCAACCATACGCTCGCAGCTGTTGGTGTTTCTGGTGATGGAGACACTGGCTCGATCGGAATGGGCCAGTTCAAGCATATGATGCGCCGTAACGTCCGCATGGTCTACATCGTTGAAAATAACGGTGTTTACGGGCTGACCAAAGGGCAGTTTTCAGCAACGGCTGACGAAGGTCAATTCCTGAAATATGCTGGTAAAAATGAGCTGCCTCCAATCGATCTATGTATTGAAGCGATTGTGGCTGGTGCTGGATTCGTAGCACGTTCATTCTCTGGGGATGCGAAACAAATTCGTACCCTAATGAAAGCGGCGCTCAGCTATAACGGTACCGCGTTGCTCGACATTATTAGCCCTTGCGTGACATTCAACAACGATGAAAGTTCAACCAAGAGCTACCCCTTTGGGAAAGACAATGAGCTGCCTCTGCATGATTTAACCTATGTTCCTTCTTTTGAAGAGATTGAAGCGGTTGATTATGACCCAGGTGATATGCAAAATGTTGCCATGCATGACGGGTCGACGATCCAATTGCGTAAGCTTGAAGAAGATTATGATCCGACTGACAAGATGGGTGCGCTGCACCGTTTGCAGTGGGCTGAGCAAAAACGCGAGTTTATTACCGGTTTGATTTACTATGATGACTCACGTAAACCGCTTGATGAAGTTGAGATGTTGGTTGATGAACCATTGGCAACCTTGCCAGTAGAAAAAATTCGGCCGTCTAAAGAAAAACTTGACATGATAATGAACGAGCTGCTTTAGCTCTTTTGTCCCGTTTTTAAGATAAATAAAGAAAGGTCAGGATATAGTTAAATCCTGACCTTTTTTGTTGCCTAAAATTGGTGCAAGGCTTAGATGAAGAAAGCCCAAACGGGAAATAAACGATGCGGTTGCAATTCGTGAAGAAATAATCACCGCAAGATAACCAGCAAGGTTTGAGGAGCACACTGTTCCCCATATAAATACAGGAAGCCTTCCTACGTTTTCTTTCTTTACACATCATTTTTTGCACTAATAAAAATTTATCTCTGGAGTATCCTAATGAGTTTCCCAAAACCATTTTACCGTTCACGCCCTCACCCTTGGCATGGATTAAGCATCGGCGAAGACAGCCCACATCTCGTACAAGCCTATATTGAAATTACCCCTTTTGACCTGATTAAATACGAAATCGACAAACGTACAGGCTATCTGCGTGTAGACCGGCCGCAGCGTACCTCTTCGCAACCGCCCACCCTTTATGGCTTTATTCCTCGTACCTATTGTGGACCTCGAGTAAAGGCTTTAGCACCAAATGCGGTTCGTGGAGATGAAGATCCACTCGATATTTGTGTGATTTCTGACCGGCCGATTAACCGTGCTGAAGTGATTTTGTCTGCTCGTGTTGTAGGTGGCTTGCAAATGATCGATGGTGGGGAAGCAGATGATAAGATCGTAGCGATTTTGCAGCAGGACAATGTTTGGGGACATATTGAAGACATCTCTGAATTGCCTCCAATCATGGTTGAACGTCTGCACCACTATTTTCTCACCTACAAGCAATTGCCGGGTGAAGAGAATAAAACCAGCATCGATATGGTGTATGGGGCAGAGCATGCTTACAAAGTGATTGAAGCCGCAAACCAAGACTATGAAGAAGAGTACATGATTTAGCGCTTGCCCTTTCGCTTTTCGTTTTTGTCAGAAGGTCAGTATTTAAAATACTGGCCTTTTTGTTTTCTATTTGGGGATATTCGGTAAACTCGAGCTTACTGATAAAAAAATCGAATTGCGTTTAGCTACCACTCGGCTATCTGCGATCTTAGGCTAAGGAGATCTCCGCTATGTTTGAAACGCTTGAAATTGAAACAGATGGCCCTATCGGCCGATTGACGCTCAACTCACCTGAAAAACTAAACTCTTTATCTCGGCAAAGACTCATCGATCTCATTGAAGCGGCCCGCTGGTTTGATAAGCAGCCCGAAATCAAAGTTGTAATTGTGGCGGGTCAGGGGCGAGCATTTTCTGCCGGAGCTGACTTAAGTGGCTTTGGTGGCTCATCTAATATGTCGCCGCGCGAAGGGGCTGATTTGGGGCGTAGAATGGCCGATGCGCTTGAGGAAATGAAAGCGATTTCGATTGCAGCTATTCAAGGCTGGTGTGTGGGCGGTGCGTTGGTGTTAGCCGCCGCCTGTGATTTGCGTATCGCTACAACAACGGCTCGCTTTTCAATTCCAGAGATCGATTTAGGCATTCCTTTGGCTTGGGGTGGGATCCCGCGGCTTGTGCGTGAGATTGGCCCAGCGTTGACGAAAGAGCTTGTGATTACCTGTCGGCCGTTTGATGCAGCGGAAGCCAAATCGGCCGGATTTTTGAACCGTATCGTAGAACCGGACCAACTAATGGTTGAGGCAAATGGCTTGGCTCAAGAAGTCGCTAAGCGGCCGACCAATCCGGTTCAAATTACCAAACGGCATGTCAATGCGGTGACGTCTCAAATGGTAGGCACCATGCGGGCTTGGTCAGATGCTGATGGATTGTTGGCCAGTTTTGGTGATCCTGAGTCAGAAGCAGCGCGGCAGGCGTATCTAAAAGAACGCGGCCACAAATCATAATTGCTTAGAAAATGAGGGGAGCCTACCCACCTTTTTCAATGAGGTCTTCAATTCGCTCTTCTAGAGTCAAACCTGGGGCGCCTTCATCACTAATCCAGTCAATAAGCGGCTGGCGCCAGTCGACGGCCGTGTTGTAGCCGTCTGGATCTTGCTCTGCCAACATCTCATACCCATCGCCACCGGCAAACATGAAATCATTGACTAAAACTGTGTAGGTTTCGGCTGTGTCAATTTCGGCTCCGGTTGATTTAAATCGCCATTGGCCACCGCTGAGCTCAACCCCACCAATCGCCAAATCGTTTGATCTGCGCCCTAATATGCGCAAAACTTCTTGCCCTGTCAGGTCAACTTCAACCACGACGTTGCTAAATGGAAAAACGTTGATTATCGTCCCTTGGGTCACGTCTCCGGCGGTTAAGTCAGCGCGGAAACCGCCTAAGTTGGTGAGGGCAATATCGGCTGAGGGAAACCACCACAGCCAAGATTCAGTGATGAGAGCCTGCTGTTCAATGCCACGCCGTTGCAGCGGTTTGGCAAGCTCTCCTATTTTTTTGTTGAGAGCTTTGTCAGCTTCAGCCATCCAGCGACTGACGGCTTGGTCAATTTCTGCATCTGGCTCAGCGTCATCGTTTGTCCACTCAAAACCAATCGCATTGGTCGTGTTTCCACCTTCATCAACGGTTAAGTCTGCCCATGCATAAGCGGCTAAGTGTGATCCACCGATAACGACAGCGGTGTCCCTGACTGTATCAGCATATAGCTCGTTACAATGCCCGCCACCCAATAAATCAATGGGCAGGTCTTCGATTTGGCGAGCTAATATCTGCAGTTCATTGAGGCAGACATGGCCAGGAACCAAAATTAGATCGACATCTTCTGCCACAATTTGGGGGATAATTTCACGCAAAGATTGTTCGTAGTTTAAAAAATCTAGCTCGCGTACATTGGCTGGATTGGTTGTGCGTGGCGTGCTGGTTGTAGTTAGCCCTGTAATGCCGACGCGAATGCCACCGACTTCTTGAATAACATAGGGCCAAATGTTTAAGTCAGTGGGTGTTTCGCCAGAATCTTTCCAGCGAATGTTGGCGCTTACAAATGGGAAAGTTGAGTTGAGCCCGTTTTCAGTGAGCTTGGTTAGCCCAAAGTCAAATTCGTGATTTCCCACGGCCGCGGCTGAATAATCCATAAGGTTCAGTACTTCGACCATGCTCTCACCCTCAAACCAAGTTGAAATAGCTGGCCCGGTCCACATGTCGCCGCCGCTTAAGCGTATAACGGCGTCGTATTCTTCAAAGTCATGATTTTCATGCCAAGTGCCAACAAGATTAGACGCCCCCAATCCTTCATCGACCCCTTCCATCCAACCATGCTCATCATTGGTATATAGGATTAGAACTTGCTTTGGAAACTCTGTTTCGTCGGATGTTGGAGATGTGGGCTCATTCGTCGCTACTTCTGGATCAGCTGATTCAGAAGTAGCGTTGTCAGATTCAGGTGTTTCACGGACAGGTGTTGAGCGTAGCGCCGGAGCATTCGTAGGTTCGTTAGAAGGTTCTGTCGGTGCGACTACCAGATCAGAGCCACAGGCGACAAGCAGGATTGCAAAAATAAATGATGCGGTGAGCAGAAGAAGTTTTCTCATGATGGTTTCCAGTCAAGCAAACGGCCGCTGGGTTCAATAACGATTCCGTTCATTTGCCCAAACTCTGTTGAGAATAAGCGCAAGACATGCTCGGCTGTTTTTTCAGAATTCGGCTGTTGAGCTGAGGTCAAAACGGTGTTTACACGCAGGTTATGATCTGCATATTCGCGTGCACACTCTTTTGAAAAAGCGATGACAGCCCCATTCATGGCGCAGGCGGCCGCTTGATTTATGAGTGGCTCCGTAATACCGGCCGTTGATGCGAGCTGCACAATTGATCCGCCCCGCTCTTTATTTTCATCGGCCATGACTCGACCCGAAAGTTGGGTCATGAAAAAACTCCCTTTTAAGTTGACCTCAAAGGCACGCTGAAAATCCCATTCGTCTAGTTTGATAATGCTTGAAGTTGGCCCAACCGCCATTGCGTTCACGATAATATCAAGCTGCCCCCATGTTTTGCGCGTTGTTTCGATAACAGTCACACATTGGAACTTGTTGGCGATGTCGGCCGGAACGCTAATTGCTTCACCACCAGCGGATGTAATCTCTCGCTCTACCCGCATGGCACGATCAGGATTTAAATCACTAATACACACCTTGGCACCAGCTGCAGCCAGCGCTATGGCCACAGCTGCACCTGCGCCATGCCCGCCACCTGTGACAATCGCAACCCGGCCGGAGAGATCAGGCAATGTCATCGGTTATTCATCAAATACAGCTTGAATAGCAAACTGATCATCTTTTGATTGGCTCACATTCGCCAATGCTTTATCAACCGATAGGCTACTGTTGACCACATCTAACCGCATAACATTTTGCTGAGCAACTGCATGTGCAGTCGGGGGGACATCGGTGAGATCTAGGTCGTTTAGTTTGTCCGCATACTCAAGGATGGAAGCCATCGTTCCTTGGTATTTCTCTTTTTCTTCTTCTGTTAAATCGAGGCGCGCTAGTTTCGCGATATGCTCGACGTCTGCCTTGGTTACTTTAGCCATTGTCTTCACCTTCTTCCGCCGCTAGTTTTGCGCGCTCTTCTTCAATTTTCTTGTCGTATTCTTCTTCACTCCAAAAATTTTCTTCGGCCGTCAATTTATCGGTGAACATGATCCCATCAAGATGATCTACTTCATGTTGAACGATGCGTGCGTCCCAACCACGCAGGCGCAGTTTTTGTTTTTTACCCCGCCTGTCTAAAAACTGCACCATAACAACCTGACTGCGTGAAACCTCACCCAAGTAACCGGGCAACGACAAACATCCCTCAATACCGGTTACTTGTTTGCGTGAGACATTTAAGATTTCCGGATTAATCATCACGTATAAAACGCGAGAATCGGGAATATCCTCACCATCGTCATCATATTCTGGTGGCGTTTCAATCACAACCAAGCGTTTGGATATTTTGATTTGGGGGGCAGCTAAACCGACACCTTTTTTGCCCCGCATGGTTAATATCATGCGGTCTATAAGGGTCTGTAGGGCCATGTCGATCTTTTCTACCGGAGCCGCTTTTTTGCGCAAAATTGGCTCATCTCCGATAGCGATATCGAGTTTTGTCAGATGTTCCATCGAATTTAACCTTTTATCTTTTCATAAAAAACGCTCTACTCTTGTTAGAGTAAAGCGCTTGTATTTTAGCGTGTGTTTGGCCAGATGGCCCTAATCCTAGAAAAATAATACCTTCACCATGTGTGGCTTAGTCATACTCTTCATCAAAATCATCATTTGCTTCAGGTAGCGGCTGATATTTCCATGCCCGTTTTTGCGCTTCAGCTTCGGAGAGCATTTCGGCCAACGTGGTGATCATGTCTAGATTTCCGGCCGTGCCCCGTTTGGCTAGCATGTTTTCATATTCACTGCGCTTTTTAAAAATTGTTGCTTGAACAGCGTCGGGGTCTTTGACGTTTTCAAATACGATATTATTTTCGGCACCGGCCGTTTCAACATGTACTGCACCATAATTAAACAGAGTTGGTAAAAAGCCGTCTTTTTCTGTCCGTACGTTTTCAATACGGTTAAGTTCTGCCTGCTTGCGGCTTTCGCTCAGCCCCAACGGGAGTCGGTCAATATCATAAATATACTGATTTGTGATCTGAAATGTGTCGTTGTGCCAGTCTTCGAATTCCCACCAGAACCAGAATAGGGTCCCAAGGCTCAAAATAATCATGATACCGGTTAGAGCTGGAATTTCTAGCAATGCTCGGCCGACTTCAAAGAATCCAAGCCCATACCAAACGATAATTAAAAATAAGGATGCTAAGGTTGGCCCCACCATAAAACGTACCAATGCAATTGGATGTTTGTGATAGGTAATGCCGTCACGGCCTTCTGAGCGTACAAAATTCTCGCGAAATCTTTCCCACATCGTCTTCGGTTTGGGAGGAGATTTGATCTGTGGAACTTTCTTTACTTGGCTTTGTACACCATAGTGGCTGTTGATAATTGAGCGTAACTCGGCACGCCGTTTCCCTTTTTCAAGCAGTGAGTAGCTTTGCAGAACGGACTGAACCGCTTTTTCAACTTCATCGGGGTCATCAACATAATCAAAATACAGTACGCTGCCTTGGGCCGCCGTTGTGATTTGAGCCGTGCCCACGTTAAACCATTTCTGCAGAAAGTTCGTTTTTTCAATTGAAATACTTTGAACTTTATTGATATCAATCTTTTCTAGGGCGCTATTGAACTGTAGGAGCCTCTTCTCAGACCGGATAAGTTGGTTGCTGGTGACGAGGAAGAATGCGTTGCGCCAGTCGACCCAATAGACTAGGGTGTTTAATAGGGGGATTGCGGCCGCACCTAATCCAATCAAAGCTGAATAAATCGGATTAAGGCCTGAAATCGACAGTAAAAAGAAGGTGATGATTAAGAGGATAAGAGCTAAAACTATGCCAACGCCAATTCTCAGGCTAGCGATTTTCCAGCTACGCTGTGAATGATAAAAGATGCGTTCGTCTGGCAAGAGTTTGATTTTTTGGACAGGCGCAGGCAGGCTTTGCTGAGTTGCACCATCTTCACTCACCAATTCAGCCTGATCATCAAGTGCTTGTGCATTTCGCTGTTCACGTGACCCGGCCGGCTTTAGATAGGACGACATCCCTGATCGATACACTTCATCAAGGGCGGCCGCTGTCATGTGAGGCTGCATCTGGCGTAAAACAACCTTGTACTTGGCAATGAATTTCAAGAAATCTTTTTTAGGGATGAGGATGAAGCTGCCTGTTTTCCGTGCTTTTAATAGCTGATGATGCTGCCCTGATTCAAAAAGCCATTTATCTCCCAATATCTGGCCAGATGTAAACTGTCGGTCCCACTGAAACTCTTGTTTACGCAGTTCATTATTGAAGCTGACGTTGTAGCCATCTACTGTGCCTGATCTAAAGATGTACATCCCTTGAGCAATATCTAAGCTGTAGGCGATAACGGCATCGCGCTCAAAGCGAAATTCTTGGCAAATAGACAAGAACTCAGCAGCCGGGGTTTGTTCGGCCCCACGTGGCATGGGCAGGTCAGGGATGCCAGCAAACATTGGTACCCCAAATAAAAACTCACGTACCGACTCAACCCGCTCACTTTTTAAATTTAGATCAGCCATAGTACCTGTTTGTTAGCGCGTGAATGTTTATGATCAAATGCAAACATATCTGTGCTAACTCGTAATTTGACCCATATTTTAGCACATCATCATGTTTACATAAAGAAAAAGCCGGTCTAAATGACCGGCTAATTAATTCTGAATAATAGGACCTTAGTCAGGGTGTTATCTGCCCCTGCGCAGGATATTACTTGTTTTGTGAGCTAAATGTGCCCGACAGGCAGTTGTCAGACCTGCCGGGCAGTAAGGAGATGAAAATGATGAAAAAAGATGCTGTAGGGTCATTCGAGCTAAAAACTGGAATGACCCTGAGTAACTAACTTACGAAATGCTGATTTTCTTTGGCTGCGCTGCTTCGCTTTTGCCTAAACTGATTGTCAAGATACCGTCTTCTTGTGAAGCTGAGATCTTTTCAGTGTCAACGTCTTTGGGTAAGCGTAGCTTGCGGGCGAAGTTACCGTAGCGCCGTTCGCGCAAATGGAATTTTACGGCCGTGCTTTCTTGAACATCTTCGTTGTTTTCTGGGTCAGATGCGTCTGCTGGGTTGGCTGAGCCGAGCGTCTCAAAGCTGTTTTTAACTTCACCCGCGATAGTTAAAACACCATCTTCAACTGTGATATCGATATCATCAGATTTTAGTCCAGGGACTGCGGCTGAAATAACATAGCTGTCTTGAGTTTCTGCCACATCTAAGGGTAAGTTTGAGTGGGTTGATTGAGCCACCTGTGGCGATTCAAAAAACGACTCCATTAAGCGATCCATGTCTGTCTGCATTTTGCGAATATTTCGGGTTGGGTTCCAACGTACTAAAGTTGTCATTTTAAATAATCCTCCAAAAGAATTACGTGTGTTTGATTTTTATTAACGCGTTAGCAGTCTTGTTGATTGACTGCCAAAACACGCTGGTATTATCATTATCTTTTGTAAGAGCGGTATAAGACCGCTATTAGCATAATGTAAGAAAACTCAAGAAACTGTTACAACTTATCCCTATGACAAATGAAAAAATTGAAGCCGACATTAATGAAGACAAACCAGCCGACTACCCAGAGCTGAAAATTGAAGAACTCCCAGAATTTATTCGCGTAGCACTTGATAATGCAGGCTGGACAAAGCTGTCTGAAGTGCAATCGGCCGCTTTGCCATTGGCTCTCGAAGGGCGAGACATGATGGTACAGGCCAAAACAGGGAGTGGAAAAACAGGCGCATTTATTTTGCCACTGATCGAAAAAATCGATCCGATTGAGCCTGAATGCCAAGCGATTGTCCTGGTTCCTACTCGTGAGCTAGCTGTTCAAGTAGTTAAAGAAGCTGAGATGTTGCTTGAAGGATTACAAATTAATGTCATTCCAGTTTACGGTGGAACCCGTTACGACAAGCAGCTTAAGGCCTTTAAACAGGGAGCGCATCTAGTTGTAGGTACTCCTGGCCGAGTGTTAGACCATTTGGCTAGCGGAAATCTCTCGCTTGATCTTCTGACCTCACTTGTGTTTGATGAAGCGGATCGTATGCTTTCGATGGGCTTCTATCAGGATATGCTTTCGTTACGTGGATATTTACCTGAGCATGATGTGAATACATCCATGTTCTCAGCCACATTCCCAGCGACTGTCCGTTCATTGGCGAGCCAGTTCCAGAAAAATGCAGAATTTGTCAATTTGAGCACCGATCAAATTTCGGCCGATGATGTCACTCACGTCGCTTATGTGGTTGAATCAAACCAAAAAGATAAAACTCTCGTTCGTTTGCTTGAAATCGAACAGCCTCAAGCTGCGATTATCTTTTGCAACACGCGCCAACGTGTGAACTACGTCAATACCGTTCTGTCCCGCATGGGCTTTGATAGTGACTATTTGACTTCTGACTTGCCTCAGCATGCCCGTGAGCGGGTGCTAGATCGAGTTCGCGAAGGGAAGCTCAAACTTTTAATTGCAACCGATGTGGCTGCTCGGGGAATCGACATTCCTCATCTAACCCATTCGATTCAGTTTGAATTGCCAGAAGACCTTGAAGTGTATATTCACAGAGCAGGCCGAACCGGCCGGGCGGGTGCCAAAGGGACCGCTTATTCGATTGTTGCTGGCTTTGATGAAGTGCAAATGCATAAGCTCACGCGCAATTTCAAAGTTAAGTTTGAAAAAGAAGAGGCACCAACTGAAGAAGATGTGTCGGCCGCTATTTCTGGCAAACTAATCGATAAACTCAATCAGCTCAAGAATACGCGTGACCGTTTAGAGTTTGAACGTTCTGCTCGAATTCTGCCGTTTGTCAAAGGCTTAGCTGAAGATGACGCCAGTGCTCGTTTGGTTGCGCTCATTTTAGATGATTATATGAATGGCACACTGACTTCTGATTCTGGGGAGCCATCTCCAGCGGCCGAAAGTTCCTCTAAAGAACAATCTAATGATGCGCCTGCACGGAACAGCCGTGGTAGTGGTAACCGCAAAAATGACGGCCGTAAAAATAGTCGCGGGCGGGGCGGAGATCGTAAAAGTGGCCGCTCTAATTCAAACAAAGAAAAGGGTAGCGATAATAAAAAGGGTGATGGCAGAAAGCGTAATAGCAAGCGTACCGACGGCGATAAACGCAAAAAGAAAGAGTAGATATGAGTCTTAGATAATGAGCGAACAGTTTTACTTATTATTTTTCTGTCAGGCGTTTATAAAGCGATGATGCCTCAAATTTCGGCAATGTTTGCTGACAGTAAATCACTGGCTGTAAGTAAGATATAGGTATAGTAGATAGGTAGGGAGCCATTAAATAGTTGTGTGGAATCCTATAGGTTTCACCCGCGCATATCTCAAACCATTAAGACCCCTGTTTATTTGGGGTCTTTTTTGTTCCACTTTTTCATAAAAAATGCTACCCTTTTGCAACAGTGGAAATTATTTCCCGTAATGCCACAGATATGACAAACTTAACCGATGCCCTCAACCTTGGTCATCGTTACCGGGCGAGACAGTGTGAAATATTCAAAGAGCCCTGCACATTAACGAATAGATATCGCCTTACTTTTTAAATTAGAATGGAGCGTGAAATGACTGAAACATTGGTGATTACCGACCCAGATACAGATCGGTATCACACATTTAGCTATATTAGCTGGTGGAAACAGGAAGTGGTGCGTGATGCGACCGCTTTAGTCGTGGGTGCCGGTGCATTGGGCAATGAAGTGATCAAGAACTTGGCTCTGATGGGAATCGGCCATTTGATTATCGCAGACTTTGACACGATAGAAGATAGTAATCTTAGCCGTTCAATTTTGTTCCGTGCCTCTGACCGCGGCCGACGTAAAGTCGATGCTGCGGCCGAAAGCGTGCGAGCAATCAACCCCGACGTTAAAGTAATGACGTGGCACGGCAATATTAATCATGGCTTAGGCTCAGGTGTATTTCGGAATGTCGATGTCATTATCGGCTGCTTAGACAACCGTGAAGCTCGCCTTTCGATTGATCGCTTTGCGATGTCAGTCGGCCGGCCGTGGGTTGATGGTGCAATCCAAGAGCTAATGGGCATCTGCCGCGTATTTTGGCCCGCCAGAGGGGGTGCAAACTACGAGTGCACCCTTACCGAACGGGATTATCAATTGATTAGCTTGCGCTACTCTTGCCCGATCTTAGCTCGTGAAAATATATTGGAAGGCAAAGTTCCGACGACACCGACGAGCGCGTCTATTGTTGCCGCTTTTCAAACTCAAGAGGCACTCAAAATTATCCATGACATGGAGATCGAGCCAGGCAAAGCTTTGCTAATCAATGGTTTGACGAATGATGTGTATAAGACAGAATATCCTGTGATCGAAGATCGAATCCATCCGCCGTTAGAACCGATTATTGAGCTAAAAGAAGCCCGATCTGACCAAATAACGCTGGCCGAGCTATTGGCTATTGCCAAAAAAGAGCTGGGAGATGAAGCGGTTTTAGAGTTTTCAACCGAGTTGATTGTTAGTATGACTGATCCCGAAACAAAGGAGACCGAACCGGTCTTTAAGCGGATGGTCAGCTTGACTGAAAATGCACTTACAGGAACCAGCGGATCACAAAAGCAAATGGAACTCACCTATCGCATTACTGGCGAAGAGGATTTCTTGGATAAAACGTTGGCTGAAATTGACCAGCCACCGATGACGATCATTCGCGCTCGCAATGATGATCAATCGGTGTATCTTGAAATGACCGGTGATGCCGATTGGTTTATCGATTACAGCAAGTATGAATAGAAGTTAGACTCGACTTCTCTAATAATCTGAAACTCGGGAATTGATTTCCCGTATTGATCGATATTGAATTAATAAATTAACGAGACTGGAACTCTAAAATTCCAGCCAAACGCCCTAAATTTTGGAGGTTTACTCGAAATGGCAAGTATCAAAGTAATCATGTACGACACAACAGGGTCGAAAAAAACACCAGTAGAATTACCTGGTGATGTTGAAATGCGCAGACTAATTCCTGCATTGGTAACAAAAATGGGATTACCCACCAGTCAAGGTGCGAATCCAATTACCTATCGGATTGATCACAGAGCATCTGGAAAAAGACTTAGTGATGATGAAACATTGGCAGGTGCAGGTGTTGTCGACGATGACATTCTGAGCCTGTTCCCTGAAGTAACAGCAGGTTAGTCTTTAGCAGTAAGTGACTAATACGTAGACTCCAGTGGTTTTTAAAAGCGCTGGAGTCTAATTAGCAATTATCAATTCACGTTAGTTAGGTTTCGGAATTGATGATTAGACGGGGTTACAACCATGTCGTTTAATATTCGGGAGAGGCGCTTAGCAAATGACTTCCGCTTGGTTGATGAGCTTCATCGAAACTCAGACTTAATCAGCCTAGTGCGCAGTGAAGGGAATCCGGCCGACAAATATACGATTCGTTATACATGTAAAGGTGTAGAACGGATAGATAATCGTAACCGGCCGATTTATCGTGAGGTGCATGATGTTAGCATTTACCTGCACGCTGAGTACCCGCTCAAACAGCCGCAAATCAAGTGGCTCACACCTATCTTTCATCCGAACATCCATACAACTGGTGCGGTTTGCATCGGCGCTTGGTGGGCGGCAAAAACGCTTGATGAATTGGTGCTAACGATGGGAGATATGATTCAGTATAAGAATCTTGATCCTAAAGACCCAATGAACTCATTGGCGGCCGCGTGGGCTCGCCGTAACAAACATCTTTTCCCAGTTGATTCTCGTCAACTTAAGGGAGCTTCAGGTGGTTCAAAAGAAAATGACGAAGTTGTCATTAACTTTCTTTAAACCGCTTGGCCTTTCAATTCTTTCAACCACGATAGTTGGGATAAGAGGGATAGAACGAAGCATCAGTTGCTTCCTATCCTTCTCTTAGCCTTCCTGTCACCAGTAATCTTATGGAACTCAAAATAGGGAAATCTCAAAACATTTGGGATAATCTTCCCGATTTCAACCCACCTCCACTGACAGAGATTGCGTGCTTGCATGGTAAACGACCGGCTTCAAACGAAGTGGTTGTGATGATGCGTCAGGATGCTTTGTTGCAAGTTGATGCTCACGGCCGTAGCAATATGGAAGTTGAGTTGGGTGGGTTGCTGTTGGGAAATGTTTATCAGCATGAAGATAGGCAGTTTGTTGATGTTGAGGCTGCGATCGAGGTTAAAAGCGATCGCAATGGGCCGGTTCATTTCACATTTACGGCCGATGCTTGGGCTGCTGCTCATCATGAAAGAGAAACGATTTACCCTCACCTCAAAATTATCGGTTGGTTCCATACACACCCTGATTTAGGCGTGTTTTACTCTGGAGACGATGTGGTCGTCCATACAACCGCATTTAGTCTACCGTGGCATGTGGGACTCGTTTTAGACCCGGTCCGAAACACGGCCGCCTTATTTGGCTGGATTAAAGACTCTGCACCCTCCGCTCTAACCCCAATTCAAGGGTGGTATGAGATGGGAGATACGCAAGACGGTTCCATTGTGCCGTGGCGGTATCGTCATCAACCTGATTTAACGAGCATGCGCCGTGATGCGATGCGCTCAAGCTATAACCGGTTTAACGGTAGCGATGGGCAAACTCAAGAATATCAAGAGCCGCTACCCCTCGTTACTGACGGGGAACTCACTGCCATTGCGATGTTTTTAACTTTGATGGCGCTCATGTTTACCTTCTTGGTGTATTACCCTACGGTTGAACGTAATCAAAAGATGGCTGAAGTCATGGCCGCAGATGCTCAAGCTCAAGTGGAACGCTGGACGGCCGAAAATGAGATGTATTGCTCAACGCCGGGACTATTTATCATAGACCCAGCTCCCATGGAAGAGCTGATCTTAGGTGATCCGGTATTAATTATCGGTCAGGCTCAAATTCAGGGGATCGCAAATTATGATCTACAGGTGCGTGAGCCGAGAGGCAGTTGGACCACAATCTCTGAGGTTAGATCGGATGGGGTTGAGCTGCTAACTCGATGGTCAACCCGTGAGCTTTCTGCAGGCGAACATTATCTGCGTCTGATTGCTCAAAATAACCAAGGCGAATTACTGCCTAATAGCTTCTGCCAGACGTCTGTTCAACTGGTTGAACCGATTGTGGTTGCGCCAGTGCCAGTAGAAGCAGATACAGTACTGGATGGGGATAGCTGATGATAAAACTTCAAGAAATTACTTATGTAACAGTGATCACTGTTGAGATTCCTGACCCTGAGGGTGATGGGACTCGTACAGTACAGGCTTCAGTTAAATTATTGCCACACGATATGGTTGAGATTGTGCGTGAAGATGCAGATGCTGGGCATGTAACTTTGATGCCAGTTAAAGATTGCACTTTAGCAGAACTAGCAGCACTGGCTGACAATCTAGAACAAGAGATACCTGAAGTCTATAAATTGATTCAATTATCAGATGTTGTGGATGCCAAGAATGCGACTTTAACGTTCTCGCTCATTAATGACCGTGAAGGGGACCCACCCCCAGCTCAAGCATTCTTTGACGGTGGCGCGATTGTCTTCCCGGCCGATTTTATCCCTTATCAGAAAGCTAATTTAGACGAAGTTAAAGAGGATCTGGCGGTGGAAAGGGCCGTCTCTGACCCTGATCAGGTTACTGATCTTACAAATTTAGAAGCTGTTCCGGAGCTTGACTCACCTGATAAAGAGCTTGAAGAAATTCCTGTAGTTGATTCATCAGATGACGTTCAACCGTTTGAACCGGCTGAAATTAATGATGGCCCTTTCGAGATCGTCTTTTTTGACCCGTTAGAAGAGGAGGAAAAAGAGTTTGCTGAGCCATTTGTGCCAGAAACTTCTGAAGATAATCGCTTAGCCGGCCGTAAATTAGAACTGGACACCCCTTATCCTTCAGCCACTGATATTCTTTTTCTCGAACAGGCCTTTGTTGATGCCCAGAACCATTCTTTAACCAGTTTGCGTCGAGAAGTTGCCGGTTTTATCATCGGGCCACCACCTGAAAAGCAGCCAGACGGCCGTTATGTGGTTCATGTGACTCAAATGATTCCGGCCGGGCACACAGATATGCAGGGCGCTAGTGTGACATACACGCCCGAAAGCTGGCGTCAAATTCACGACTGGCTTCTGGAGCGGTATCCAAACGAGGAACAAATCATTGTGGGGTGGTATCATACGCACCCTGGTTTTGGTATATTTTTGTCAAACATGGACCTGTTTATCCATCGCAACTTCTTCCCACAAAAATGGCACATCGCTCTTGTGTTAGATCCGGTGAATAAGAAAAGCGGATATTTTTGTTGGGACAAGAAACAAGAGCGCATTATGCCGTATGATATGGCCTGGCCATATTGGGCACATTCATCTTGGTAATAAAAAAAGTAAGAAGAGAAAAGAGAATAGGGTCAATAGATAAGAGATCTTCGGCTGAAAGCTGATGACTAAGAGCTAATAGCAAAAATAATGGCAGAAATAGAAGGCGAACCGATAAAAATTACGCTTGAGGACATTGAAGAGGCCAGTCAATTAAGTTTGGCTTGTCCGATGTGTGCTGGGCCGGTTTATCGTGAATATAATGACCCAGCAATGGCCCCGGTTGAATGTGCTCAATGTGAGACGATCTATCATCGTGCCTGTTGGGATCAAGTGGGTGGCAAATGCGCCATGGTGGGCTGTGATTGCACACGCGTGAAGGCATTTGATAATGTTCAAACAACGGCAACTGTTTCAGTACAGTCGACAGACATTCGGGAGCGTGGCCCTGAAATTACTGAAGAGCTTAAGCGTCAGCAGCAGCGCATGCGGCGTGAGTTTGAGTCAGGATCATTGCTCGGCCGATTTATGCGCTGGCTGTGGGATCAAATCAAAATTGGCTAAACGTTAATCCATCAAAAATTATTAGAACAAGTGAAATTCAAAACCTTCCGGTGTATCGTATGCGTCGGAAGGTTTTTTTATTATGCGTCAATTTTTCAGAGTAGTTTTGTGGGTTGGCCTTGCGGCCGCAATCGTGTTAGCTGGATTTGTTGGGTGGGTCTACTTAAATCGGAGAACCGATCGAATCTCATTGATCAGAACGTGGTTTGCAGACCCTCCTGCCCATCAAGATTGGTTGGTTAAGGGGGGCGAATATTGCCCCGATGCACCGATGATGTTCCCCTCTGACGGCTTTATTGGTGTTGGTTGGGGAGATGGGGCACCACCGATGTATGAGCATACAGGGTACGATATTTTCAGCCCAGCCGGAGCCGACAACATTACGCCGATTTATGCTGCTTACGACGGTTATCTGACACGCGAATCAACATGGCGTAGCTCCGTCATCATTCGGCACCCTGACTTCGACCAATTACCAGAAGTAACAGGTGGGCAAGAGATTTGGACCTACTATACCCATATGGCGTCGGCCGATGGTGAGACGATTTATGTAGAGCCTGACTTCCCAAAAGGGACGCGCGAAAAATTTGTTGAGGCTGGGACGCTACTAGGCTATCAAGGAACCTGGTCTGGTCGGCTGAACGACCCTGTTGGGTTGCATCTCCATTTCTCGATTCCTGTCACTATCGATGGTGGCGGCTATGCCAACGAGACGATGATTGAGAATACGTTGAATCCTGCTCCGTTTTTAGGCGTAGAAGAAGGAGCGGATGGGATTTTTCGCTGTCGGGCCGAGTAGCTTACTTCACGACCATCGGCAGGCCGGAAACCATAAATAGGACATTATTGGCCATCTGCGCAATTTTTTGATTGGCTCGACCCAAAGCGTCTCGGTAGTTACGCCCCAGCTTAGTTGCAGGGACGATGCCCAACCCTACTTCATTTGAAACAATAATGACATCAACGTCGATCTGGCCTAACGCATCCAGCAATTTTTCCGTTTCGGCTAAAACCGCTTTCTCGGCCGTAGGTGTGTCTGTGTCTTCTGATAAGGTCAAGATCACATTGCTGGCGAGCAACGTCATATCATCGATGAGGATACAGTCGGCCGGGTAGTCTGATTTGAGTAAGGCGTCCCCTACATGTTGAGGAGCCTCAAGTGTGCCCCAATGGGGCGGCCGTTCCGTTTTGTGTACGTCGATGCGATGGCGCATGTCGCTGTCCCAAGCTTGAGCCGTAGCGACAAAAAGAACGTTTTGGTGGAGAAAGGCCAGCTCAAGGCCGTGATTGCTTTTGCCGCTGCGGGCGCCGCCCAGAATTAGAGTGAGTGATTTCATAGGTTGAGAGGAGAGTGATTTGAGATAGAGATAGGAAGTTTGCAATTGTGAACGGTTTTATTTGCGCTTCGACTTTCCATGCGAGCTTCAAATCCGCTATCTTGCTTTATCTTAATCCTTTTGAATTGCCGGGTCGTAACAAACAAACTCAACTAGATTTCCATCGGGATCGTTGACATACAAGCTGCGCCATTGTACCCAGCCATGGATTGAAGTTCGAGTAGGTAAGCCCAATGCTTCCAGACGCACCTTCTCACTGTCAAAGTCAGCGACGTCAATCGTAAAAGCGATATGGTCTACAGTTGTGTGGGCTTGGCTTGGGGCTTTGTAGTTAGGGTTAGAGTTGGCTTCGGCCGTTCGATCAAATAAAGCTAAAATCTGAGTATGCCCTGCATACCCATCAGCGATTTTAAAGAAGGCTGAGTCATCAAAACGGCGCATCAGCTCAAGACCGATTTTTTCCTCGTAAAATGCTTGAGAGGCATCGAGATTGTTGACACGAAAAGCGATTTCACCCAATCCGCCTATTTTTTTGTTAGCCATTTTTCAACTTCCTTTTGCAAAAGGTTTGGTCCAGTTCTCGAATCAAAATGAAATGACTTGAGGCCAAATGCTTCTGCGCTCTTAACGTTACGCAATGAGTCATCGATAAAAATCGATTCTTCGAGTTTAGCACCGGTCATCTCAACCGCTAACTTAAAAAAACCTGATTCTGGCTTTGAAACCCCGATTTCTGATGAGTTGATGATGAAATCAAATCGTGAGATTAGATCATGCGCGGCCAAATCGGCATTGAGTTTTGAAGTGGCGTTTGTAACCAAGGCTAACTGGGCCTGTGGTAGAAGGGTGTTTAGAAGATCAAAAATATGATAGTCGATGGATGCTGGAGAATTTGACCAAGCTTGGGTAAGGGTTAGGGCATCTTGTGGAGAGATGGCTTGGGCCAGTTGTAGAGTGATGTTGGCTCGCCATTGCTCATCTGATATTTTGCCTGTGATGGCTGGGATGAGATTCTCGGCCGCAAATGCGACTTTAAACGTCGTGCCCTTGGGTAGATTTAGACTCTCTTCAGTCTCGAATAAAAGTTGATTGTCCCAATGGCGAATGACCCCATCAAAATCGCAAAAAATCACTTGAGCCATGCAAGATTACTCCTAAAAGATGAGTGTAAAACCGATCAGAATTGAAATCTCGGCCGTTTCTACCACTGCTCCGTAAACGTCGCCCGTCACTCCACCGACTCGGGATTTTGCCAAGGTAATCCAAACGACTGTTGTGATGACGGCCAACCACATACCGCTTAGCAGCTGGATCGGCTGTTCCCACCCAGTTAATAAAAGCAGAATCGGCAATATCGATGCAATCGCGACAATCATTGGACTTATAGTTGACGCGAAATCCGCCCCCATGCCACCTGGCCGAGCTTGAGATTGAAGTGCTGTCGGTAAGATCAAAAAGCGAGCTAAAACCGGAGCGAGGACAAATGGTAGCCACGGCAGTTGAAAACTGGCATTGCTTAAAATAACAAAAATAGCGGCCGCTTTGAGCCCTAATGCCATGATCAAACCAATCACTGCAAAAGAGCCGGTACGGGGGTCTTTCAGGATTTCAAGCCGCTTTTCGGCCGGAGCGGCCCCAAACAACCCATCGCAACAGTCTGCTAAGCCATCTAAATGCAAACCACCGGTCAGCAATACCCAAGCTAAAAGCGCAAAAAGCGCCACGAATACGGCTGGAAAAACGATTGAAGTTAAGCCGATAACGGCGATGAGGATGGCACCGATTAGCAGGCCGATTATAGGGAAAAATGCGGCCGATTTACCCAAGCCACCTGGAATATAGGGTATTTGTTTGGCTGGAATTGTCGTGAGGAATGAAAGGGCTAGCCAGAAGAGGTTCATGGATTGCAGTGAGCAGCGGCTCGTTTCTACCCGCTACTTCCCCTCAATTTGGCGAATCGCAGTAGGTAGGTCTGACAGGGTCATGATCCCGATAATTTTTTCGTTCGACTTTCCGCTTTCGGTGAGTAGTAAGGCTAAGAGTCGCTGCCCTTTGTGCTCGTATTCTTCAAAAGTGGCCACGGCCGAAAACAGGTCTGTATCTTTTGAGCCAAACGTATAGCGTTCTTTTTTGCGCTTAAACGCCTGCACCGCTTCAACCGTTGTTTCTTCGAGGTTCAGCACTTCATTTTCAACGCAATTCCCTAACCAGCGGGCAATCGTATTGCTCGAAAGCACTCCGACGCATTTGCCACCTTCGACGATGGGCAATTTTGAAATGCCGCTCGAATACATAATCTTAAGCGCTTTTTTTAGTGGAGACTGTGGTGTAATCGTAACAACCTGGCGTTGAAATAGGGGGAATACCGTTGGTGGTTTGGTGATGACTTCGGCCGCGTATTCAATCGCTGTAACGACCAAATCATTTGGTTCTGCGATGACTTCTTCTTCACCTGCCCGTTCATGGATGATGGCGTTGCGCAGCTGGGCGAACTCTTTTAGATCAAACTCTAGCCTGCGCACACTCTGCTCTTTTTGCCCCACCCGGCGTAGCATTTGCGAAAATCCTAAATGGCCATTATGGTCGGCCGTTCGCTGACGCAGATATTCTTCGATGGTGACAAATGCATTGAGGAAGCGGGTAGAGTTTTTCATTTATAGTTTTTAGTGACCAGTAGACAGTTATCAGTGGGAGTTTCCACCCCATCTGGCCACTGCCTATTGGTAACTTGTTTACTTAATATTGGCTTCAATTAAAGCTGGAACGGCCGCCAATGCATCCGGTAACTTCGATGCATCTTTGCCGCCAGCCTGAGCCAAGTTCGGCCGACCACCACCGCCGCCGCCAACAATTTTGGCGACCTCACGGATGATGTTTCCGGCATGTAGCCCACGCTCAATTAAATCTTTGGTTACTGCGGCTACGAGCAAAGGACGGCCGTCTTTGACCGCACCTAGGACTGCGACGCCGCTACCAGCACGGTCACGGAAGCGGTCGGTTAGGTCACGTAATCCGTCTGAGTCTGCACCATCGACGATGGCTGTGAGCAGATTCACACCTGCGACTTCAACCGCTTGCTCTAAGACTGAATCGAGCTGGCCGACGAGCGACTCTCTCTTCATCCCTTCAATCTCTTTTTTGAGATCACGATTTTCATTGAGAAGAGACGTGATGCGTTCCTCAATTTCGGCCGACGTGGCATTCAGTTGGCTAGACAGCCGATTAACGAGGTTAAGCTTGTCGGCGACATATTCACGCGCTGCCCGGCCGGTGATCGCTTCAACCCGCCGTACGCCAGCGCTGACAGAGCCTTCGTTTAAAAAGATAAACTGATTGATGTCATTGGTTTCTGGTACATGCAATCCACCACAGAGTTCAAAGCTATAGGTGCTGTCACCCGCTCCAATTTTGACAGTGCGTACCGTATCTCCATATTTTTCACCGAATAGAGCCATCGCACCGTGTGAAATCGCCTCGTTTTTATCCATTTCTTGAATAGAAATCGTGTAGTTGGCATTAATCGCATTGTTGATGTCATTTTCGATTTTAACCAACTCATCTGCTCCAACTGATTCCCCATGGGTAAAGTCAAAACGCAAACGATCTGGTGAAACGAGCGAGCCTGCCTGGGTGACGTGTTTGCCCAAATGGCGGCGTAGCTCTTCGTGCAAGATGTGAGTCGCCGTGTGGTTACGCCGAATGTCGCTGCGTCGTTGGTTATCAACGCGTAACATGGCTGTATCACCGATCTCAATTTCGCCTTGGACAACCGTCCCGGAATGCAAGATGAGACCGTCAATTCCTCGTGGTTGAAGCATGTCTTCAACACGAATCTGGGCCCCTTTGGTTGCCACAGAAATTGTACCTTTGTCGCTCATCTGGCCACCAGATTCAACGTAAAACGGAGTAGCTGCGGTTACAATCTCAACCCGATCCCCTTCACGAGCAATATCGCTTCGGTCCCCTTCTTTGATGATGGCTAGAATCTGCGATTCCATGCGTGGATCACCGTATTGATCTTGCTCAACGCCTGTGCTTGGCAATTTCCCATCTTCTTGCAGATCATTCAGGACGGCCGTGTAAATGTTGCCTTCTAGTTCATATGCTTTAAATGCACCTGCACCACTGGCTAATTTATGTGCTTGGCGTGCTTCCTGAAAGCCCGCTTCGTCAATTGTGAAATTTTGCTCTTGAGCTACATCACGGGTGATTTCAATTGGCAATCCGTATGTTTGGTGCAGATCAAACGCGGTTTCACCGGGAATTTCACTTTTCTCGCTTTCACGAAGATCATTCAAAATTCGTTCAAGGTGTACAGTCGCACGGTCAAGAACCGCTTCGAAGTTTTCTTCTTCGCGAGTGAGCGTGTATTTGATGTTTTCCGCTTTTTGGCGCAATTCTGGATAGGCTTCACCCATCTGTTGGATGAAGGCTTCGGCGACAAATGCCATGAAAGGGGCTGTAAAGCCGATCTCCCGGCCGAATCTGGCTGCGCGACGCATCACCATACGCAACACATAATCCGGGCCATCATTGCCAGGACGTACTCCGTCTGCGATTAAAAAGGTAGCCGCCCGTACATGGTCAGCAATGACACGATAGCCAACGAGATTTTCTGCACGCTCTTCGTCAGAGTGGCGTAGAAGCTCCTGCACCATGTCCATCGCTGGTGTAAATAGATCGGTATCGTAGTTGTTGGTTTTATGTTGCAACACCTGTGTGATGCGCTCTAATCCCATTCCGGTGTCGATCGATGGTTTAGGGAGTGGGGTTATCTCACCGTTGCTGTCTTTCTCGAACTGCATGAAAACGAGGTTCCATATTTCGAGGTAGTCGTCTTCGACGTTAACCCCTTCAGGGACCATGTCTTCCATTTCACCAAGGTAATAATGGATCTCTGAGCAGGGGCCACAAGGGCCAACATCACCCATCTCCCAAAAGTTTTCTTCTTTGCCAAAGCGTAAAATGCGGTCGGCCGGGACATGAGCCTGCCACAGTTCAAACGCTTCGTCATCGTCTGTGTAAATGCTGATCCACAGCCGCTCTTTGTCGAGCTCTAGCTCTTGAGTTAAAAATTCCCATGCATATTTGATGGCATTTTTTTTGAAGTAATCGCCAAAAGAAAAGTTACCCAACATTTCAAAAAATGTGTGGTGGCGGGGGGATGGCCCAACGTTTTCAAGGTCGTTGTGTTTGCCAGATACCCGCATACATTTTTGTGATGTAACGGCACGGTTGTACGGCCGGTTTTCAACCCCAATGAACACATTGGCGAACTGATTCATGCCTGCGTTATTAAACAGTAGAGTAGGGTTGTCTTTTTGTGGCAGAGGGGCGCTTTCTACCCGCTCGTGCCCCGCTTTAGCGTAGTAACTGAGAAATGCTTCACGTATCTCGTTGCTTGTTTTCATCTTAAAAACCTTCTTATTTACCCGATTGGGGCATTTTTGTTGGGCAATAGAAGTGAAAAATTCTTCCCACAGATAGTTTTCACACTTTGCCGCCCTAGCCAAGAAAACCTTGGACTCTGGCTAATTTTACCCGATACACAGGCACAAAAAAACCGCCAGAGCTGTCTGGCGGCCGTTTAATTTCTTTTTGACAGGAAACAGTTGCACCAGACGTTTAGATCTGTGCCGCTGCTGCTCGATTAAATTTAATTCGAAGTCCTGTTTTTAACATAGGGCAAATGGTAGCAGATGGCATGATGGAGAGCAAGTAAGCAAAATGTAGGATTGTGGATGTCTGGTTATGGAAAGGGGAAGGCTCTTATTGGGTGGTACACATAGGTTACATATGTATTGTGTCACCTTTGCGTCAGGTTCACCCGTTCACCGTAACGGTATGATTGAGCTGAATATGGAGATAAAGCTTTTGAATACAGAATTTTTTAGTAGATGTGTTTCGCTTATAAAAAGTAGACTTATTTCAAGTAAGTTCGGCCTGCTGGCCTTTTGTCTTTTGTTTTTAGGTGCGGGTTGTGCAAATGGGTCAGATTCCCCGTCTGAATTAGCGGTAACTATTCCGACCCCCTTGGCAGGGCTCGCCTCACCAACATCAGACGCGGTTGTGATACCTCAACCTGTGATTGAGGCCGAAGGCGAGAGCAAAAACGAAGTCCGGCCGACATGGACGCCGTTGCCAGCTGGGACAGTACGAGCTGAATGTGAACAACCGGCCGGTTGGACCCGTTATTCTGTTCAATCTGGAAATACACTTTCTGAAATTGCAAAATGGTCTGGCTCAACAGTAGATGAGCTTGCTGAAATCAACTGTATCGCTGACGTGCGGCGCATTGAGATTGGGCAAACTGTGTTTGTGCCAACTGAAATCCGGCCGACGCAAACGCCAACAGCGTCGCCTACGCCAGTTCCAACTGAAACTCCGACCGCGACAGCGACACAAGCGGTCCAAACTGAAATCGATTACTTTTACATCGATGGAACAGATTTAGCCGAAATTTCTGGGAATGATGAGATAACGTTGCGCTGGCAGATTATCGGACCAGGTGAGTTTGTTTTGACTTGGGATTATCGGTCTCTGCTTGAGCCAGAGATTTTGGAAGAGGGTGAGCAGGGGGAATATGCGCTGAAGGTTCAGTTGCCTGATATTTCTGGGACGATTTTGTTTGAGTTGAGCGTGTCTGATGAGAGCGGAAAACAGACTAGCCAGACGATAGAAATTGAGTTGCCTTAGTTGGAATCAGAGGGTGTGTTTTTAAAACTTCTGATTTCTGAATAGCACGGGCGGTAGACCGGAGAAATACGCCAAGAGTACTCAATCAGCGTATGCTTATCTTCCCACTCTCGGATCCAAATACAGCCTGATTCTCTCATTGGGCCATCAAAAAAATCTATTTCCAACTTATTTTTGCACTGAAATAGCTGACCAGAGCTATCAACCTCGGCTGGAATATCACCTACTTCCCAAATACCAATTTCATTAGACGTCCAGACGCCAGTATAAGGTTGTGGGTCTAAGAGGGATGCATAGTAAAATGCCACATCTTTTGGAGGCCTTTTTATAGTTTCCGCCACATAATGTTCTGTCCCACGAACCTGTATTAAATCGAGCTTCGATTGATAGTGGGTAGGCATACAAAGCGCATTCTCGACGTATTTCTCACTCGAAAAAAACAAGAAGCTGTAAAGGCTCCATACACCACAGCTCACTATGCCGGCCAGCAACAATAAATACAGAATCGCTTTTAATTTTGATTTATTCAAACTAGCCACTTACCCAGTTACAAAGTTCTCAATATGCTCACAGCGCAGTAGCTTCCCTTTCGTATCTAGCTCCACGGCGACCAAATCGATCTGCCAATCTAAATCATCATCGTCTTGCTCTCCCATCCATGTGAGGGCGAGCTGCATCAGCTTCTGCGCTTTGCGGGGTGTGATCGACTCTTCTGGCGATCCGGCCGAACGTCCTTTGCGTGTCTTGACCTCAACAAACGAAACAGTGCCAGCCTTTTTAGCGATGATGTCGATTTCCCCGATTTGACAGCGCCAGTTTTTGGCCAAGATGGTGTAGCCGGTTGCTTCTAGCTGAGTAACCGCCACCTTTTCCCCCCAGTCACCTAAATTCTTTCGTTTGTGAGCCATAGCTAATTATTCATTGTCTGCTGTAAATTGCACATTGTTCATTTTTAGCGGACACAGACCTGCACTGATTAACACGGAGTTATAATGAGGGATTGATACAGCTCGATGGTGCGCTCGATCGTTTGTTTGATATCGTACTTTTGAGCCTGCTGCTGAGCTTTGACGCCTAATGATCGGCGCAATTCGGCCGAATTGCTTAACTTGTCCACAGCCTCAATCCATTCGGCCGGAGTTTTGGCTAGCAGTGCCCCATTCCCTACACATTCAGCCATCGCCGGGTCAGCCAGCACTACGGCCGGAAGCGCGGCCGCCATCCCCTCGATGATAGCAAGTGGATGCACTTCGGAGACTGACATCGTGATTTGAAAGTCAGCTTGCGCCAAGATGGCTGGAACATCTTCTTTTGGAATCCAGCCTTCTAAAATGATCTGT